>JAVCDB010000030.1 GCA_030765205.1 Candidatus Aadella gelida | reverse complement strand
TGGCGGAGAGGGAGAGATTCGAACTCTCGGTGGGGTATAACCCCCACGGCGGTTTAGCAAACCACTGCACTAAGCCAACTATGCGACCTCTCCGCTTTTTATACTTATCTCTTAAAACTTAACACTTATATGTCTATCTTTTATCCAAGAAAAAATCCTGAATGATTGTCCTGCATTCCGGTTCAAGCACTCCAGGCACGACTTCTATCTTATGGTTGTGTAAGCCTTTCGCTGTAAGATCTATAGCCGATCCACATGCTCCGGTTTTCGGTTCTGTTGCGCCGTATATTATCTGTCTTACCCTTGCCAGAACCGCTGCGCCTACACACATTGAACACGGCTCAATTGTAACATAAAGGTCACAACCGTTCAATCTTTCGTTTTGCATATGCGATGCTGCTTGAGTTATGGCTATCATCTCAGCATGCGCAGTTGGATCTTTAAGTGTAATGATCTGATTATGCGCTTTACCGATGATCTCGTTGTTATGCACTATCACCGCACCGACAGGTACTTCATCTGCATCAGATGCTTTCTGAGCTTCAGTTAACGCTATTTTCATGTACATCTCGTGTATATTCATGATCATACCAGCATCATTTTCTTTATCTCATTATCTTCCATCTTTTTCGCCAATATAACCGTTTTCTTCGGATCACTCTTTTTTCCTACTTCGATCTCAATCTCATCAGTATCAGATTTAATATACCGTGCCATAGCATTCGCGGCTATATTCATCATCTTTTCATCCCATTTCCCTCTACCGAGCCCCGTAGGACCGGAAACATCCTCTTTAGGTTCAAAAACTATATCATCTTCTTGCGCTAATACAGTAAGTATATCATTCTCTTTTTCATTACGTCCGATAACAAACTTAAAATCCGGTGTTATTCTTAAATGTCGGCCCACTTTTAAAAGTTCCGCATTATTAATATCTAAAGTCCCATACTCTATCAGATCTTTCAACCTTCGAGAGAACGCGGAATCGGTCAATAAACATCCACCTGCGGGGCAAGGGTAATCGTTTATTCCCAAATCTTCCGCAAGTTTTATCTGCGGTGTCCGGTTACGCCCATGAAAAGCAAGTAATTTTTCGCGATCGATCCATCCGTTCTCTTCGGGTATCGTAGGCGCCATGATCTTCGCTGATAACGGCCTCACGATCAATCTTTCCAGCCCGGATTCTTTTTCTATGATCATCATAGCTCGTTTATGCTGTGACATAGGCCGTTGACCCAAAACTTCACCGGTTACTATAAACGATGCACCGATCTCGTTCATCATTTTACGCGCGTACTTGAACTTATGTATCCTACAATCTATACACGGATTCATGTTTTTACCGTACCCATGTTTAGGATTCCTTATAAGATCCAGGTAATCCTGTCCTACCCGTACGATCTTAAGTTCAGTTCCGACAAATCCGGAGACTTTACGTGCGGTTGATCCGCATGCATTCGCACCGTCACATCTGCAGAAAGATGATGTGAAATGTAATGCCAATACGTCTATCCCCTGATCGGTTACCATCTTTAGCGCTAGTGAACTATCCAACCCGCCGGAGAGCATTACTATAGCTTTTTTCTTTTTATCTTTTTCCATAACCCGATTATGTTACCCCTATTTCCCGGTTTTGACAATATTTTTTAATTCTCATAAAAATAGGGCTATAAACTTTTTATTACCGTACGGTAAAATATATACTAAAACATGCCAATTTCATCTTTTTATTACCGAACAGGAATAAAATTTGTTTTTTTCATGTCTTATGATATACTTAATACTGTACGGGAATAAAATGGAGGATATTATGTCTAATATAAACAGTATTGTTGACCTTGGTACCGTTGTAAAAACAAAAAGAAAAAACATGAAATTGACACAGGCCTCTCTTGCGGCTCTCTGCAATGTGGGGACAAGGTTTATTTCGGAACTTGAAAATGGAAAAACAACTCTTGAAATTAGTAAAGTTTTTAAGGTAATCCAAGGATTGGGGTTCATTATTAAAATCGAAGAACGAAGGATCAGATAATGAAGCATACATTGAATGTGTTTTGGGACAATGACCTTGTCGGCAGGATCATTAAGAAACCAGCAGGGTTAATCTTTCAATATTCTGAAGCCTGGATTAACAGCAAAGATTCTTGTCCTATATCGATATCTTTACCGTTACAAAGATCAGCTTTTGAGGAAATTCGTTCAGAGACATTTTTCGAGAATTTATTGCCTGAATCAGGGATTAAGAAAAAAATAGCGCGTTTTTATGGGGTTTCTGAAAAAAATAATTACGCTATGCTTAATGCTATCGGAGGAGAATGCGCAGGAGCTTTAACAATACTGCCCGAGAATGTTTCAATCCCAGAGGAAGGCGGTTATGAAGAAATCTCCATAGATGAATTATCAAGGATAATATCCAATCCCGATAAAAAACCTCTGCTTATCGGACGAAAAGATATCCGGTTCTCGTTAGCAGGAGCACAAGATAAACTGCCTGTATATTGCAAAGATAATAAACTATTTCTTCCTAGAGGCCGGAAAGCTAGCAATTATATAATCAAACCGCCGATTGATTATTTACAGGACACCGTAGCAAATGAGGCTTTCTGTATGAAATTAGCAGAAAATGCCGGACTTTTGGTTCCATCCGTAAAAATCATAAATGACAAAATAAATTTTCTTTTGATCGAGCGTTACGACAGACTTGAAACAGAAACTGATGTAAAAAGACTACATCAGGAAGATTTCTGTCAGGCACTGGGTATCTCTTCAAACCAGAAATATGAAGCTGAAGGAGGCCCCAACCTAGTTGACTGCTTTTCCTTGATAGACAGCAACAGTTCTCAACCTGTACTGGATAAGAACCGTCTATTAAAGTTTGTCATTTTTAATTATTATATTGGTAATGCGGATGCCCACGCAAAAAATCTCTCTTTTCTCTATGATAACGACCGTATTATTCTGGCTCCCTTCTACGATTTAATTTCAACATATGTTTATGATAATCTTAGCAAGAAGATGGCAATGAAGATAGGTGGTGAGAACAGATTGGAATGGATACGACCTCGTCACTTTGAAAAATTGGCGGAAGTTGTGGCCATAAATCCACGCTTTGTGCTAAATACACTGAAAACCCTTGGAAAACAATTGAGTCCCGAGGCAAAAATCTTAACTACCGAATTCAAAAAGAATAGTCAATGGAAAGATGTTCTTGAGAAAATAGTTAAAGTTATAGAAAAACAACGAAGATTGTTGGATAAATAATAGTAAAATGACATTTCAAACAGAGAAACCGACGAACGATGAGATTATAAGAACCAATTTGGGACAAAACCTTTAAATTTCAACAGTTAAATTTTTTAATTTTTGACTATATCCACAGTTATGATAGAATAAACATCCTAAAATTAAGAGCATATACGCGTGCCAGTAGCTCAGCTGGATAGAGCGCCGGTCTACGAAACCGTAGGTCGCAGGTTCGAATCCTGCCTGGCACGCCAATAAAAAAAAGGGGCAGACCCAAGCAAAGCGCGTGGCCTGTCCCATTTTCCTTAGGGTTCTTGCCTATACCATATTCCCTTATCTTTTTTCTCTTATTGTTTCCGAGGCTTACAACACGCCGGTACTCCCACTGGTTTTGTGTGCGCTATTTACATTGTTTATCCTGTGGCTTGACCTCGGCAGAAAGAAAACTTAACTTTTTACTTAAATAAACGAACGTTTATTTGGTTCCCTTTTTTAAGATTGATCCCAATGACTACTTACAGGGGAGGATTATTTGCTATGAGGAACACCATAATCTTCAAATTTGTCTCCGGGGCGTATATTAATGTAAATCCTCTTTGCGGAATGCCTGTCGGCTGGAGGGCCGTAATGTTCTTCTAGATATCTTAAAAAATCAGCAAAGCATTCTATTTCATCATCGTATTTCTCTTGATAGACAATTTCTTCTATTTCATTATCCTCAATGCCGGAATTGACTTTTAATATTGTTCCATTTTTTGCTTTTTTTATTTCAAAAATCATGTTTACCGCTCCTTAATAATGTTGCTGATCGCATACAACGGCACTACATCGATATTGCCGTACGAAGAAAAGGGTTCTAAAGATATCCTTATGCCACTTTCTAGCTTTCTTTCTTCCATAAAAATCCGCATGCTTTGCATTTTTCCTCTTGTTCCTGCTTTTACTTCTACCGGTATAATTGCTCCATTTTTTTGGACAAGATAATCTACTTCCGCAGTGCTTCCCCTTTTTTCCCTGTGCCAGTAATATATTTCTGCCCGGAGATCAGAGGGAGAATATTTAATTATCTCCAATCCTGTAAATAGCTCTGCTACACTCCCTTTGTTTATCATTTCTACATTGTTAGCTGTAAGTATACCACTCGCATCAGCTCCCAATATTCGCTGATGCATCCCAATATCAAAAAGAATTACTTTAAATCTTTTGTGTTTTACTTGGGCACCCAATGGAATTCCTCTGGACGAAGAATGAAATACTTTGAATGCCAATCCTGCCTGAACAAGTATATCCAGCGCTTCCTTTAGCGATCCATGTCTTGAATCTGAATCTATGTTTGAAAACATAAATTTTGATCCGGCTTGCACGGTAATGGAAAGAAAGACCTCTCTTAGTCTCTGCACGAGGGACCTTTTTCGATATTTCGCAAAATCATCTTTTAATGATTCGATCAAGTTGTCGAGGATTTTTTGACAATTAAGAATATTTTTGGTTGTGACATATTCTGATACTACCTCGGGCATGCCTCCGAAAAGATAGTAAATTTTAAGATAATCTAATAGTTTATCATGAAAAGGTTTTTCTAACGGGGTAGTCGGACTAGCCTGACCTTTTTCTCCCAGTAGCCCCTTTTCATTGTTTGCCAATAAAAATTCATCGAAAGACAGTGGATACATAAAAAGGTGTTGTATTCTACCCACACCATACGAAGGGATGTTTTCCAATGCAAATTCCAGCAAGGATCCCGCAGCTATTACATGAATATCCGGAACATTTTCATAAAAAAACCTCAAAGAACTTATAGCTTCCGGACATGCCTGTATTTCGTCAAAGAAAATCAAGGTTTTTCCGGGGATGATAGGAATAGAGTAATATGCGGATATTTTTTGACAGATCATATTAGGATCAAGTGAACCGGAAAAGAATTGATGTATTTCTCTGTCTTTTTCAAAATTAGCTTCAAGAAAAAAGGTGAAAGTTTTTCCCAGTTCTCTTACGGAATAGGTCTTTCCAACTTGCCGAGCGCCTCTAAGGAGCATCACTTTTCGGGAAGAAGAATTTTTCCAATTAAGTAAATTAGCAGTTACTGATCTAATCATACTAAAATATTACACTATTTTGTTAAAAAGTCAAGGGCAGAAACAGCCTATTTTGTAAATAAGTCTGGCCTTATAACCATTGTTTTTGTTGATTATTATGGGCAATCAATTGTATGCAGGTTCGAATCCTGCCTGGCACGCCATTTTTGAAGGGACTTCCTCTAATATAGCTTCCGCGATTTTATAAATGCTTTAATGATTTTTTGATGTGCCATTGTTCCCCGCATCATACCGCTCGGGGTATACAATTCATAAAACACGTCCGCCCCGGCAAATAATCTGAGTGCTCGGGATACAACCCTATTACTAAACCAGTCATTTTCTTTTTCATCGAAAAACCCTGCCATGCATTCATAGACATCTTTCATTTCCTCTCGTACACATCCGACATCAAAACACCATGCCAGCTGTACTCGAGCCAATCTTCTTTTTCCCAAATAAAGAAGAATTAAAAGTTTCAGCTCTCCAAAACAAAGACGTTCCCACGGACTTCCCTCATCAAGCGCTATCCCTAAAACAGTCGCTACTATCTCCTGATCTCCGAGACTGCCGTCATCAATGAGAGACAGAACTTCCTCCATCTGGGATGGTGTGGCTTTAGGCAGCTTAAACACGTATTGCGCTAAGGATCGTGCCCTATTATCATTTGTATGAACCAGGTTATCTACAGGATAGACTTCAGACCACCCCGGCACAACGACGCGGCAGATAGAAAATCCATCAATTGAAATATCGTTAACATATACTTCTTTTTTAAATTTCTTGAAAATTGATAGGAGAAATTGCTCTTCTTCGGTACGAGTACCGGCAAAATTAACCGGCCTTAAGCGATACTTGGGTTTCTTTTTAAAAAAATCTTCTGACACAATACCACTCGAATCTATAAAATGAGCAACGAGATTAGACGCCTCTCTTACTTCTTTTTTACTCCGGCTCGGCTTCTTTAATCCCCGGAACGTTCTCAATTTTTGTCCTTGCAAGAGTTCTGTTACCGTCCTCGTTAGTGCAATAGGAAATGAAGGATGTGCGCCAAAGGCTAGAAAACATTTCCTGGCTTTTTTATCAATAATCGTAACGTTAACCACCGGAAATCGCCCGCCAAGAGAGGCATCCTTTACGAGCACCCTAAACCCTGCCTCCTTAAGAGCATTTATAGCCCTGACCACCGGCTCTAGTGAAGCGTAAAAATCTTTTGGGATATCCGGTATAGCTATACATTGTCGGATGATCGTAGTTTTAACGTAGCGTTCGAATACCTCAGAAAGAGCCTGAACAGACGCTTCTTCTTTTGTGTTTCCGGCAGCCATACCATTACTCGCGTAAAGATTATCTAAAACGTTTATGGGGAAATATATAGTTTTATTATCCTTCACGCGTTTAAACGGGCGCGTACAAATAGCATTTTTACCATATCCCGCTGACATGCGATCTACAAGGTCTTCTGCGTTCAACTGACCTGCAGGATCATATAAAGCTCTTAATTTTGTAGTTAAGAGTCCTTGTGGAAAACCCGTCTTTCCCGATCCAAACCATTTCTCATCAGGAGAAAAAAGAAACTTTTTTTGTTTTTGTATGCCTATTAACGCAAAATCAGTAAAAGAATATCCTGTCATTACTCGTTCAATAAACTCACCCAAAGCGCTTGCTAGGGCCGCCGTTTTTGTCGTCCCTTTGCCGTTTACATACAATGCATGGCAGTGAGTTTCTCTCACGTGCACAGACCAAACGTGAGGCACGGGATGTTTCCATGACACTATTTCAATGGACATTCCGGCTCGTTTGAATATTCGCGTAATCTTTTTAATCGTGTCTTTGGGTAACGCGTCTTTACCATACATCATTACATTTCCTTTTTTATATTATCCGGAGCAAGCTTTGCCACATGCCTTTAGTCATAAAAGGATTATATCTCTTTATGTCTGTTTTTTGGTAAAATATGTTCGTGTTTGTAAAATTTGCTATATTGGGCAACTTTACAGCTTCATATTTCTTATGATTAAAGTGAAATAAGGCTCACGGGGGAGGATTTTTTATTGAGAGGTTTCCGGACAATCTCTAAAACCAATAACTTGGGTATGATTTCTTTTTTGTTTCTCTTTGCCGCCATATACCAAGGTGGATTGCAATATCTTCTCTTTTGAATTTTTTCTAAAACTATTTAATCCTTTGAAAAAATCTGAGCCTATAGTTTTTCCTGACTTTATCTCTATGATCGACAATCCATCTCCTTCAGGAATGATCAAATCTACTTTATTGCCATTACTATCACGAAAAAAGCACAAATTATTGTCTTTTGCCTGGTTAAGCCTGTTCTTTAGGAATTCATTTATTACCATATTTTCAAACAACCCCCCCTTCAATGGATGATTCCTGACATGTGACGGATTCCGTATTTCCAGTAAATGAGCGGCAAGACCCACATCATAAAAATATAACTTTGGTGATTTTACAACACGTTTATTTAAATTTCTGTGATATGGCGGCAAACGAAAAGTTATGAAACTTACTTCCAATAATGACAACCAATCCCGGGCGGTCTGATGTGAAATCCCAGCCTCATTCCCCAAAGAAGAAAGGTTCAAAAGTTGTCCCACACGTCCTGCGCAAAGTTTTACGAACGCCTGAAATCTGATGACATCTTTAAGATTTATTAGTTCCCGTACGTCTCTTTCAACATAAGTTCCAAAATAGAAACTTAACGCTTCTTCCGGAGGCAAATTTTCATCATATATTCGCGGAAACAACCCGGTGAAAATAATTTTATCTAATGACATCTCTTTTATCTTGTTTCTTATCTCATGAAAAGAGAACGGCAATAAATTCAATATTGCTGTTCTTCCTGCAAGTGATTGAGTAACATGATGTGATAATTGCAAGTTCTGGCTTCCGGTTAAAATAAAGAGCCCTTTTTTGCTGAAGAATCTACAATCCCCTGCAGGTAAGATATTATCTGGGGAGCCTTTTGTATTTCATCAAAAACAGCACCTTCAGGAAACTGTTCTAAAAACCCCCTCGGATCATTTTGCGCATATTCTCTTTGATCAAGATCCTCAAACAAAATATACGGCTTGTTCTTGAACACGTACTTACATAGTAACGTTTTTCCGGACTGTCTGGGACCAGTCACCATCACGACGCTATAACGTGTTGATAACTCTCTTAATTTCTTTTCAGCATCTCTCTTAATCATAAACAAAGGATAGCATATTTCTATGCAATATGCAGGCTGAAGTTGGTTTCTACATAAAAACGATCGTCAAACAGGTTCTAACCTTACTCACCCGGGCACGCCATAATCAAAAAAGACTCGTACAGATTATCTCGTTTCTAAAATAATTAAAATATAATTTCTTCCTTTTCTCTTCTTTCTTAAAAAAACATATCTTTCTTGAAGTTCTTAAGTCTTTATTGGATAATATTATATAGAAATACTTAAATTTTTCTTTTTATCTGAATTTGCTTTTTTATGAAATATACATATACTGTATTGTTTGCGAGAAGATCTGGCTACAGTTCTTTCCTCGCTTGACAATTTTATCTGATCACAACAATACACTATATTTTATATATCTCGGTTCGGGTTATAGGGTGTTCTATAATTTGTGCCGGTATAACTGAAAGGAGCAGTTCGTAGTATGGATGGAATGGTACACACAAAAAAAGTACTAGTAGCTGAGGATGAAGCTGATGCACGTAATTTGTTTTGTGAAGTAGTCACAAGATGCGGGTTTACGGCTATAGAAGCTAAAGACGGCGAAGAAGCTGTAAAGATGGTGACTACATGGAATGACGATATTGACGCCATAATATTAGATATAAAGATGCCTAAAATGCATGGATATCAGGTCATAGAAAAACTTAAAGAAATGCACAAAGAGATCCCGATAATCATATGCACCGCGTTCAGCGCATTAGCAGATGACGTTGTTATCTCGTCTTACCCTAATCTTACAACGATGGAAAAGCCGGTATCTCTTACCGGGTTACAACATCTTTTGGAAGAATTGGTTCTGACGCCGAAATAAAGAAAACCCCGGCTACGTCTATTATTGTTCCTCATCTTCGTATCCAGATTCCTCCACTCCTCTGCTTCACTAAAGCTTCGCAGAAATCGGTCGGGATGACAGAAAACGAACATCGGTCAATCTACACTGATCTCTAACTTCTGACTTCTAGCTTCTGGCCTCTTCTCTCCGGCTTGTATTTTCCTTCCCTGTATGCTACTCTTTAAAAACAAAGGATGCAATATGTCTAAAATTTTTAACACACAGAATAAAAGTTCTATAGCACAGGCTTTCGAGGGTCCGGATTTTGATCTTTTTGAAACGCTCCTATGGGAAAATCGTTCATATTTTCTTCTGGATCTTCACCTTGCCCGTCTGGAAAGAAGCGCAAAACATTTTTCGTTTGTATATAATATTTCTGAAATAACCGATTTTCTTAACCATGCAGTAATGTCTTTTGATGAGAATAAAAAATACCGCATTAAGCTAATCGTTAAAAAAAATGGTAAATTGCAGTTATCGTCACTTGAGTTGGATGCGCCCGAAAATCTTCCCGTTAAAATAGCGGTTTCCTCTTCCAGAACTGACCGAGCTGACGAGTTCCTCTACCATAAGACCACTAACCGTAAACTATACGAACATGACCTTGCAAAGTATAGATCTAACGGATTTTTTGACATTATATTTCTTAATGGTGAAGGCGAAGTTACCGAAGGATCCATTGGTAATATAATGATCCGTAACGGTGAAGATCATTTTACTCCCATCTCATCCAGCGGACTGCTCCCCGGAGTATACAGGGAGTATCTTCTTAATGTTCGTGAAGATTTTGTTCTTAAAGAAAAAGTTCTTTTTCTTGATGATCTTAAAAAAGCGGATGAGATATTCATGATCAATTCTGTAAGAAAAATAGTCCCCGCAATCCTTTCTGTTTAACCAGTATGTTGTGAGCAGTGAACTGTTGTCCGCCCGATGTTCTCTTAGGGTTTAGTTATCCATAGCCGTAGCCGGGGTTTAAACCCCGGCTACGGCCATACTTTTATATAATTTGAAAATTCTATTGATATGTGTTATATTCACAACAATAGGATTAATAATATAAAAGGAGTCAGGCAATGGATAGAGAGTATACTGCTAAGGATGTATTACAGATGGCCGCGCAGGCAAAAACCCGCGGAGTGGAACTGTACATAGCTCTGGCCAGAAACTGCGAAAACTATCATGTGGGCAACCTTTTTACTGAATTTGCTAAAGACGAGCAGCGGCATAAACATCATATCGAAAAATGGATCGACGAACTCCCCGCCAAGATCAGAGAGGAAGCGTACCCGGGCGAAAGGGCTCTGTATTTAAAGGCCCTCGTAGACGCTAATACTTTTCATTGCAATTCCGCTCAAAAACAGGCTCTTGAAAAAACTATCAGCGAAGAAGAAGCCTTGCAAGCCGGTATAACTTTTGAAAAGGATCTTATGCTCTTCCTTCATGACCTCAGGCAGCATACGGCCGGTAACGGCGTGGATGCCATAGATTCCCTGATAGACGAGGAAAGCCGCCATATGAGAGAAATGTTTTACCTAAAGGAGAAGATCTCTAAAAACTGATTATGCGTTTATCACTCCTAAAAACAAGATTTATCGGTCAGCTGATTCTTTTTATAATGATAAGCTGGTTTCTTTTTAATTTCCTGCTTAATCGGCAAAGCAATATCATGCACCGTTATTTCATTGAAAAACCGGCTAGTTATAATCTTGAACGTGCGGAACGACTAGCTTCGTCGATATACCAAAGTTTCCGGCAGGAAGTCTCCTCTCCCGTACTTTCGGACATACGCCCCTTTGTGACGAAGTACAATGACATACCGTTCCTAAGCGTTAATTTCGTATACCAGGATGACGACGGGTTAATGCACAGTGTTCTGGACGATGTCGAAGAAATAAATATATTAAGCGCGGAATATGTCTACCCTATCAATTTCGGGACCAAAGAAATAGGTACTTTGCTGATATATGATATCAACAAGGAATATAAACGGGGTCTTGAAGAATATTCTCACATGATGAACGTTACAAGACTTTTTTTCGCTATCCTGCTGCTTCTCCTTTTGTCAATAATGCTTTTCCGGGAATATAACAATATTATTGAACATCAGAAACGTGTTGCCGAGTATCAAGCCGTACATGACGGGCTTACCGGCCTATACTCACATCAATATTTTAAAGGACATCTGGCAAAAGAGATCAGTCGCTCTGAAAGGTATAAACATCCGGTATCCCTGATCATGTGTGATGTCGATAATTTCAAGAATTTCAACGATACATACGGTCATCTGGCAGGAGATAAAGCGCTTAAGACCGTGTCTAATATAATCAGCGGAAACGTAAGATCTTTCGATATTGTCGGACGGTATGGCGGCGAAGAATTTGCTATGCTTATTATTGAATCCGGCATTGAAGAAGCTGAAAGTATCTCCAAGCGTCTCAAATCTCTTACCGAACAGGCTATAGAAATAGCCAATAGGATAAAATCTGAAGTAGAGCAAACTCAAATAAAGGTCGAGGGTAAATATGTTGGCGTTACTCTTAGTATGGGAGTATCTTCCTATAACGGGGAGCCCAATTATAATCCTGAAACCCTTATTAACCAGGCTGATCAGGCTCTATACCGCTCAAAGGAAAACGGCCGCAATCGTACAACGGTTTATGATGCTGATAAAAAAGACTTTCGTGAGATCGCCTCTTAAGGAAAGATCAAAGATACGTTCTGTTTTCTAAATAACCCACATAATCTTTAATAGACTCTTCTAAACTGCGGAATTTTAAAGGGCATCCTGTATTTCTCAATTTCGTCATATCGGCTTGTGTAAAATATTGATATTTTTCGCGTAAGGTTTCCGGCATATCAATATATTCTATTTTAGGGGTTTTCCCTAAAGCTGCGAAAATCGCTTTTGCCAAATCCTCCCATGTTCGGGCTTTTCCTGTACCCAGATTATATATACCTGTTATCTCAGGATGCATAAAAAGATGGTACATAACATCAGCTGCGTCTTTTATATATATAAAATCTCTCATCTGTCCGCCATTGGGGTATTTCTCATTATACGATTTAAAAAGGCTCATCTTACCCGTATCACGTACCGCGGGTAATGCTTTACAGATAACGCTGCGCATGTCTTCTTTATGATATTCATTCGGGCCAAAAACATTAAAAAATTTGAGACCTGTAATCTTCTTTATTAACCCGCTGTTAAGAGCCCACATATCAAACATATGTTTTGAATACCCATACATATTTAGAGGCGTAAGGCCTCCCATATTGTCCTCACTGTCGCTGTATCCACAGCTTCCATCACCATAAGTAGCCGCGGATGACGCATAAAGAAAAGACGCTTTCTTTTGAAGGGCCCAAGTTGCAAGATGTTTTGAATATTCGTAATTGTTCTTTATATAATGATCCGAGTCGCTTAAAGTTGTTGAGCTGCAAGCTCCCATATGCACTACTGAGGAAGGCTTCGAGATCTTCCCTTCTCTTATAAGATCCAGAAAATCGTCTTTTTGCACATAATCAATAAACTTTTTACTGGTAAGGTTGCGCCATTTGTCGGATTCGTCTAAATCATCAACAACAATTATGTCAGTTATACTTTCCTCGTTAAGTTTTTTTAGGAAACAGCTTCCTATGAATCCTGCTCCACCTGTAAGAATTATCATAATCTACCCTTTATGCTTGTCTTTATCTTTTTTTATATGAACGTCGAAACCGGGACGTTTCGATCCAAATTCGGATTTATAACTTATGTTCGCTATAGCTCCATAAGTTATATCCTCATTCGCCTCGGACATTTCGTCCTCGGCGCCTTTATCTCTCAGAAAAACTTTTTACCATTTTCATTATCTTTTTAGAATTTTTATTAAGCCATGCCAAAAACGCCATCTGCCTAAAGGCTTCTCTGGCTTCCCTCGCAGGAAATCCAAAAAACTCTCCGGGATCCTGTTCTCTTATATGTCCGATAACTCCGCATTTAGCGGATATTTTTTTATTGGATGCTACTTTTATATGGTCAGCTACACCCGCCTGACCTCCTGCCATTACACCGTCGCCTATTGTGGCGCTTCCGGCTATACCGACCTGTGCGGCCAGAAAAACGTTCTTACCCATCTTAACGTTATGCGCTATCTGAACAAGATTATCTACTTTTGTATTTTTTCCTATGACGGTATTACCAAAGGTTCCTCTATCTACACAGGAATTTGCTCCGATCTCTACATTCTCTTCTATTATAACTTTTCCCATTTGCGGAACCTTGTACGTTTCACCGTTATAAGGCAGGTATCCAAACCCATCCGACCCTATCGAAGTCCCTGAATGTATAATAACTTTATCTTTTAGCTCCACATACTTGTAAATCGTCACATTAGGATATAAATAACATCTTTTCCCGATAGTAGTGTCTTTTCTGACCACGCATCCCGCTTCTATTACAGTATTGTCTCCTATATGTGTGTTGTCGCCTATTACGGCATTAGGGCCGATAGAGACGTTCTTCCCTATAACAGCTGTTTCCGAGATAACTGCTGTAGGGTGCACCTTCCCGTCAGCGATATATCCCTCATCAAGAAAAGCATGGTGAAGTATCGTTGCGGCAATTTTAAGGTTTTTTACCTTGAGAACGGTTTTTGAGCTTTTCTCTACTTCCCGTTCTGTAAGAAAACTCAAAGCTTTACTTTTCTCGGCGGCGGCGATGTCTTCGGTGTGATCAGCAAAAGTGATCTCACCTTCTTTAGCATAATCGGGATGTGCCATCCCGTTAACATCAAGGTTTCCGTCCCCTGTAAGTTCAGCTTGCAACAAACCGGATAATTGAGCTATTTTCATATTGATGTCCTTGTTTTTAGTTCCTTACCTTGTTATCAAATTATTATACCGTAAGGGGGTAAAAACTCAATAAAAATAGGGATATGGTAATGCAAACTGGGGACGTTCCCCTATTAACCTTCTGTTCACTTGCTCGTTAATAGGGAAACGTCCCCGATTTACCTAATTTATCCCTGATCTTGCTATCAACTTAAGTTATATGCTTGTTGATAAACTTTTCCCGCTTTTAAAACTAACAACTTTCTTTGACGGTATGCTGATAGTTTTTCCTGTCTGAGGATTTCTACCTTTTCTTGCTTTTCTTGTCTTGATCTTAAATGTTCCCAGTTCAGGAAGACGAATAACTCTGTCTTTCGCTGTACCTTTGCTCAATCTTCCGGTAAGAGCGCAGACAACCGTATCATAAGCTTTTGCAGCTTCTGTTTTGGTGTCATATTTACCGAGCTTCCATACTGAACTAATAAAATCTGCTTTGTTCATCCTCTACCTCCTTTTAAGTTTTGGATAACAATCAATATAAGTTTGAATATACTACTCTTTAGTTGTGTTGTCAATATATATTAGTAAAAACAATGGTTTCCGACTGTACCCGCTCGTTAACCCTTACCCACAAAGCTCGAGAGATGAACGTGTTTTTAAATATCTCTTGCTCACATATGATTTACATATCTCTGCATAATAGGTATAATGTCTTCGCATGCCGGATATATTATATATTAGAACATTAGAGCAATTGAGCATTAGACCGCATTAAAACATTGTCACCTCAGTTCAATGATCCAAGGTTCTAATGATCCAATGCTCCAATGTTCTAATGCTCTGCAATTTTTTGCAGAGCATTAAATTGCGTCCCCGTAGCTCAGATGGATAGAGTACTGGCCTCCGAAGCCGGGAGCGGCAGTTCGATCCTGCCCGGGGACACCATTCCTCTTCGCTGTTCACCATGTTAGCCGATGGTACAGCTTCGAAGGAATAGGCCTGTGCCGTATAAAAAGAAGAGTCAAAGAGTCAGATTTGGTGCCACTCCACAAGAGTAAAACTCATTCAAAACAAAAGTAGCCGGGGTTTAAACCCCGGCTACTTTTAACTACTAACTACCGACCGACCTCTATTCTCTACTCAATCGGTTGTTTCAGCGGGTCTAGAAAACCTTTGTCGATTTCTTTGACGAGCTGCACGCAAACATCTTTCATCTTTTCATATCCGAATTGCGCGACATCTGAAGTGGGCCTGCTATAGAGGTTCTCTGTTATCTTGTAGGCAATACTTATACCTAACCCGTAAAACCTTATAGGTTCTTGTTCTACAAGGCTTAGATCAAGGTACACATGACAATCTTCTTTGTTCTGTATTATTTCTACTCGGTTGATAGCGGCGAGCTCTTCTTCCATCGTTGTTTTTAGTTCAGCTTCCCGGCCGGTATTTCCTCTAACAGCTACATACACTGCTATCGGTTGCGCTATAGCATGGCAAGTTATCATGCCTATCACACAAAACACCAAGATACTCATGATTTTTTTCATACTATCCTTTCGTCCCTCTTACCCTACAAACCTCTTATCTCAACTGTTTTAATTTTCTTTTCTAGTATCTTTCTAAATTCTTCTATCTCTTCCCTGGAATAAGGTTTAACTTTTTTAAAATCCTCTTCATATGTTACATTAGGCCTAAATTGCTGCAGGCAGTATTTGTCTGCACCTTTAACCATTTCTGCTATAAGTTCAATGTCTTTCTGATCCACAACTCCCGGCACGCAGGTGGTGCGAAACTCGTAGGGTATAGTAGTGAGTAGTGCTAATCTGAAGCTTTTCTCGACTTTTTCGTGTAGATGTTTGTTCTCTGAAAAAAGAGAATATTTTGGAAAGGATGTTTTGATATCTATGGCAATATAATCTATAAGTCCGCGCCGAATGAAGCTCAGCATTTTTTCAGGATCAGACCCATTGGTATCCAATTTCACCTTTAAACCGGTTTCCTTGAATTTTATGATCAATTGTTCAAGCTCATCATGTATAGTGGGTTCGCCTCCCGTAACAACTACACCTTCGATCATACCTTTTCGTTTTAATATAAAATCTATAACTTCTTGTTCGGGAAGGCTAATGTCACCTTCCGGTGCGATAAGATCAGGATTCTGACAATATCCGCACCGGAAGTTACATCCCTGCAGAAATACTACTGCGGAAATATGGTGAGGATAATCAACCAGAGATAGTTTCTGTAGACCTGCAATTTGCATTCGTTATAACATCCTCGTTTACCGTGTACTTTTTTCGGTCTTTAAATTCTTCTGTTTTTCCTTTATTCCAAGACTGAACGGGCCTGAAAAACCCGGTAACTCTCGAAAAAACTTCTACACTACATTTTTCTTTGCTCATATTGCTGCTCCTTCCTTTGTGGGATCTTCTTGCCCGGAACAATCCTCGTGAGGACATGTAAAATGTTCTCCCGGTATATACCCATGTTCTGAACATATTGTAAACGATGGTGTTACCGTGTAATACGGCATCTTATATGTTTGCGCTACCTTGCGAACTAGTTTTTTACATACTTCAGGGTCTCCTATCTTCTCTCCCAATAACATATGGAAAACGGTCCCTCCGGTGTAAAGAGATTGTATATCGTCTTGATGATCCATGGCCTTAAAAAGATCTTCAGTATAATTTACCGGCAGATTAGTGGAATTGGTATAGTACGGCTCTTTCCCGCCCTGAGTGGCGATTCCCGGGAACTTCACTCTATCCATTTTCGCTAACCTGTAAGTTGTGCCTTCCGCAGGAGTAGCTTCAAGATTATACATGTGTCCGGTCTCTTTCTGGAACTCTACCATACGTTCCCTGATATAATCCAATAATTCCACAGCAAAAGCCTTACCTCTTTTAGTGCTGATATCTTCTTTTAATAGATTCTCACATCCTTCATTTACCCCTATAAGTCCTATGGTCGAGAAGTGGTTACCCCAAAAAGTCCCATGCCTTTTCTTTATGTCGGCCAAATAATGTTTTGAGTATGGATAAAGTCCCTGATTAGTAAGATCTTCCAAAACTCTCCTTTTTATTTCAAGTCCTTCTTTAGATATTCTCAAAAGTTGATCTAACCCTTCATAGAAATTTTCTTTAGTCCCTGACATGTATGCTAAGCGCGGAATATTCAGTGTGACCACACCTATGGACCCTGTAAGCGGATTAGACCCGAAAAGACCTCCTCCTCTTTTTCTGAGTTCTCTATTATCCAGACGTAAACGGCAGCACATACTCCTTGCGTCATCCGGGCCCATATCACTGTTAACAAAATTTGAGAAATAAGGTATCCCGTATTTCGCTGTCATCTCCCATAATCCTGCAAGATCCGGATTATCCCAATCAAATTCTTTCGTTATGTTATAGGTAGGTATCGGGAAAGAGAAGATCCTTCCTTTAGCATCGCCTTCTATCATGACCTCACAGAAAGCTTTGTTTATAACGTCTGCTTCATGCTGGAACTCACCGTATGTCTGTTCGTGAACTTCCCCTCCCATTATGACAGCGTCATCTTTTAAAGAACCGGGAATAGTAACATCCATGGTAATGTTCGTAAACGGCGTCTGGAACCCTACACGCGTTGGCACATTGATGTTGAAGATAAATTCCTGCATATACTGTTTAACCTGAGCATACGTCAATTTATCCTTTCTGACGAACGGCGCTAATAACGTATCAAAATTTGAAAAGGCCTGTGCACCTGCAGCTTCACCTTGCAGCGTGTAGAAAAAATTTACTATCTGCCCTAGTGCTACTCTAAAATGTTTTGGTGGTTTGGATTCCACTTTCCCGTATGCTCCTCCGAACCCACGAGTAAGAAGATCTTTAAGATCCCATCCGCAGCAATACGCACTGATCGAACCCAAATCATGTATATGTATATCTCCCTCTATATGTTTCTCAGCAACGTCTTTTGGATATATCCTATCAAGCCAATATTTGTTAGATACCGCAGTAGATATAAAATTGTTTAAACCTTGAAGAGAATATCCCATGTTTGCATTTTCTTTTACGCGCCAATCTTTCTGCTGGATATAATCATCCACCATATTGACCGCGTCTTTAAGTAATGCTTTTGTCTGACGTAATTTTGCATGTTTCTCTCTATATAGGATGTAAGCTTTCGCGGTCTTTGCGTGACCGTTCTCTATAAGGATCTTTTCTAACAGATCCTGAACGTTCTCAACCGTAGGAACTCTTTTATCTTTATAAATTACTTCCAGAAAGGAAATTGTCTGACGAGTGATCTCTTGTGCTTTTGCGGTGTCCTCTCCGCCAACAGCTTTTGCGGCGGCAAGGGTTGCGGACTCGATCTTTTTCGGATCAAAATGTTCTAACCTTCCATCTCTCTTTCTGACAAATTTAATCTCTGTGGGATACATTGTTTTCCTTTCTGTTAAAATATCTTCGGTTGAATGAGTTCTGCCTCTGGTTCAAGAAAATACCATATATTGTTCCCATTGTCAAGAAAAACACAATATATAGTTAGTCGTAAAAAAGTTTGTTTTTTCGGCTTGACTCTAATTGCCTTGATTTTTCTCGGGTTTTGGGCTCTGGGATCACTGTTTGTAGACGGATCTCATGCTATTTATTTTACTATTTATTGCGGGTTTCTCTTCTCCCCTCAAATACATAGCTACTACTTTTAAAGCTTCTGCTACAGGTATATTTCGGTTATATTCGTCGACATAAAATACGTCTAAAGCATCTGCAATTCTCTTATATGTGGTTGCCTGAAAATAAACCGCTTGTTCTCTTAATGGATCAAGGGTTCTTGCACCTTCATATATCCCGCGTACCAATGCGAGCTTCATCATCGTGCCAGCGTAAACTCCACCATTCCGGATCAAAAGAGTAATATTATTCCAATTCCATCCGTTATACCTTGTATCTTTTTTTGATGCTCCTTCATGGCTGGACAATGTCTCCGTTCCGGGACTCTCTCCGACTCCGCTTCTCTCATAACTTGTAAGAACCTCGGCCTGCACGCTTGTATAGAAATTTATCACGCTAACTATAAAGAATAAGGCTATGATATATTTTTTTATCATGAGAAACTCCTACATGCTCTTTTCAAATGCGGAGAGAGGGAGACAACTAGGAACCCGTAAAACGGGTGACGCAGGAGCCTGCCTTCTCTGAAACGTATGTAATGATTTCATTTTGGAATGTTTTCCAAAATGAGATCATGCAAAGTTTCCCTCTCATGCTGCAAGCATGAGAGAAGCAATTTGATGTTCTTTTCAAATGGCGGAGAGAGGGAGATTCGAACTCCCGGTACCCAAAGGGCACAACAGTTTTCGAGACTGCCGCATTCAACCGCTCTGCCATCTCTCCGTGTTCCATTGTATCAAAACTGACCTCTTTTCTCTAGTAGTTTATTTACACAAAATTAGTGACAAAATCGTATTATATAGGTAGAATACATCTCAAGGAGAGGTGGCCGAGCTGGTTTAAGGCGCACGCTTGGAAAGCGTGTGTGCAGCAATGTACCCAGGGTTCGAATCCCTGCCTCTCCGCCATATAAAGAGAAAAAGGGGGACGTCACCGCTATTCAGTGAGACGTCCCCCTTTTATACCCTGTTAAAAAAGTAAGCTATTTTTTGTCAAAAGTTGCCTCACCCGGACGGTATGATATACTTTCTATTAGATAGAAAAAAGGCATGAGCCTTAAAAATCTTGGGTCTTTTGTAGCTTTTCTCTCCTCCTTAAAAAAAATTTGAAAGGTAAAAGAAAAGCTACACTTTTAAAGACATCCCGTTTCGGTGATGTCTTTTTCTTTTTCCTTATCTATCTCTCCGGCTTTTTTCAGAGCTATCTCGGTTAATAACGGTCCGATAAATTCATGAAAAACCGTTGTACCCAAAATAATGTTTAAAAGTAACGCGGATATCGCATCAAACCGGGGATCTCCTCTTACCAAAAGCGCTAACCCAACAACTATTCCGCCTTGAGGTATAAGTCCGAATGCCGTATACTTTTTAACTTTCACCGGGGCATTAGAGATCTTGCCTCCAAGATATACTCCCGTTACTTTTCCTATTGTCCTTAAAAGAACAAACGCTATCACTATCCACGCGGAATTTAAAAGTATCATAGGTTTAAGATGCGCTCCCGCAAGCACAAAAAACACTATAAATATTATCTCTTCAAAATAATCTCTTATCGATACAAAAAATTTCTCTTCATCTTTTGCCAGGTTGACCACGGTACATCCGAGTACCATCGTAGCCAGCAGTTCGTCCAGTCCCATTATTTTCGCCGTTCCAAAACAGGTAAAAAGCGCCCCGAATATAAGAACTATCATAGATCCTTTTTCTTTAACTCTGGAGGCTACCCATAGCAAACCTACCGCGAATACAAAGCCTATCAATACGGAAAATAGTATTTCCGCTAAAGGATGTAATAGGGTTTCCCCGACACCCTGAGCTTTGCCTCCGAAAAACATCAACGCTATCCCCGTAGCTATGCTAAAATTAATTATTCCGGCGGCATCATCAAAAGCCGCTATGCCCAGTATCGAAGTAGTTACTTCTCCCTTGGTCTTATATTCTTCTTTGATGGAAAGAGCGGCTGTAGGGTCGGTAGGCGACGCTAAAGCCCCTGCCAACAAAGCTAACGGCAGAAAAAACTCTTTCGACAGTGACATTCCGGTATGAGCTACGATAAACGGCATTAAAAGAAACAGTCCCGCGAACACCATAATGAAAGCCAGTTCTGCTTCCAGAAATGTCATCCATAATATAGTCCTTCCCAGTTTACGTATGCGTCTGAAACATAAAGATCCTCCGATAGCGTATGTTATTATACATAACGCAAAATTACTTATTGACCCAGAGGAATCGACAAACCCTGACGGTAAAACGCCAAGTACTGACGGCGCCAGAATTACACCTACCGTAATATACCCCGTAACCTTAGGCAGTTTAAATAAATTGGCTACTTTCCCCGCAAAAAATCCCGAAACCAATATTATCCCCAAAGTTAACAATGTATCAAAATGTGATGTAACAGTTTCATTCATTTAAACTCCCTGGTTCGTGACTCGTGATTTGTGACTCGTGACTCGTGATTCGTAGATATCGTAGCTGGGGTTTAAACCCCAGCTACTCGTTTTTACTATTGTAGAGTGGCACAGTCCCCAATTAACCAACTATGGACTACCCACTACGAACTCTTCCCTCCCGCGAGCTGCCCGCAAGCCGCCAAAATATCGCTTCCACGTGACCGTCTTAACATAACAGTGCTGCCTTGCGCCATTATCCTCTCTTTGAAACGCTGCACCCTCCCTGGCGTGGGACTGTAATATTTATATGAATTACATTCAATAAGATTTACTTTAGCCTTTATGCGATGCGCTATTCTTGATACCGCATCCGCGTCCTTGACCGAATCGTTCTTATCTTTTATCAGCGCATACTCAAGTGTTATTACGCGACTTGTAGCCTTAAAATACTTCGTGCATGCGCTTAAAAGTTCCGCTAATGGATACTTCTTATTAACCGGCACTAACTCGTCGCGAAGTTTATCATTTGTAGCATGAAGAGATACGGAAAGTTCTACCTGTATCCCCAACTTCATCAACTTAAGGATACCCGGAACCACCCCGCATGTTGATACGGTTATTTTCCGTCCGCCAAGATCCTGTCCGTTCTTATCATTAAGTATCCGTATAGCATTCGTAAGATTATCATAATTATCCAAAGGTTCACCCATGCCCATAAAAACTATGTTAGTCGCCTTCTCTTTGGTTATCTCTTGTATTTCCATAACCTGGCCGACTATCTCGGATACATCAAGATCGCGCTTAAAACCGCCTTTTCCACTAGCGCAAAACGGACATTTAAACTTACACCCCGCCTGAGTAGAAAGACAGATAGTCCTGCGTTTCCTGTCTCTGATCAGAACAGATTCAACATACTCACCCTTCGCAAGTTCCCATAAAAACTTTTGCGTTCCATCTTTACCTTTTTTCCGGTCGGCACATACAAGTTTATTAATGTCGAATTTCTCATCAAGTTTCTCAATGATCGTTTTAGGCAGATTGGTCATTTCCGAGAACGAAGAAACATTCTTCCCCTGCACCCATTTGAATACTTGCCCCGCCCTGTAAACAGGGTACCCCAAAGCAATAAACTTTTTCTTAAGTTCTTCTTCAGTAAAATTCCTGATCCTAGTTTTCATTTAAACCTTCTCTTCCTTGAACCGGGTTAAGCCTTTGCCGAAGGCAAAGTTACAACCCGGTTTACCTCTTGTTCTCAGCTTACAAAGATATCAAAGGGCCACCTTTAAACACAAAAAAGGGGACACTTGCTCTCACAAATTTGCAAACGGTACAAAGTGTTACTTTATATTAACTCTCAATATATATCTCGCCCCAGGCGGAATTCCTTTTTCCCAAGCTCTTAAATACTCGAACTTTAGTTCCTCGATCCCCGCCTTAACCGCATTAAACCTAAATATCTTCGTCCCGCCGAACCCCACCATATTAGATCGCCTTACATATTCATCCGGTCCAACGCTTTTAAGATTGCCCCCAAACTGAACAACTTGCCACTCAAACCCCGTAGTAGGATTAGCCTCCAGACGGCATTCCAGTACCTGCCCCACCGTTAAATAGGCAACCATATTCTCATCCACGCGGACAATAACCTTTCTTTGCTCAAAACATCCCGCGATCTATAATACAATCCCAAAAAACAAGATCCCAACAATTATCTTTTTCATTATTATTCTCCGTGGACCATCGGGACAAACCTGACGGGCAGAAGCATCTCTTTATCGTATCCTTCTTTTGTCCGTGTAATAACATAAAGTTCTTGTATCCCGGTACCTAAAGGTATTATCATCTTCCCGCCTATCCTAAGCTGTTCAATAAGTTCTGTAGGCATCTCCGGCGGTGCGGCAGTAACCATTATAGCATCAAATAGCGCGTATTCAGGCCATCCTTTGTATCCATCCCCGATCTTTACCGTTATGTTAGTATACCCCAACTCTTTTAATAATACCTCGGCTTCTTCACCTAACGCTCGTACGATCTCTATAGTATAGACTTCTCCAGCGATCTCGGCGAGTACAGCTGCCTGATACCCCGATCCCGTACCTATCTCAAGAACCTTATCTCCGGGCCCAATACCCGCAAATTTCGTCATATACGCGACAATATAAGGTTGCGAGATAGTTTGTCCTTCCCCTATAGGCAAAGGATAATCGTTATACGCCGCATCCCGCATCGCCTCAGGTACAAACCGATGCCGTTCAACCTTCCGCATAGCCTCCAGCACATTCCGATCTCTTATCCCACGTGCCGATATCTGATCGTTGACCATCCTTTCCCTCAATTCAGTATACATCTCCCCTCCCGCAACAGTGTTATGGGATATCAAGATTAGTAATAAAACTACTATTGTGGTGTTAATTCTCCGCATGATGCTAGTATTCTATATCAAAATGACAGGTACATCTACTATATTCGGGATATCCGGATATTGAGATCAGAAGTCAGAGACTAGAGCTAGATGCTAGAAAAAAGTAGGGAACCCGAGGAGCGACCGAGGACGAAATGTCCGAGGTGTGATTGGGAACCTAAAATAGGGATCTGTCCCACTAGTGTCCGGTTATAAGTCAAACAATAATAACTGGTTACGTGTATCACCCTTATCAATTGTGTATTCAAACTTCGTAAATGCCTGTAAAATGGGCGTTTTTTCAAAAATGCTGATAC
>JAVCDB010000071.1 GCA_030765205.1 Candidatus Aadella gelida | reverse complement strand
CACGTCTAATAGTCTCGTTGTCCATGTGAACGCGTAGACTTAAATACATCATCCGTTTTGACTCGTTTTGTAAAAGTAACTGTGTGTTTATACCTTCAGGTGTTCCGTGTGTCAAAGGAAGAAGAAAGCCACTAGCGTGTAGTTGATGTCGAAGCACTTGTAGTCCTGCTTCATTCTTAGACATATCCGAAAGCGAAGCTTTCATTTTGTTAGCAAACGCGTTATATACTTTATCATTTGCTTCTTTCTGCTCCTTAGAAATTCTTGCTTCTCCCATGTTACCCTCCTGTCATTGATGCCTGAGCACTAGCAGTGTCTTTTAACGCTGCGGCTTGCTCTCTGGCCATTAGTGTTTCTTGCTCTGCTCTTTGTGCTTCTGCACGGTCGTCTCGTATCTTTTTTACTTCGTCATCTGAAAACAAAATATCCATTGGTGCACCCGTAAGCTCACGAGAATATTCAAGGAATTTATCAAAATTAAATTTGTCCCCCGCAGCAGGGTTAACCTGCATTGCTTGCATAGCGTTGTTACCTGTAGTGATAACTCCGCGATATTCTTCTTCCCGCATTACGTGTGCTGCTGGAGATATATAGTCTATCTTGTATATGTCTTTACCCATTACTATCGCTTGAGCCACATCCGCAGGAATGATTATAGGATCAAGACCATTAGCAATAAGTATATTGGCCGTTGCTTCATCCTCTGGGGTTATACCTAATAGCCCCATTTCAAATAAAATATTAAATGATCGGGTTATAAGAGGATTAAGTGTCTCTGCTGTTTTTCTTGCATAGATAGACGAGAGCGCATCGCTCCTAATCTGATACCTCATCTCGGCTTCGCCAAGAGTCATACGTGACTTATTATTGAGGTCATACAATTTGTCGATTAGGAAGTGTTGCGTTATCTCTTCTCTCGTTTCTGCTATCGCAGCCGCCAGGCTTTGAAGTTCTCCTATGTCGTGTATCTGGCCAATAGGGGGTTGTCCTGGCGCTCTGCCAAAAGAATTAAACACTGACAAGCCCCGAACTGAGGTATCTACTGCACCCCCGCCTAGAGAACCATCATCTAAAATATAAAGAGGGGGCTCCGCTTTCTTCTCAACACAGATAAGAAAAGTTTCCTTAAAAGCATTGAGTTGCATTATAGCTGGGAGCGCGTCCATGCCTGGACTTCGGCCATATTCTTCATTCGCTAATTTATACCACCTGCTTATCCTCACGGGCATTTCAGTGAAACCACTCTCCCTGAGCATATGTGGCGTTCCTTCAAAAGTAAAATGATAAGAAGCGACTTCCATACCTAAATCACTATCGCCTTTTCCTTTCCTATCCTTCTCTCTTCTCGGCTCAATAGCTATACAGACCTTTATTCGGTCCATGTGAAATTTTGGGCTTTTGTATTTCTCCTGTAAATCTTTTGGTAATTTCGCTAATCCATAAGTATCTACTAAAACTGCAAGAGGAACAGAGTCATCATAATAAACTGTATCTACGAATCCGTCTGCACCTTCAGCTATTAATACTGACTGGATGCTCCAGCTTTTAAAAATCAAAGGGTTCTGGTAGTCACCTTTAAATTCAGCAATACCACTTGTTCCGAATGCACCCTCCTCACGCAGAGACTCATCAAATGCAGTTTCGAATCCAGCTTTAGGACTCTCCATAGCTTCTGCCATAACTTCGTTTATACGCATATAGTAATCTTGGTTAGCTTTTGTATCTGGTATATGCCGAGGCTTACGTATTCTAAAAGTCTTTCCCCCACTTTTCCAGAGGGCCCCCATGATAGCTGAAGCCATTGCCCCATTCGCACGAACCGCGGTGGAGTCATTTATCATTCCATCGTTAAGAAAAGCTCCGGGAGAAACAGTCTGCTGAAACTCTTGTTTTCGTGTGTATATGTATTTCCCGAGGATTTGATAAGGGTATTCCCAAGGCTGTTTGCGCGCACGAAGTACCTCACGTTTAGCCATTAATTGTTTTACTGTTGGCATATATCCTCCTTAGCACAAACTGATTTATTATAAAGCAACCCTACAATCGTAAGCGTATAAAAAATATGTGTTCCTATCTGCCAGATAAAAATCCCAGCAGCACAAACAGATATGCCTACAAAACTAGATAACAGCGCTCTCTTCCGGTTGCTTACTCCTCTGCTAAAAATTTCTTTCATACTGGTATTCTGTCTAAATATTAAGCCCATCATGCCCATAAAAAATAAAAATCCGGCTATGCCCATTTCGTATAGCACTTGCACGTACTCGTTATGTGCATACAAAAAATTATCATTACGCTGATTATTTTTAGCATGGAATAAATATTTAAAACTCCCTATGCCTATCCCCGTAATAGAATACTTTTTCTTCGATCCTTCCATAACGGGTGTCGTAAGATCGTGAATACTTTGGTATGCCGTCAAAAATCTTTCGTTATCCGGAAAGCGCTGTCTAACTGTTTCAGAAGTATTATACATTGTCCCAAGAATGCCAACCGCCAAATACACAACAACAGCCGTCGAAACAAATCTTTTTTTATTTTTAAGTGCGAAGTAACAAGCAAACATAGCGAGCATACCTACGCGAGCTACATCAGACTGTGTTACAACAGCAGCTATAACCATCAAGGCCATAAGTGCATATTTTTTCCTGTAAATTGCTAACGGTGCAACTATGGTTAAGAAAGGGCCCACTAATGTGTAGTTCCCGAGAGTCCCTACCATATGTCCATATGTTCCAAAGCGTCGTTCAAAAAATTGGTCGATCCCCAAAAACTGAATGATGACGAGCCCTGCCATCAGTGTTGCACACCAGATCATAACATCAAAAGTAATGTGCAGTGTCTTCTTAGTGTACCCGATGCTCGATACTGCTACTGTCATAAGAAGAAAAGTTAAAATGTAAAACATGGGTTCCCAACTCCAAAACCTGCCCGACTCGATACCAAAAAGAGCGAGCTGTGGTTTTGGAGAAAGGAAAAAAGATAAGAGCGCATACCCTACAAGAGCTAAAGCCCCTTTATTTTTAAAAGGTTTCAACACTCCTTTGTATAAAGCTGTTAAGCCTATGGCCAAAGCAAACGATACTGCCCAAGCCATCTTGGGCTCCCGAGACAGATTTCCTGACCCGGGAGCTAAGATGAAAGGTGTTACAACTAAGCCTATACCCAAAAGCCAAGCAATCATTATGCTCCTGTATTGAGCGTTGCCCAGGCTCCGCCTGTTGCCCAATCGCCCGTGTTCTTAGAAATATACCAACTTGTACCGTCAGAAACCAGTGTAACTGAGTCTCCTGTAGTATTGTTTGATGTTTCTATAACCGCATTGTTATTGCCATCCGCATCCTGAAATACAATAGCTCCTGCACTCGTAGCTGTCTGGACTTGAAGTTCAATAGACGCACCAGAAACAAAAGTATAACTCAATCCTGCTGCTGCTACTGGAAGTTGAAACTTAGTACTCAAAGTAGCAATAAAAGTCTTCCCGCTTTCAGCGGCTAAAACCGCTTCTTCATCGGTAGTAGCTTTCACTTCTTCGTTACCGCGGCCTAATATCTCTGCAACAGTAATTCCTTGTTGCGGGACACTCGAAGTAGCAATGATAACTTCATCTGTAAGCGCTACAGATGTAGCTGATTCTAGCTCATCAAGGCTAAGATAAGCTAAATCATTTTTGTTCCCTGCTGCAAATGCTGTGCTCGCAAAAGCAATTGCAAACAGTACCACTAATAAAATCTTCCATTTTCTCATTTCCGTTCCTCCTGTTTTAAAACTGTTACGCCCCCATCAACCGGGAGCGTCCACGGCTCCCCCCTGTCCCCAACCCAGTCGGAGACGTAAAATATAAACCATCGCGAAAAGCAGATCGCGATGCGCTCTTCTGCGCGTCTGCTTTAGATACGTTCCCTAAATTCTTTTCTCGATCTAGCGCTTTTCTTTCGGCCTGTTGGTTAGCAGAAGCTTGAGTCTTCTTCGCGGTATTACCTTCGCTTACTGAATATGCTCCATATCCAATTGCCGCTGCCATTGCCCATCCTGTCATTGCAAAACTCATTGCAAACCTCCCGGTTCAGATATTTTTTCTAGCTCATCTATCTCGTCAAAACTTTTAGCAATAACTTCATTTTCAATTTGTTTGAGGTCTTTGCTATCTGTAACGTGAACAGTAACCCACACTGTTTCCTCATGTGCGTACATAGCTCTTTGTGTTCCTACTTTTGTCACTCCCTGATACGGACCCTTAAGACGAACTTTTCCGAGTTCTGTCAACACGGTTACTTCCCCAGATAGAATAAAATAGACATGTTCTTTTTTGTGTATCTTGGTAGTGAACGCCATACCCGCTGGAAGCGTCATCTTACGAATGTACATCCCACCGGCGAAAGTGTGTTCTAAAGTTCCGGGTATATCTCCGTGAGTTGCCCCTGGAACTTTAGAAGCTTCTGCGTCAAGCTTCGCAATAAAATCACGAAACTCTAGTT
Source organism: Candidatus Aadella gelida (assembly GCA_030765205.1). GTDB lineage: Bacteria > Omnitrophota > Gorgyraeia > Tantalellales > Tantalellaceae > Aadella > Aadella gelida. The sequence continues at coordinate 810 of JAVCDB010000071.1, read as the reverse complement.
TACTTAATTTATCTGCTTTAGATATACTGATTTGTTTTTCCATATGTATACAAATATATACTATAAATCACCGAAAGTCAACTTTAGTCGAAAACTTTTTTATTTTTTGGCCGCCTGTTCGGTTGAAATCTCTCACCGTTGAGAGAGGGCTCGACGATCTACGTTGATCTAATTTTACTCTTTTTATTTGATTTTGTACTACTTGAGACGCCACAGGGAAAGCAAAGGTAAGCATCAAGGCATCAAACACATCCGGACTTCTCCCAAAGGTTTCTATGATCTTTTCTTTGGGCGGAAACGCAAGAACACCCCGAGAACCTTTAGGGCTCAATGGGGGCATTGCTAGCATATCCATATGAAACTCATCGTCATCTGGTATCTTAACCCCACCCTCAGCGAACCATTCTCTAACTGAATCGCCCATTTCGGCACGTTTATTGCTATATACATCTGGCTGTAATGACTTACTCCCAAAATGTACTCCCGTCACATACTGCCCAAAGCCCAGTTCCCGGAGTCTGTCAATCGTTCCATAACCATATCCGGTATCTATAAAACACTTCATCGCCTGGTATCTCTCTATTAATGGGCCCAATATCCCCGCAAGAGTCATTTCATCCATTGTGTCGTACTTGAGCCATTTGACAATCTCTCTGCCACGGCGGATGACTATTACAGTCCTATCTTTATTCCTCGCTGGATCACAACCTATCACGATTGGGGATGACGCATCCCGGGCTTTACAGGCTCGTGCCGTCGCTACTTGCTCAGCGGACAATAGGGTTACACCACTGACAACAAAAGCTTCTT
>JAVCDB010000018.1 GCA_030765205.1 Candidatus Aadella gelida | reverse complement strand
TAAAATTCCTATCATGACTTATAACTATAAGTTCTCCGCGCCATTTTTTTAGGAAATTCTCCAACCATCTTATCGAAACAATATCCAAAAAATTAGTAGGTTCATCAAGAAGGAGCATATCGGGTTCAGATACCAGAACTTTAGCAAGTTCTATCCTCATTTGATATCCCCCGGAAAAAATCCCAGGATCATTTTCCATATTCTGTTCTGTAAACCCGAGCCCCATAAGAACTTTTTCAGCTTTCCAAATTTCCCGTTCTCTGCGGCGTCCCAATCCCTTACATACTTCCTTAAGAACGCTCTGTTCCGTAAGATCTATACGCTGACGGAGATATCCTATACTGTAATTTTTAGGAATATCCACGCGTCCCTCATCGGAAGACTCTTCCCCCACAAGAATCTTCATAAGCGTGGATTTACCGTGCCCATTCCTTCCTACGAGACCTATACGTTCGCCTCTTTTAACATTAAAGGCCGCGCCCTCGAACAAAAGCTGGTCACCATATCTTTTAGTAAGGTCATATATACCTATCATAATAACTCTTTTATCATTTGTGAAAAATGGGTGGTGAACGGTGAGTAATGAACAGTTAATAGTTTCCAGTAACCAGTTGCCTAGTCACCGGTGACCTAATAACTGGTGACTGGTGACTTTTTCTACCTTCTCCCCTCTAGCTTCTATCTTTTTAGTCTTCGGATAGCGAAGAAAGATCGTCCTTACCTAACTCAGCGCGTATCTTTTCTATTTTTTCTACCACTCGCACGCGTATGTCGGATATTTCAGGTCGCACGCTGTCATATTTTTCAATAAACGTGCGCAAATACTCATCAATCTTTAAAGACATCTCATCAATTTTATTTTTTACCGATCCTACGATCTCTATAGCTTTTGAAACCATTTTCTGCTCATGAGACATACTCTCTTCCGAACCTTGAGACTCGTCCGCGGTCTTGGCGGGACATGCCGAAGATGCTCCCACTATTAACAAAATGACACATGCTGCAGAAACTACTTTTCTCATCATGATATCTCCTCACTATTATTCCCCGATCCGGACATCTCTTTCGAAATCTCTCCCGTCTTTTTGATAAGTATGTTTATAAGAAATATATCGTCATCAAAATCTCCACTTTTATACTTATTTATCTCCTCTAGCAATTTTTTATTAAATTCATCCGGAGAAAGCAAAGAGTTCGCAGCTATAAAAGCTTTAAGTCTTCCATGCCCATATTCCTCTTTCTTCTTATTGTTTATTTCGATCAATCCATCCGTAAAGAGAAACAACCTATCCCCCTTATTAAGTTCTATCTCTATTTTTGGGTCGAGTTCAGGATCCTCAATTATCCCCAAAAGTGTCGTTCTTGAAGGTATTTGCTCAATCTTAGGACCGCTGCTGTTATACAGATACTGACTCGGATGTCCGTAATTAGCGTAGGTAAGCTCGCCATTTTTCATATCGGCCAACCCGCAAAAAGAACTTACATACATCCCCACTTCAACAAATTCATTAACGATAAAAGAATTAAGATGCTTTAGTATTACTTCGGGATCAGTTTCCGTCTTTATAAGACGTATAAATTCGGTATGCATCCTGTTTACAAGAAGTGCGGACGATACGCCGTGCCCCGTAACATCACATATTATGAAAAGAAGAAGATCCTTTTCAATAAAATGGTAACGCGCATAATCACCCGACATATAACTTGCCGGTATATATTTAACGCTTATATCAGCAAAATTAGTACTGATCGACCTCGGCACCAGGGTTTCGTTAACTTTAGCTGCCAAAGCAAGTTCTTTATTTATCTGCTCATTTCTGGATTCCTGTTCCTTAAGCAGTATAAAATTATCAAATTCCATTTTCTTGTCTTTCCGGCGCACAATAAAGAACAATATAAACCCCATACAAAGAAATGTTACCGCTCCGAAATAATAGAACATGTCAAAAAACTCTTTTACATCTGGAGTCATATATCTCGGAGAATACAGAAAAAGCGTGGTATATGCTATTAAGTGAAGACCCGTTATGTTTACCGTGTCTATTGGATCCCAGGGAATAGAAAAACACACAAAAACCAAAGTAAAAACATACGTAGCAGCACTCATCTTGATAAATTCCGGATATATTAGATTTAGTCTGGTCACAACATACAGAAGAAGTCCCGTATATATATACGCGCATACCTTAACAAACATCTCTCCCTTACCCATCCTTACCAAAAGATAAATAAGAGCAGATCCAAAAACTATTATCTTAACTAAACCCATCTCAGCCGGATTTAAGGTCCTGGGAAGAAGAAGCAGGCTTACCCCCGTGAACAAAGCGTATATAAATACTGAAAGCAGACAGAAAAACCCTATTCGCTTCCTTGTTACAGAAGTCTGGTACTTATAAAAATCTCCTCTATATTTTCGTTTAAGTTTCCATTTCTTCCCGAACATAAATATCCCTTCTTATATTTACTAGCATTTGTTATATTATAGACCTATTGTGTCTATTTTCAAGAAAAAGGGAGAATGATGCTCTTTTCTTGCATCATTCCCCCGTAAACATCTTACATTATCCGTCCGCACTGAAAACATGTGAAGAATTAAGTGTTAATAAACAGTTATATGTTCTTGGTGTTAGGCATGAAAATATCTTAGCCATATATATAATGTGCATATTATCATGGCCTGGACAGTGAATACTGAACCGTATTTAAAAAATTTTGAAAAAGATATATGATACCCATTCCTTTCACTTATCCGTGACATTACTATGTTTGCGGAAGCTCCGATTAAGGTCCCGTTACCTCCAAGACATGCTCCAAGAGCTAGAGCCCACCAAAGTGGTTGTTCTACCTGAAGATGAATAATAGACGGATCTATTATTCCGGCATTTTTCGAAAAATAAACAACAAAATGTCTTATCAGCGGTATCATAACTATAACGAAAGGGATGTTATCCAAAACAGCTGAGAATATTGCTGAACTCCATAGAACGATTATACATACCAAGAAAAGATTCTGTCCCGAAAAATGCAGTATTTTTTCCCCTATGGTCGATATGACACCATTGACATCAAGTGCAGCTATCATCATAAACATTCCTATAAAGAAAAATATAACGCCCCATTCCACCCGCATCAAAGTTTCTTCACTTTCACATTTACAAACAACCAACATCAACATGCCTCCAGCCAAAGCTATGATGCCGGGTTCGACCCCGATCGCACTATGACTAAAAAATCCTATAAACATAAGACCTAATATTATCAAGGAACGCTTCATGTTACGTGGATCTGTTATAGCAAGAGCAGGGACTGATTCGGTAACTCTTTTCTTTACCTTTTCATCTACCGTGAAACTGTTCCTGAACCATACAAGAACGCTCAGCAGAAATATCACAAAAATGAGCAGTACTATGGGACCTAAGTGAACAAGAAAATCATTAAAAGATAACCCGGCTTGTGAGCCAATTAGTATATTCGGAGGGTCCCCTATTAACGTGGCTGTCCCTCCGATATTCGAGGCTATGGCTTCCATAATAATTACAGGCACCGGATTTACTTCTAAAAGCTGCATTATCAGTATGGTTATCGGCACTATCATTATAATGGTCGTAACATTATCTAGCATCGCCGAAAGTACAGCGGTAACTATAAGAAGCAGTATGGTTATAGTTTTAGGGTCTCCTTTAGCAAACCGCGCCACACTTACCGCAATAAACTCAAAAAAACCGGTTTTCGAAAGTATATATACGCTCGACATCATGCCTATCAGAAGAAAGATAACATTAAAATCAACTTCGTTTATAGCCTGTTCAAAAGTAATAAGTTTCAGAAATAGAACAGCAGAAGCCCCTAGAACGGCAACTATGGTTTTATTAACTTTCTCGGTCACTATTAAGACATATGCACCCGAGAATATAATTATAGAAAGTATAGCTTTCAATTCATCACCTTTCCCTAGAAAAACAAGACTTTATCTATTATACAGAACCTATCAATAGCTCCCACGAGTTCCATATTCTTTTCCACAACAAAAAGCTTGGATTTTTTCTTAACAGTCATTTCAAAAATTATCTCCATTAATGTAGCGTCATTATGTATGAAAAATTCACCTTTTTTATAGAGATCCCTGACTGTAAGGTCTCCTTTTATCTTAAAATATTTCTCAAACGGATCAATGTGCCGCACGAACGATACTGTATTGAGGCTTTTAAAAAAGTTCGGTATCCCACAATCAAAAATATCAAGACACGATATCTCGCCACAATATTTATTCTTCTCATCGAGAACAGCCAAGATATCAAGTTTATTCAAATGCATCTTCCGAGTAGCTTCCTCTATGGAGGTATCCAAAGTAACATGATTCATTACCGGCCGTGCCACATCAGCTGCCAGGATCTGTTCTGTGGAGTTTATGTTTACCTGCTCAAACTTCTCTTTTATCTGCTTGGGAGAATATCTTCCAGTCAATATACTGTCAACAAGACCCGTTTCCATAACTATCCTGCTGATAGTTGCCATAGACTGAAGTATTATGTAAGGCTCTTCTTGTGACGATATCATAAGTACCACAATATTCACCGGAGAACCATCTATGCTGCTAAAATCTATACCATCTCGGCTTATACCTATGGCCAAAGAGAACCCTTTCCATCCGCCTATACGGGCATGAGGAAAAGAGACGCGGTTCCCCACACCTGTGCTTTGCAGGTTCTCGCGTTCCATAACGGCTTTAACCGCATGTTCTTCATTAATAGGAAAATCAGCCGTTTTTGAATCCCGAAACACAGCCCCAACAAGCGCCTTAATGGCTTCTTCCTTATTGCAAGCTCCTATATCAGCAAGTATTTTGTCACTATCCAAATATCTGTTTATGTCTATCATAACCTTATCCTATTTGGTTCTTATTAAAGATCTAAACTGTGATTGTAACTCTACATTCCTGCGAATACAAGTATGAATTACTCTATTACACTTTCACTATAGTAGTAGCTGGGGTTTAAACCCCAGCTACTACTGGTCGCCTGGTCTCCGGTGACTTGGTAACCTGGTAACTGGTGACTTTTTCCCTTTCTATATCCTATTATCTATGAACTACCCACTACGGACTCTCTACCACCGGCATGCTATTCCGGAATATATCCCGGTTTTATTTTTCGACTTCAGTATACGAAGAAAAGCCTCTCCGTCGCCCGAAAGGATCCTGTGTGACAATTTAAGCGATGATTCTGTTTCATTTTCCATAATATTGTTCTTTATCCTAAACGATACAGTATCCTTATCCGTAAGGCGGGCTTCTGACTTGAAACCTATGGCATGCACTCTCTTTCCGGAATATTGTATCTCGAACACAAGCCCGATATTTTTCTTTATCTTCCATTTCCCGAACAACGTGACCGTCCGATTAACCGGATCTACCAGACGATTAGCCCTTACCCCTACTTCATACTTTATATATTTTTTATTAAAGATACCGGCCTTAACTTCAAATCCGAGATAAGAACCACCTCTCTTATTAAGCACATATGTTATACGCCCCTTCTCACCTATGTCCCAGTATCCCTTGAACGTTAAGGTGCGAGTATCTTTCTTTTTTCTTATAAGCACGGCCTTTTGATATTCATAGACTATTTGGTGAGCTTTATTTATACCCCATATCCCGGTGAAAGTAAGAATATCGTGGCGGCTTTTTTCTTTTTGAATATGAAACGAAAGCCTATTATATTTATCGGCTTTCCACGCGCCTCCTAAACGGAGAACATATAAAGTCTTCCTGCTATCCTTTGTTCTAGTCTTCATGGCAAAGAGCACTGATCCGGCTCCAACATCCAGTATCTCGCCTTTAACTATTATCTGTTCTCCAAAAGTTTTTCGGCATGTTTTATCCAAAGTTAACTTAAGATCATGCGACTCGGTCAAGGACCACTTGCCTTTGAGTTTGAATTGACGAGGCACTTTATTAGCCTCGGGCAGCGGCGCCTTAATGTGATAGGAAAGGTTATTGTTTTTATCAACACGAAACTTACCATCAATAACTTTTCTGAACCGGGGAAGGTCTGTAGTTGTGGCAGTATCCCGAAGGACTAACCGATTATACGGATCTACCTCATATCGCATAGATTCCATCCTCTTTTGGACGTGATTAGTAAACAATGATAACAGACTATTGACTATGGTCAATTGTCCATAGTCAATAGTCCACTCCCTAAACCCTATATTTCACAATAACAGGCACTACGAATGCGACTATGTAATAGATACCCGCAATGATAAAAATTATCCCGGTAACTTTTCTTGTGTAAAATTCGATCCTACTTAACTTATTAAACCAATGAGATATGGATAGAGTCCCGAAAGCTATCCCTACGGTCAAGACAACCACCGGCAGACCTGTTCCTAACCCATAGAAGAATGGCAGGATAATTCCGAATTTATTGTTGAGTGCAAGAGGTATTAAGCTTCCAAAAAATAAAGCCGCGGAAATGGGGCAAAATGATAATGCGAAGATAACCCCCAGGACAAAAGCTCCCCCCACCCCGGTTTCCGCGATCTTCTCTTGCTTGCCTTGAGAAATAGAGATAGAAGGAATACTGACCTTGATAATATTTAATAAAAAAAGACCCGATAATATTAAAATGGGTCCTAATATCCTACTCATATATTTCTGCAAAAAATTCGCTACAGCAGGAACGCTGACCAAAGAAAAAATGAGTACTCCCCCCAGTGCGGCGTAAACCATCATACGGCCGGCCGTATAAACAATCCCTAACATGATCACACTTTTAGGATGCATTATACGTTTAGATAAAAACGATATCGCCGCGATATTGGTCGCTAATGGGCATGGACTGATCGAAGTAAGTATACCCAGCCATAAAGCCGATAGGATAAGGGTTATCTGCACTCTTTTACAGCTCCTCTAGGAATTCATGTATTTCTTGCTGCTCGTACTCTTCAAATTGCGTTCGATTCCCTAAATATTCCCAAATCTTTACAAGATTTTTATTACGGGCTTCTTCCCCGTTCTTAATCAAAGAAAGGACCACAGATTTTGTATATAACTGATACTCCTCAACAAAATGCTCATTCTCCGCCTCATCAATATTCACCGCCGCGTAAACAATAGCGCCGGATCCGATCTCTTCGCCAAAATACTTATCTATAGTTTCTTTAGTGTAATCTTCGATCTTGTGACAACTCGCGCATCTAATGTCTCCGTAAAAATAATATACTATAAGACAATTCCCAGAAGCACCTTCATTTTTGATCTCAATAGCATTAGAAAAACACGCAATACTTAATATGAAAACACATAAAAATCCGACTAGGATCTTTACTCTCATTAAGACTCCTTTGTTTCTTCGATCCACTTTTTCATTTCTTCGATCTTTGGCACCTTACCCGAAGATTTAAGTTCCCCATTTATCCGCAATCCGGGCACCATCATGATCCCGGCCTCAACAATTTTTTCTATATCTTTCACCTTTTCAACATCAGCGATAATGTTCAAATCTGAAAGAGCCTCTTTCACCACCCTCTCAACCTGTTCACATTTAGGACACCCGGCCCCAAAAACCTCAATCAACATATAAACTCCCTTTTTATCCTAACTAATTGGGGACGTTCCCCTATTTATCTTTCTCGGGAAGATAACACTCCCGGTTTACGCTTTTCTTGTTTTTCAAAAGATGAAGATCCGGGCCGCCCGATCGTTACCTCGTACCATGGGGAATATATTGTTTTATTCTCGTTCTTATATATTGCTCTTGCCTTGAAATTGTTACCAAGCTTGCCTTCTGCTTTTTCAAAACCATCCCATTGATCCGGATCTATGAGAATTTTTTTTACTCTTTGTCCCCTGGGACGAATCATATCATATGTCCTAAGCGCTGTCATAGATTTAGTTTTCTTCTTCTTGATTATAGTTTTTTGACCTCTATCGTTTTCAAATTCGATTGAAAAATATGATTTCCCATTTCTCTGCCCGCTCTCCCATAACTTTTGAGAACTATTTGATGGATTCTCTACTATCAAATAAAAAGGCAACGGTCTCTGATAAACCTCTATTTTATTCCCGGGCGGTTTAATATATGTCATCTTATCCATATCACCGTCATACATGCGCCTGACAGCTATAGATAGCTCTAGATCTGCTGCGCTGCAATATTGCGCGAAGAATTGGACCGCCAGAAAAAGAATTACCAGTATGCACTTTCTAAACATCTTAGTCCTTTGCAAATTGGCTCCTTCGTCAGAGGCTTGACATACAATAGCCTCTAAAGAAAGAGCCAATTCGACTTCTTTTGAACCTCATCCCGATTCATAGGTTATTTCTGTTCGGCAGTTTTTACGCCTGCTTCATAAGGCATTTTCGCTGTTCCTACCGTAGCATCTTTAACTGTTTCTCCTGCTTTATTGATCGGAGCTGTTATGATCTCTTGGCCTGCGCCTTTCCCTGTGGCCCAATTCCAGAACTTTTTAAAAGGACTAATAACAGTTTCTGCAGTTCCGTATACAGCCTTACCAACAACCTTTACCGATTCATTAACTGCATTAGCAGGATAATTTATGGTGGCCCTAGTCGCATCTACTGAAGCCTTTTTGAAGCTTTCCTCAGCAGCCATGACAGTCGATGCGATTGAAAACGCAAAAACCATAAGTAATAAAATTGTCATTGTTTTTTTCATTCTTCTCTCCTTTGTTTGAATTACACAATTCCCGATCTTTTACAATGTCTCTCTCGTTCTGTTGGGGTGACACCACCCTTTATTTAATATTGTACACATTAGAAGAACTTACCTGTCACAAACTTCTAATGCAAATATTATACCCTAAAATATCTTATTCTAGCTATTTACTTCTCAATTTATTTATATTTCAAAGCATTTACCTGTAAGTGGGGAAATTGGGGACAGATCCC
>JAVCDB010000072.1 GCA_030765205.1 Candidatus Aadella gelida | reverse complement strand
CACGGTCACCCGGTTCTGCGGATAAATCATTAAGGTATCCAATTGCGGCAACTCCATGTGTTAATCCTTTTTCAGCGCGTTCACGCATGCCTCTTTTAGTGTCAGTGCTAAGATCCCTGACATATTGATTTGCCACGCCCAGTTCAACAGCCATGACGATTACATTGTCGGTGGGGAAGTATCCTTGTCCAATTGTTTGAATGTTTTGCAGTATATTTTGCTGTAAAAGCCAGCTGATCGTGCCGCCGTCTACTGGATTTCGGGCCAATCGATTTATTTTCCAAACAAGTAAGCCGTTGGCTTCACCTTTATTTATTCGGCCGATCATTTCAGTAAATACTGGCCGACCAGGTTCCTTAGCTGATTTTGATTCCTCAAAGATGCTAAGAATATTAAGATTTTTTTGTTTAGCATACGCGAGTAACTCACGTTTTTGAGCTTCAATTGATTGTACTTGTCGATCTTCGCTATCACTTGATTTGCGAAGATAAATAAAGTAATTTATTATCTTGTTTAATTTTTCCATAATTTTTTTTCTTGATTTTTTATTTTTCGACCTTTAGTCACAAGGGTAACGAAGGATTTGAATAAGTCCAGAGATATTTTAGGCATATGGCCAAGGTGTCCCAGAAAAGCCCCCCCTCCCCCCACAACAACATCTGTTTGTTTCAGGGGTTTCGCCGTGCCCTTTGGTCCGTTTTCTCTCGGAGGACGACTTGGTTCCCACTCTCGCTGCGGATCACTATTGTGTCCGAGGGTAAACCCGATTGCGCCAGGAACCTCTCGCTACAACGCAATCGACGTGATGGGTTTTATTTTTTCAGGCATCTTGGCCATCCCTGTACCGCGGGATCACGGAGCCCCATCACCCTACGACTATTTTATTTTTACAAGCCTCTCGCAGGGTTCGCCCCAAGGCTTGAAAGGTCAAGCATTCCTGCTTGGTGGTATTTGACTCAAGAGTGCGACTCACTCTTGCCGGAAGAGACGAGTCTTTTTTTCTCGTCTGCTCTGGCAAGAGCAGTTAATGCTAACCGCGTGAGTTTCAAAAGAGAAGAGCCGAGCTCTGTCGCTTCGTCGTCATTAAGTAAAACACCATAATCGTTCTTTATGATTTTCTTCAGTTCTTCAGTTGTTTGCTTCTTTAATTTCATAAATCGACAAAATACTTCTATTCATTTGAATAAAGTCTGTTTTTAAGGGTTTTAATATTATCCCAATAAGAACGCGATTTCTGTTTTAATCGATCAGCCCAAAAATCATCAGCGACATTTTCAATATTTTTTGTACGATAAAAAACGAACCGTACCTTACGTTGGTTCGTTCTGTCCAAAGTTATTAATTCAAATCCGGCCGTTAATAAGGCGGCCGAGCATCCTAAATCATAAGTAGCGAATAATTCGTTATTTTCATTTTGTTGCAAATCATTTTTGTGTAATTTTTGGTTCATGGTAATTTTGGTAAAAAATAAAAAACTGTAGCTTACACTACAGTTTTACCATGACTTTTTATTCAGTTGTGACACTAAGTATACCCCTTAGTGTTTAATGGTAAATTCGTCTCCGAAGAATTCTGTAATGAGTTCATTTACTCTTTTAATTGCTTGTCTGGCCGTGCTTGGTTTTATATGCCATTTTTTCGCTATTTCCTTAGTAATTACCTCGTCATAGACAATTTTTATCTCATCCTTATGCATCCTTTTCATTCTTCTTAACTCCTTAGGAGAAATATTTTTGTCTTTTATGATATATTTAAGATAACCACAATCCGAGTATTTTTTCCTCTTGACAGGTTTATTTTTTCTCTTTAGCACTAATTCTTCAAACATCTCAAAGTCTCTCTTGAATTTTCTTCTTTCACGAGTAGTGACCATGATTTCTTTTGGAAAGTAACGTTTTTGAAAAGAGGCCAAACTTCTTGTTGCATCTTCTATTTCTTTTTTACTTAAAGGCGCAAACACTTTTATGGCGAACCATTTCGCCGGACCTTTTGCACTATCTGGATCAAATTCAATTGACCAGTTATTCAAAGGAGGTTCTATTCTGTTTCTCATTATGTAGGCACGTAGGCCGTTGTGCGAATTTCTGTAAAAGTTTCCCGGAAGTTTGTATTTTTTACCGAGTATTTTTTCTCTGTGTCTTAATCGGAACGAGGGGAGACTGTCATATAGTTCCCATTTTTTCTTTAAGGATTCTCCGTAATCTTTCATACTTTCAATTTTTTGAGCCGCCTTTTGAAATTTAAGGCTACCCATGATTTTATCACTTTTGTCTGTAATCTCTTTTTTATGCCATTCGTCAAATTTTTTATCGTTAGAAAATATAACAGGCTGTATATTTAATTCGGCACGTATCCCTTTTACGTCTTTTTGAAAAGAGGGGAGAATAGTAAGCAATTTCAATCTTATTATATTTTTCAGACGTTCAGGGCTATTTAGTAGCTTTATGTGATGGCTTCGTTTTTTCATAATGGTAATTGTAATTTTGAGTTCTTTAATAAATTATACCATAAAATCAAAAAACCGTTAGGAAATAACGGCTTTTTGGTTCTTTTTAATTTCTTGTTATCTGAATTCTCGATGCAGTGCCGTTGTTGTCCAGACACTTGGTAGAATAGTAACTTTTAAGAGGGATTTATCAGCATTCCAATTTACTTTGTCTGCTTCTGTTTTATTTAAGACGGACTTATAAACCACTCCGTCTTTTTTATTCCCATAACTATCTAATAAAGGAAAATAAGCGGTAACCGAGGCTGTTCTGATATCTTTGCCACTCGTATACAGAGCTGTGTAGATTTCAGACATCTTTGATTCAATACCTCCTTTGCTTAGGTTTGTTGTTAGGTTATCGTCAGCGTTATATTCAACGAATACACCCAAGCCACCGTTAGTTTGCTCTACAACGTCAATTTTGCGCACATACGCTGTTTTCATGTTATTGTTGCCTTTTAGTTCGTTTGAAACCAACATCTCTATCTGTTCGTCTTCGGTTAACTGAGACATGTCTATCTGATTTTGTTGTATTTCTTTCTGGCTTTGGCTGGGCGTATCACCGTCGCTCGCAAGAGCGATTATCATAATGACAAACAATATTATAAGTATAGCAAAAAGCCATTTCTGCCTACGTGTTAATTTAGGTTTTTCTTTTTTATCCATTTTTTTAATATCTTTTGTTTGCGGCTTCGACCTTTTAGTTCCTGGTCGAGTTTTGTATACAAAAAGCCCACCACCAGGTAGAGCCTTGCGGCCCACATACGGATTTCTCCATATGACGCAACGAGCGACCCTGATAATGGGTTCTTTATGCTCGTTGCGATTTTTGCCATGCCCTCCGGGCCGTCCAGAGAGTTTAGGCTGTTCCATATTCAATTTTACTTAATTCTACCAGCTTTTGGTTGATTTTTCCAGCTTCTTCGGTGCTTTTTTAAGTATTTCTTTTAATATTTCTTGGTTATCTGCGACAACCTTTTCGCTGGCATGCATAATTGTTCTTATATTGATCTGATCTACTGCCTTTTTATCTGCTTGAATTGTCATATTATCTTTTAATTTCCATCCGGCGACAAGAGCTATTTTTGAAGATAAGGGGATTGTTATTTCCGTATCTTTGTAAAGTAGTCCCGGAGAGCTACCAAAGGCCTTGGGTCCGTATTTTTTAATTGATTCTGGCCGTAATATTCTGAAAGGATCGTCGGATGTAACGAATACTTCGTCTGTATTTTCTATTCGTACAAAACACCACTTCATATCAAAGATTATCTGTGATACTTCCGGCAAGGAAGTCATGACAGAAGCTGCGTGGAATTCGTCGAAATCCTTTATGCCTTTTTCTAATTCGGGCAAAGTAATTCCTTTGCTGTTTTTGCTTTTGGGCAGACGGGAATAAAAATCTCTCATTCCTTTGTCTTTTTTGAATGCGACCTGCCATTCTTTCATTTTGTTTCGTAGGTCGATTAAGGCTTTCCTGAAGTTTTCTCTTTGTGATTTGGTCCGTAGGTACATGGCGGCAAGGAAGACAGCAACAGCGGCTCTTTCATGGATGGTCAGCGGTTTTACTTTGTTGATTTTATTATGATAAATAGCGGCATATATGCCCTCTATGCCTGCAAGCGTATTCTCGACTATCAGGCTACCGCCGTTTTTCTTGTTAAGCGTTATTATGTAAAAGTATTTTTGCTTGAAGGTTTTTGCAGGGCTGGTCTGGTAGATTTTATCGTCAGAATCCAAAACCCATATTTTTCCTTTTGAATCGGAAAAATTCGCTAAATATGATTTATTTGGTATATAGTGGTGGTTCCTCTTTTTTTGTGTCATGTTTTTTTGAAAATATGCCAGAAATGTCACTTTTGTCACCTTGTGTTAGGTTTTTAGTTCTAAAAAACCCTGAAAAGTGTTGGATATGTCGGATGTGTCGGATAGTGTTAGGTTTATAACCTTAAAATATCTCCAAAAGTGTCAGATGTGTCAGATTGTGTTAGGTTTTGTTAGGTTTTGTTTCTAAAAATATCCCCAAAATATTACATTTTACGACATTCTATTTCGACTTCTTTAAGTTTTCTGTCCATTGCTGATCTGATTATATGCGCAAATTTGGGATCCTTTTTATACCAATCATAAAAGGTCCAGCGACTAACGCCGGCCATCCTACATGCCTTAGCTACTGTTCCATATGCTTCCATGTAACAATCCGCTAAAAGTGCTTTTTTCTTTATCGTTCTTTCCTGTCCATTGGGTTTTTCTTTTATCGCGTAAGTACAGGAAACCATAATACGCTTTGTAACGGTAGATTGTGTTGGACTTTTAATTGTATTTTCTTCTATCATAAATTTATTTTAACATTTTTATTCTAAATTTGTAATTCTTTAATTTCCTTAAAAGTATGGATTTAATTAGACTTTAGTGATACGCTGATCTATATATGAGAAATATTTGGATTCTAACTGAAGAGAGGCCGAAAAACGATGTAATCCGAACGATTTTGAGTAAGGTTGCATCTGACAATAAATTTCAGTTAAAGATAACTGGATTACGAATAATACCTATTCTTTTAGAAGATGGTAATTTTTCATTTATATATAAAGCTGAAAGGGTATCATCAAGTAATTTTGAGAATGTTTTTATTAAAATTGTTAGTGGTAGCTCAAGCTTTGTTGATTTTCTTGTTTTTATTCAAGAATCCGAGCCCAATGATAAATCCAAGCCTTTATATGCGATTGAAGAAACAAAAACCGATGATTCAGAATCTCGTAATACTGGAGTTTATCAACGTTGCAGCAAGTTTGTTTACATTGATTTCTTCTATCCCGGCATTAAGAAGATTATGCTTTATAATCTTCAAATTCCTCAGAAAACAAAAGCCACTCAAACTAATATATTCGGTACCAGAATGTTAAAGACGATTGGAGTAGAGATTCTTGGTAAGGTCTACGATAAAAAGATTATGATTCCTTTTCCTAATTTAGAAGAACTTGTAGAAGCCAAAAATTCTATGCGAATGCCTCCAGTAGGTAATGTGCCAATTAAAATACAGATTTCTTTAAGGCATATAACTATTTCTGGTAAGCTATATAAAGCGGGTGGGATCTGTCATGATCCAAACATAGGCGCCTTGACAATCATTGCACTTTGTATAAGAAAATGGGAAAAAACAAAGTCTATTATTATAACTAATCATGGTTTAAAGCAAGAGCATTTAGGTAAGGACAATAAATTTATACAGATTGCCAGTCGGTTAAACATAAAACTTGATGGGCTTAAAATGCCGAATCCTGATAAGCATAAAACATACTGGCATTACGAGAATTCTCAAGAAAAAGTAGCTACTATTTTCTTGCATCTTATGTTATTGGTTTATACTAATGCAGAGATAATTTATGAGAATCATGGCGGGTGTGAGCGTGGTTATTTTTTGCATAGATATTTAGGTCCATTAGTCATTGAGAAATATCAAAAGGGTAAGAGAAAAGCTTATAAGTCTGGAAACAAATCAGTTATCATCCATCTTCCTGACATGATAGTTTTTGATCCAAAAAGAAATCAAATTATCAATGTTGAAGGTAAGCGATATGCGACTCGGAAACAGGGGATACGTGAGTTAAAGAACTTTTTATATATTGAAAATAAAATTATTAAACCATCTCATAATCCAGATTCGATTATAAGGACCGTGGCGGTTTTTGGCAGTAAGAAAACATCAATTTCAGAAAGAAGAATTAGCTTTTTATTG
>JAVCDB010000038.1 GCA_030765205.1 Candidatus Aadella gelida | reverse complement strand
GATAATCTGAATTTAACTCCTTCGTAGCGACTAGTGCCAGAGCTCCTCCCAGAGAATGCCCGGTAACATACAATGAATAATCCTTAATCTTATCGCATTCGCTTTTTACTCGATCTTCAACAACCTGAAATGCTTCCTTAAAACCTTTATGCATTTTAGAACCGTCTGTATTTTTATAAAACCTAGCATCAAGATCACTAAGAATATCATCTATTTTATCTTGCTCTGTACCACGAAAAGCCAAAACTGCCATTTTATCTTTTTCTCTTTTGGCCAAAAAAGCTTGAGTTCCCTTCTCATTAAAAGTTGTTACCAGCTCAAACTCTGCCTTATGCAAAGCAGTTTTCAATTTCTGCATATCTTCATCATTTTCTTCAAACTTGCCATATGCTATTTTTGACATCTCAGCAAGCAACCAGGCAGTTCTATCACTATAGGCTGCACGAGCTATCGGCAGATTCAATAATTCAGTATATTTAAAACACATCTCAATCACCTACCTTAAAGGTTCTCCAGCTTAACAATAAAATCATCTAAAACCTTTTGCGTTATTCTAGGGTTCATCTTCACTATCTTCTCACCTGTCTTTGCCGCAATATCTACTTTTAGCTTCCCAATCTCACATAGATGAATCATAATCTGTAGCCCCCAGAGAACCTTAATGCCATTCTCTCTACATTTCTTTCTTAGTGGTTTTTCATTCGTTGCACATATCGTCTTTTCATCTCTAGCCATAATAAAGCACATGTTATCTTCATCTGATAAGCCCCCACCAAACATATCAGCCGCTTCAGAAGTTTGAGCTAAACTAGGTTCAGCAATATTAACACCTAACGTTGTCGCATCCTCATCTGATAGATCATGAACCTCTTCCCATACCGGCAATGGAATCCATATCTCATATAGATGCTTTGTTATTAACCCAATAATTTTTTTATTGGCCTTAGCATAGTCTATAAGTATGTTTGCATCACAGATAACTATTTGCTTCATTTCACTGCCATCCATCCATTAACTAGTTCTCTCATCTCAATGATGCTCTTACCCAGGATTTCGGCAGCACGTGACATCGAAATCTTTTCTTTTTCATATGCTTCACGAACAAGACGACTCAAGCGGTCCTCTATGCAATCAATGGCTGCTAATGGCTCTGGTTCTTTATGCCCCTTGAAGTCAAAATTACATCTTCTTTTATATCTTGCGCGAAATTGTTTCCATATTTCATTATCAGCTATTTCCTCCTCAACTAAACGGACCAATACCGCCTCATAACTAACTTTAAAAGCCCGTTTAACATGAAGTATCGCATCAACAAAATCAATCCCCTTTACTTCTGCCAACCTTTTATGAAAAGCTTCTTTGGGCATAAGAAAATGACTAGCAAATATATTTGCCTCATCTTCTTGTGCCTTTATCTCTTCGTCCTCATCACTAAATGAATCAGGATGCATTAGGATATGACCAAACTCATGAGCTATGGTGAATATTTTTCGCTCAGTAGTTTTAGCAGCATAGGTATTAACAATTATAGCTGCGCCTAAGTCTTCATCATTTACTGAAAGTCCCGAAAAGTTATCTAGACCCACATTAATAAAATGCAGCTTGATCCCAACGGATTCGACCAGACCACATATATCGGTAATGATTTCGTCTTCATCAAGATCAAACCTCTTCCTTGCAACCTCTGCCACCTTTTCAGGTGATTTGTTTTTCCCGGACAGAATATTTCCCGGTATGGAAAATTTATAACCCTTCTTGGTGGCAAGTATATTTTCTAAATCATTAAAGTCTCGCATCCATAAAGCAACGTCGTCTTTGACTTCTTCTCTCTGTTCTTTCGCCTTCTTAGTTTTCCATTTAAGTGCACGAAAACGCACATTACGAAGTTCCGGAACGCTTCTTACAAGATCAAAGACTTTGACATCTAACGCATTAGCCAACTTCTGAAGATTACTAACCCTCGGTTCAGAAATACCTTTTTCTATGTTATGGTATGCCATCCTGGTTATGCCAGCAGCCTTTCCCGCTTGTTCCATAGTTAGCCCGCGCGCAATGCGAATTCTTTTAAGATTTACAGACAGCTTGTACGCCTGCATAAAATACCTCCCTTATCGTTTTTCTAACTTTACATCTTTCTAAAGTATATCATATTTTGTAAAGTTTGCAAGGCAAAAAATATATCCCCGCAATTATATCCTTCCTTCTTTCCTGGCAATTTTACCCGGGAGATCCGGTATTCGAAATTCTTTCATAGCCCTATTCCAATCATGCCCACTAATAGCCCTGTCATCTATATACACATGTGCCACGAATTTCTCACATTCAATATGATGAAATGGGAAACCGTGTTTTTCGAACCACCATTTAGTCATCTCTTTACTGCTCTTATCTCTTGATGTGTGAAAAACTATCTGGTGGCCTTCGTCAAACAGCTTTTTTACCGCTTCAAGTACCCCTTTAATGGGTTTGGCTTTCATGAGCTCATAAGGATCATCTTTGACCTTATTAAAATCGACATCCGTACAATCAGCTACGGTTCCATCCACATCAATAGCTATGGTCAACTTTTCACCTAACGGTAAGACTTTCATTCCAGTTCACTCTCCTACTGTAATTTCTTGTCCATCTTTTATCCGAACAACTCTATCTCCCCAATACTTCGCATATTCTTCCGGATTAAATGTATGTATAGGTATTAATGTTGCAGGGTTTATGGCCCGGACGAAGGCTTTAAGGTCTTCCAAAACAGCATGTCCGCTTGTATGTGCATAAACCAACTCAATTCCTTCCTCCATGCAATAATGTCTAAACTTATCCGTTAGGTAACCTTCCCACATTGAGTATATTATCTTGGCTCCCTGATGTTCCTGTACTTTATCCAATATCCTGGGGAAAATTGAATTATCCCTAGCGAGCATCAGTATCCGGTTCTTCTTCTCAATAATTTCATCTATATCGATCTTCCTCTCGTTATACTTATACAGCAGCTCTTTATGCCCCGCATCAACGAGACGATCTGCATGATATTTAGTGAATTTTACCCTCATATTTTTCCAATCGAATTGAGGCAGCTTTGATGATATTTCCTTCAACCTATCAAGTATAAAAGCCGTGTATAGATCAATGACAAAGATTGAACCAGTTTTAAGACATGCCTTGTACGCTGAAACCAGCCTGTCTATATTCTGTGAAGAAGCGAATAAAAATGTAATATTATCAATGTCCTTCAGGATCTCCTCAATTCTTGCCTGCACACCATCTTCATTGGTACATATCTTGTCTCCCCGGCCTAG
Source organism: Candidatus Aadella gelida (assembly GCA_030765205.1). Lineage (GTDB taxonomy): Bacteria > Omnitrophota > Gorgyraeia > Tantalellales > Tantalellaceae > Aadella > Aadella gelida. Next base: position 8,878 of record JAVCDB010000038.1, on the reverse strand, counting down.
CATGGAACCCTCCATAAGCAGACAATCTATATCAACTGGCGGATCTTTGATCATCCGGTCAAATAAGACACTTTTTCTTCCATGTCCTCGGAAATCCCCGGAATAAAATATCCTCTTTCCATCTGCTTCAACAAGAAAAGCTAATGCATCAAAAGCAGAATGATCCACTAAATACGAAGTAACGCTAAAATCTCCAACAACCACTTTCTTTCGCTTGTCTAGAACTTCGGCCTTGATCTTCCCCGCACTATGCGGAACAAAGATGTCCGAGATATCGGCAAGTATCTTCGCCCCCTCGCTCATGTATATAGGAATATCCGGATGGACATAATTCAAAAAACCATAATGATCTAGATGGGAATGAGAAATGAATATCGCATCTATCTGCCTCTTTTCATCCTTATACAAACCATCTATGGAGGGAAGGATCTTTAGATCTTTGAGTTCTTCTATAGTTTTATCCCTCAAAACATCGGCATTAAACCTCTCACCATTTTCATCGACAAGCGGCATACCAAAATCTATCAGTATTCGCGTATCCTCCGTTCGGAGACCAACACAACTGCCACCTATTTCTTTAGCCCCTCGGTGGATTATTAGGTTCATTTATTCCCCCTTAAAGATGTTTCAACATGTTTAATTCTATTCGTTTCCTCTCTGAAATAAATGTAATGTAGCTCGAAAACATCTTCCCCAATATTTAATTGGTTTCCTCCGAAACTCTTATCCGGCTTTTCATCGCTTGCTGGAAACGGCATAGCACAGGTAACACATATCTTGAGTTTTGAAAGAACCTTCCCCCCTCGCCCAAAAATTCTCCACCAAATATCCCCTTGCTCGCTTCTAAGCAGTTCCCTGATAAAAGTTGCATACACAAGCGCCTGTTTTATGGCTGTTTTCGGTGGTTCTGTTTTTAAATATTCATCTTTTACCTCTACAATACAAAACTTAGTACCATTACCTCTCCCTCCCCCAACACGCGCCATTATATCTATGCCTCCACCACCTGTTCCTGAATATTTTATATTTTTCTTGTCACTTGCACTAAGCGGAGTAGGCATCTGAAAACGAGCCTTTTTCGCCATTAATACTGGCTGTATATTGTGCAATTCTTTTCTTTTATCTTTTCCTTTATTTTTTGAGAACTCAGTCAAAAGCATACTTTCAATTCGATGTTCCTCATTCCCTTTATTATTGTCTTTGGTTCGAATAGGATATTTTGAAAAATGCCTTCGGAATTCTACAGCTTGCTCTTCTCTCCATCCCACTCCCTTGGGACTGACGTTAACATCACAGTTAAAATCTCGTTTATTTTTAATGGCACACGTATTCTTTTCCTTTTCTTTTTTCCCTTTTAATTTTACATCTCCATTAGCTATATTTAGGTCAGCTACCGCCTGCCCTAAATATCTCAAATTAAATGTAGATGCACTTCCTTTTGCCTCCCCTACATTCATATATATATACAGAGGCGCCCACTGATGAAATTTCTTCTTTATGTTTTTAATACCTTCAATGTTATCAGAGATTCCTCGTGCGTAATTTTCATAACGATCTTTCCATTCATGATTGTCACTTAATAGTTTCTGCGTTTTTTCAATAACCTCTGTAAATTCATTATTCATCATTTCCTCCCCAAAAATCATTTGACCTTATCTTAAACATTTGTCGCTCTCCAAAAACTTTTAATAATTATACCATATACCCGCAACAAGACCATGTCTCTAGCTTTTTTACCTGTAAAGCTTCAGCACTTATTCTTCATATATTCTTTTGCCTCTTTTTCATGTTCTAAGAAAAAGGCTGGGTCACCGAACCAAACCTCTCTTGCTTTCAGATATAAGCTTAGATATTTCTTGGCCTTTCCGCTATTTCGAGAAATATACCATTCTCCCAACTTAAATAGTTCCTCCGGGCCTTTAGGTAGAGGCAAGAAATCCTTACCCATCTGCATATACTCTCCTATCAGATATTCATACTCATACATCGCCTCTTCTATTCTTCCTTCATCTTCTAGATACTTGCCTATTTCCTCAGCATGCCAAAAAAGCCTTCCACACTCCATGTATTCTTCTAAGGCCTTATCTCTTTCTCTATTTTCTAAACACTCCCTAATTATTTCATCAGACCTGTTCATTTTCCTCCTTCTAATTCTTTATTATACTCATAGGACTACAATTTCTCTGCTAAATTTACCTCTTCTTTGCTACTCACATATGCCATACATCTTTGGCTATAGCAAGTTATGCATCAACACTACGTCACTTAAAAAGAAAAGGCCGTTCATCCGCAAAACGGAGAACGGCCTTTTAAAGCTTTCGATAAGTTGCGCTATTATATGATCCCAGCGAGAAGTCCGTTAGGATCATCAAAATCCTCGCATTTTCCGGTATAAGAGTTTATAGTACCCTTAATCCCGACCTTTTTGCCATCACTTCCTTCGTCTTTAAGTTTATCAAAGATATCTGATTTTGCTTCCGGGCTTAAACAGCCGATGCTTTCGGAAACATCCAGAATCATAGATAAAGCGTCAATACCGTCATCCTTCGCACCCTTTGGATAATGAAGTATTTCCTGAATAAGCTCATTATGACTACGTGAGAATTGAATTCTACCTTGACGAATCATTGGCTCTAGCCTAAGGATTCGATCTTCTTTACGAGCTGTATTTTTGATAAATGATATAGGTATATGCTTTCCTTGTTTTTCAGACATTTGTATTAAATCTTTACCTAATACTTGCTGGAATCCATTCTCTTCGAATCCTATTCTTTTGTGTCCCCACTTGCTATGTATATTTATAACCTTGGCCATAAGCTCCCCCGGTTTCCATCTCCCTATGTCCGCACCTATCACATAAATTATTCCATCTCTTTTATCCTTAACTACTGTGATGAATGCCGAATAGTCACTTCTTTTGCTTGCACCCATACTTGGATCTATTGCTCCTAGAATAATTTTATTATTTCCAAGAAAACTCAATAGCTCCTGCGGAGAGTTGAATTTATTTTCCCAATAGACCAGAACTTCTTGAGGAAACCAAAAATTACTCCCACCCAATGGTTCATTTTGTTTTTCTGAGTAAAAACTAAGCTCACCACCTCTCTCCTTCATTACCATTAGGTCATAATAAGTTTCTTTGTCGGGCCACAAAACCTTTGTCCCCTCCAACATGTTCTCTTTATTATCTAAATAAAACGCTCTAGCCGCTTCCGAACCGCTCTCGTCATTATACTTTTCGCGATTTCTGTATATCTGAGCCCACGCGTCCCATAAATCCGGATAAACTGCCCAATCCTCTACTGCTTTATATTTCCTCTTTATCCATCCCGGAAATTCATCCTCAGACGTTAATCGATGCAACAAGGAATCATAATGATGGATTGTCCCCGACACAATAATATTTGTTGTCTTCGATCCTAGATTTAAGATAACCTTCGCAAACCAGTTGGATAACCGTTCTCTGACTTCTTTGGAGAACATATCCCCAGTTTGTTCCGCATCATCAAGGATAATTAGCTCTGGTCTATATTGCTTATACCTCTTGCCCCTCAACTCGCTCTCGGTTCCCGCTGAAAGTATCCTGACACTATTCTTAAGAATTATCTCGTCTTTCCGCCACTTTAGATTAGGCGGCTCACAGACATCCGGGAAATCCTGTCCTAATAATTCGTTCTGTCTGATCGCATGCCGAACATCAGACAATAGATCTTCCGCTTGTTTCGCCGTATTAGATACAATGACTATACATCGGTCCTGTTTGTAGCATGCGGCCCACAAGACATATATTAAGCTTATTATTGTGCTTTTTGCGTGTTCTCTCGGAGCGGCAATAGCCACACGTTGATTACGTTTCTTTTGTATATCTTGTAATATTTCGTACGTCTCTTCATGAAATCTACTGTTTTTAGAAGAACAGTACTCTTTGAAATATGTTTTTGCAAACATCTTAAGGCTTTTAGAACACATGAGTCTTCTTAATTCCCCTAATTTCTGATTAATCTTCATTGTCTTCCTCCCTGGTTTTAAATTGTTTTTTCATGTCTAAAATTCGACTTTTTATTTCAGACTGTTTCACATCTTCCGTTAACAATGCAATGCTACTAGATGTCTCCTTATCAAAAATACCCATTTCTTTAGCCTGCTCCTCCAATTCTACAAGTTGTTTTTTCATAGCAGTTATATCATTTGTAGAATCAGGTTCGGATTGATGAAAGAAATGCCCAATCACTTCTTGCGGTTTTAGGGGAAGGTAGCCTAAAAATTGAAACCTTTCAAGGCACTCCTTTAGTACTTTCCAGGCAGCCGTCTCAGCTAATGTTTTTTCGGCAACTGTGGCCTTTTGAGACCTTGCGAGTCTCGTCAAATACGCATGGTGGTTCATTGCTTTCTGAAAAAACTGACCAATCATCTGTTTTGCTAAATCCACGCTTGGCTCTAACGCGTTCTTTCTTCTTATTTCCTGAATATCACGCCTTATCGTTTTATCACTTACTTTTAATGCTTGTGCTACCGATGCATTCTGATGTCCTTCCAAGATTAACACTTCCACACACAACCGACGGCTTATTGGCGATATGGTTTTTGGATCAATTTGTCCTGCCTTAATTTGTCTTAGCATTTCATGAACCACGATGTCTTCTTTTTCTTCTTCTTTTTTCTCATGCATTTCTTTCTCCTTTTTTCATATATTTATCCAAGATCTCTTGTTTTACGTTTTCTTCGCCTACATAATTGATATATCTGCGAACTATTGCGTCGCAATACGCAGGCGAAATCTCTGCGCCATAACAACTCCTTTCCAAACTTTCGGCTGCTATCAAAGTTGAACCTGAACCCAGAAACATATCCAAAACAATATCCCCTCGTTTAGAGCTATTCTTTATAGCTCGCTGTGCCAAGGCTACCGGTTTTTGCGTTATATGTATCAAAGTATTTATGCTATCCCTTGCGACTTCCCACACCGTTGTCTCGTTGGATTTTCCGTACCACCTGTGTGCCCCGTTTCCTTCTTTCCAACCGTATAAACAGAACTCGCTCTGGTGATTATAATCAGCATATCCTAAAGCAAATCTTTCCTTAACCCAAGTGATCACACACCCAACATGAAACCCCAATTCATTAAGCATCAGGTGCATTGGCCCAAATTGTCGGTGTCCATTCCATATGTAGATTGGCGAACCTTGCCCTATGAACTTTCCCATATTGCTCAAGACCGTCTTTAACCATGACTCATACTCCTTTTGCTCCATATCATCTGATTCTATAGGTTCCCATTTCATCTTTTACCCCCTTTATTTATCGGTCTTTCATTTTTATATGCAACATTGTACGGCGGATCAGTCACTACCAGGTCCGCTTTTCCCCCTTGAAACAACTTTTCAAGATCTTCCAAATCAGCAGAATCCCCACATAAGAGTCGGTGGGATCCTAGCTCAATTATGTCACCTCTCTGAGTAACAGGCTCTGTGATTGTCTCCGCTTCTTTTTTGACATCAAAATCATCTTCCCCGTCATGAGGTAAATAGCGGTCAAACAGACTTGAAATCTCGGGTAGATCGAAACCGGTTAATCCAATATCAAAATCTGGAAGTTGCTCGAGCTCTTCAAGTAAAGTTGCAAGTTTTACATTGTCCCAATCTCCTTGAATTTTGTTAAGAGCAAGATTGAGAGCCTTTTCCTTCTCTATCGATAACTTAACCACGCTAACCTCTATTTCTTCTACCCCTTGTTCGAGAAGTATTTTGTACCTCTGATGGCCCCCGACAAGATTCCCTGTTTTAGCATTCCAAACTAACGGTTCTACGCAACCAAAAGTTTCTATACTTCGTTTTATTTTCTTATACTCTAGATCCTCTGGTTGAAGATCTTTACGCGGGTTGCCTTCCCATGGATTAATTTTTTCTAATGGTATTTTTTCAATCTTCACAGCTACCTCCTCCTGTTAAAATAATCAATCACCAAATCTTCTAAAAATTCTCCTTCCTCGTAACATATCGAACCCAAAATCCCTACGAATCCTCTCCTAAGAATAATGTAATTTATACCTTCTACACATTCGTGCTCTGCTTTTGCGGGTTTGCATTTCCTCAACTGCCTTTCTCTAAATGTTTCTTTGTCATGAAAATACTTTCCGCATTTTATGCATTGGCATAATTTTCCTTTTTCTAATGTTTCGATTTTCTCACTCAAAGAAAGTCCATCTAGCCATTCTTCCATTCTTATTTGCTTCTTTGCTTTTTTCATACTCTCCCCTTTTTTTTCTTTGTGTCTGTTCATTATTTTTAAGCTAACAATGGTAAGCAAAAAAAAAGCTTTTTCTATTTGTTTTCTTTCTCCTTCTCCCTTATAACACCAAGCCAAAAACCCATATCTCCTCCTTCCTTTTTATTTATGTACTCTAATGCTTCCTTTGTAGTAGCTTCCATCAAAGCGTGTAGAAGGTCTAGCTTTTCCCCGCTCTCGTATTTTTTCTTTTGTTCTTTCCTATACTCTGCATTGCCGCTATGTGCGTGCTTCCGCATCTGTATTATGCTGCCGTAATACTCTTTCCCGCATCTCTTTCTCTCCTCTTCAATGCCTTCCAGCACCTTCATCAGGGGTGCCCCTGGTTCACAGATCTTGAAATATTTAAATATTTTCACTGCGAATCTATAGTTATCGAAAAAACCGGCATTTCTCCTTCTTTTCTCTTGGATAAACTCTGTTTCCAATAAACGGTTGAGTACTTCAAGTTTATTTTTTAAACGATTCTTTATTTCCTCGTACGATAGACCTTCTTTATGTAGCTGAATAACCTCTTCAAGATATTTTGTCGTCCCTTTTGCGTAAAATACTAAGCTACCCTGCTTTCTGCGCCTAGGTTTCTCATTGATATCTAAAGTATTACTAAACGCCATCGCTATCCATGGTAGCCGAATTGGCCTCGGCACCAACTTCTCTCGAGAAGACAATGTGTTTAGCCAGCTCCTGGTTTTCTTCTTTTCTTTTAAGAAGGCTGCGATTTTTTCAAAAGGCTCTAAATTACTGTCTAGAACTCCCATTTAAACTCCCTCACCGCTTGTGTCAGTTCATTAATTTTACACTAGCAAAAGAGTTTTGTCAAGACTCTTCTCTTTTTATTGGTCGATTCGCCTTTTCTGGGGAGTATTCAGTTTGACTTGCTATTATGCAGATTAAAGGAGCAACAAATGCTATGAATTATAAAAATTCCGTAATTTTCCTTCTTCAAATTCGTTCCAATAACTCTTTTTTCTTGCTATCAAACTCTTCCTGGGACAAAATACCCTTTTCTTTTAATTTGGAAAGTTCTTCTATCTGAACAGAGACAACACCATTATCGTCGGATAAATGTTCATTCTTTTTTTCATCATCTTCTATCTCTTGATGCTGACTTTCCTGGATGACCTCAAGTTTTTCATTGCAACTGATGCAAGTCTCCCAACTATCAACACAGGTTGCCCCACACTTGGGACAAGTTTTTTCCCTTAAATATTTTTCTGTCAGCATTTTTTCTTTTGGGTCTAACTTTGCATACAATTCTTTTCCAATAACTGTATCTATTCCGACTAAATCTTCGCTTTCGCATTTTGGGCAACATTTCTTTCTGAAAAATATCATCCATAATGAGTAAAATAAAGCACACGTTGATAGTACCCAGCTAGACATATTAAGGAACTGGTCGTTATACATTACTGCCAAGACCCAATCGATTATAGAAATTATTACTATAATAATCCATATCCACCAAGAACCTCTACTTTTTTCTACTGGCTTTGATACAAATGATCCACAATTTTTACACATCTGTGACCGCATCTAGCACCTCCTACTTTTAAAGCCGTTCCAGCAACTCTTTTTTCTTATCATCAAACTCTTTCTGGGACAAAATACCCTTTTTTTTTAATTTGGAAAGTTCTTCTATCTGCCTACATGCTCCATTGTTGTCTGTTTTGTTATTCACTTGCCTAGCTACATCCTGTTTTTTATTAATAGGCTCTAGCTTCGTTCCATCGTTGATGCAAACACTCCAACTATCATCATATATTTTTTTACACTTAGGGCATATCTTCCCAGCGGGTATTTCTTTTGGGTCTAACTTCGCATACAATTCTTTACCGATAATTGTATCAAGCCCAACTAATTCTGTGTTTTCGCATCTTGGGCAACATTTCTTTTTAAAATACTGTAGCCATAGAGAATATAGTCCCGCAATAATAAAAAGAATCATACTTGGGAATAGAAGAACCGACGTGGTCGACACTCTCAACCCTAATGACTGCAACCAATCAGAGAATGGCATTGTGCCGAAAGAAGTTGCTGCCCACCTGTTATATTCTATTGGAAGTGTACTTATTGCCATTGCAACTAAAGCAACCCATATCCACCACGACCCTCGATTTCTAAGTACCGGATTTGGCACAAACGATCCACAATTTTTGCACATTTGCGCTAGCATCATTCACCTCCTGAATTTTAATCAAACTGAAATTCGTTTTGTTTTGGTGCAGATTCAACCATTAAAGTTTTATCTACAAATATTGTTATCTTATATCCATGAAGACTAAGATATATCCATCCCGCGTTCTGTCCTGCAAATGGTTCCATTTCCCTAATATTGTATGCTTCTACAAATTTTTGAACGAAGGCTTGTCCATCTAATGCTGCAGAATTAAATAATTCATCAACGGTACCAGCATGAAACACTATTTTATAAACCTTATTGTCGGATTTTGTCGCCTCTGCTGTATATTGCGTATTCCGGACACTCGTCCCCACCTATTCCGGCATCTTGTCCCCAGCAATTCCGGTAACTCGTCCCCACTAATTCCGGCAACTTGTCCCCACCTGATCTGAGCTAAACGACCCACAAAAATCT
>JAVCDB010000004.1 GCA_030765205.1 Candidatus Aadella gelida | reverse complement strand
GTATCGTTTATGCACCTCGCCTGCTGGTAAATGACTCTTAATTACTAAACTTTTTTGCGCCATAATTGTACCTCCTCGTTAATACAATTATAGCATATAATCTATACTAGTCAACTTAAAATGGTATAAATCCAAATTTCTTGCATAACTTATCCTGAAGTTCCTCTATTCTCTCATCCACCGCTTCAATAAACTCCCCGCATTTAGTGCATACCAAGTGGTCATGATGTTTATGTCCGTATTTAACTTCGTATCTTTTAACCCTACCGCCAAAATCTACCTCTTTAGCAATATCTGCTTCACACAAAAGTTTCAAAGTTCTAAATACTGTTGTCTGTCCTACCTTAGGGTCTTTCTTTCTTACTAGAGAGTATAGTTCCTCTACACTCAAATGTGTGTCAGTAGACAGAAAGCACCTAAAGATCTCCTCTCTCTGTTTAGTTATTTGTAGAACCTTTTCTCGTAAATACCCTACAAAAAGGTCCATCACTTTATCTTTTTTCATTTCCCCTCTTTTTGAAATTGAATTTCAGATTCAATTATACCAATCAAAGTTATTCTGTCAAGAATAATTAATTGGGGACGTTTCGACACACCTCGGACATTACGTCCTCGGCGCTCATTTATGAGAGAATGGAGAGCTAGAAGTGAAACGGAAAAGGAACCCGAGGAGCAACTAGAAGCTAGAGATTAGAGCGCGAAAGGTCAGCAGTTCGGAGTGAGAGGGCCACAAATAAGGATCTGCCCCCGATTTATCCATTAGGAATTAAATATTTGTTTCATATCTCTTTCATTCTTAAGAATTTATACAAACCGTCTTCTGCCATTATAGCAGATTATGGTGGTGCACTAGGTACTTGAACCTAAGGACGCTTTACTTAATTACTTTAAACATCTATATTTACAACTAAAACATGGGTATGTCATAAAGAGATACGCCTAGGTATTCTATCGCTAACTAGCTTATTTTACAAGGTTTACTGATAATTAGTGAACCGGGTTGGTCACTATTCGCCTTGCGGCTCATAGGCTTAACCCGGTTCAGGAGGGTGAAAAAAGATCCCTCGACTCCGTGTCCTTCGGACACTCCGCTCGGATGACATGCTTTGTTATAGATGACAAGCAAGGGGCAGCCACAGGCTGCCAATCCAAGAAAGAGTAGGGACACCCGTTGTTTTGCACAGCGAAACATGCTACGGGGGCCCCAAGCCTACACAAGATATGAGCGAGATAAACAAACTTGGAATTTATTCCAAAGTTTGTGCGTCGAGTGAATATCACTCTTTCAGCATCGCTGAAAGAGACAGGAAAAATAAAAAGCGGGAAGAGAGTTTATTCTCTTCCCGCTTTGGTTTTTACTGGCGGAGGAGTAGGGATTCGAACCCCAGAACCCTTTCAGGTCAACGGTTTTCAAGACCGCCGCATTCAACCGCTCTGCCACTCCTCCTCCGCAACATCTATCTCTATATAAAACTCTTATATCCGGTCTTTCACTAGGATTTCAACGGTTTTCCGTCCGCTTTCGCCTGCGGCTCGGTGTCAAGATCGCCGCCTAGAATGACGTAATTCTAACACATTTTTCTCTACTTGAGAAGTACATAAATTCAAGCTTCAACAGCAACAGCCGAAGGCTGGAGCACACTCAAAGAATAGTCCCCTCCATCGACCAGCATATATTTATTCCCGTCTAATACCAGAAAAACATATAGATGGTATATCACGCGCAGTTCCGCAATCCAAAGGACGAGGACTGTTTGAGCATGGTATACCCTCTATATGATTTTCTGACCACCAACACCGGTCAATATTCTCTTAAATTATCCCTTAACATAATGAGCATACAAATACAATATCTTCGCATATACAAGTCTATATATGTGCGCAGAATAATTATACGCCTGCCTAACAAACTCAGCAAATTTTATATCCGCAAAAATAATTGAAAACACGGCAATAACGACAACAAGATTAAGGATAAATATCAATGCGTAAGAAAACATTATGCCGGACTTCATTATATCGGGCTGCTGTATACGCAGGGCTTCTGCAGTCATTACTAGATGCATCGCTAAAGACGCGCCTATCAAGAAAAGTAGTATTTCCGACTGGAATACCGGACCCTGCCCCATAGATCTCATAATCGCGAATATTCCGCCTATAATGATCGTGTAAAGCGGGACAAAATACGGGCTGAGTTCTATAAAAAAATTGGTCTTGGAAGTAACGACGTTTCCCCCGGATGGCTTGACGCTAAAAGAAACTACTTTACCTCCGCATATCCATGTCGCAATAACATGTACGAATTCGTGTGCAAGAACATATATATATACTGGTCTCATAACAATAATATGAAATAGTACATATAAAAGCACCCCTCTTTCAAGTATATGAAGCACCCCGTTAAGAAAGCTGATCGTGGAAATTGCCGCTCCGAAGGCCTGGGCCGTACCTATGGCTACAGGTATGATCAATAATCCTATAATAGTCCTGAAAAACTTTGTAAACATGATTTTAGGTTTTAGGTTGTAGGTTTTAGGCTCATCCTGACACCTATCACCTATAACCTGACACCTTTTTTTAGGTTGCAGGTTTTATTAATTTCGATCCGAAATATGGCTGTAATACTTTCGGCACGCTAACAGATCCGTCTTTGTTCTGGTATATTTCGAGTAAGGCTATTACCAATCTCGGAAGCGCTACTCCTGACCCATTGAGTGTATGCAGATACTGCGCTTTTCCTCCGTTCGATGGTTTATATTTAATGTTAGCGCGTCTTGCTTGAAAATCCGAGAATACCGAACAGCTGGAAACTTCAAGCCATCTAGCAGAACCCGGTGCCCATAGCTCTATGTCATAACATTTATGTGCCGCAAAACTTAAGTCCCCCGTACATAGTTCAAGTACCCTATAAGGTAACCCTACCCGTTTGAGTATGTCTTCCGCATTAAGTAATAATGTTTCCAGTTCATTCATTGAGTTTTCAGGTTGCGTGAACTTTACCATTTCAACTTTATTGAACTGGTGCACCCGGATGAGTCCTTTAGTGTCTTTTCCGTAAGAACCAGCTTCTCTCCTGAAACAAGCCGTATATGCCGTATAGTATATCGGTAAGTCCGCTTCCTTTAAAACTTCATTCGCATGGATATTAGTTACAGGTACTTCCGCGGTAGGTATCAAAAACATATCCTCTTCGCTTAATCTGTACATATCTTCTTCGAGTTTAGGTATCTGACCGGTTCCTCTCATACTTTGCCGGTTAACCAGAAATGGCGGAAAGATCTCTTTATATCCATGATCTTTCACATGTACATCAAGCATAAAGTTTATAAGTGAACGCTCGAGTTTAGCTCCCTGCCCCATATATAAAGGAAATCCTGAACCCGACATCTTTGCGCCGCGTTCAGGATCAAATAATTCATTGATCTTGCCTATCTCCAGGTGATCCTTGAGCGTGAACGCGAATTTTGGTTTAGATCCTTCTTCCCGAACCAATTTATTGTCTTCAGCGTTCTTACCCACAGGGACGCTTTCATGCGGAAGATTAGGGATAGAATCCAAAACTCCCGCGTATTTCTCTTCTACCGCCCTTAATTCTTCATCAAGTTTATTTATCTTGTCGTTAGTAGCATTAACTTCATCTTTAGCAGATGCAGCGTCTTTACCGGACTTGATAAGTTCGCCTATCTTTTTGGATGCTTCGTTCTTTTGACGTTTAAGGTCCTCGGTTTTTTGAACAAGTTGCCTGCGTTCAGCATCAAGTTCCAGAAACGTATCTATTATACCGGTGTCATCGCACCGATTCTTTAAGGCCTGTTTAACTATCTCGGTATTTTCTCTGATAAATTTAGGATCCAGCATATTATGCCCTTTTGCCTGATTTTATCTCATTTGTATTGAATTCTAATTTTAACTATATATATATCACGTCTTTGGTCAATATGCAACTCTCATTCGTTTATAATGAAGTCAGCAATTAGACAATTGACTATCGACCATTGACTATTGACAGATATTGACCAATATAGAGATAAAGCGTGCATGTTCGTACAATATTGATTGTGTAAAGATAAAAAGTCCATGGTCGATAGTCAATAGTCAATGGTCAATAAATCAGGGACGTCTACCCCCACTTCTTGCTTTCGCAAGAAAGCAGTGAGGAGAAACGTCCCTGATTTATTTCTAACTTCTGACTTCTACTCTTATATCACGCCTTGATCCAGCATGGCATCGGCAACTTTTACGAAACCGGCTATATTCGCGCCCATTACGTAGTTACCCGGCTGACCATACTCTTCGGCAGCTTCTACACACTGTTTGTGTATAGCAGCCATGATCCCTTTAAGTTTCTGATCAACTTCTTCACGTGACCATCCCAATCTCTGGGAATTCTGGCTCATCTCGAGTCCTGAAGTAGCTACGCCACCCGCGTTAGCTGCTTTACCCGGTCCGTAAAGTATCTTTTTCTGGATATATAGATCTACCGCTTCCGGGGTTGACGGCATATTCGCGCCTTCAGAGATAACATAACATCCGTTATCCAAAAGCGTTTTTGCGTCGTTTCCGTCGATCTCGTTCTGTGTAGCGCTTGGGAACGCGCAATCACATTTAAGGCTCCACGGCTTTGTGCCTTCTCTGTATTCACATCCGAATTTATCGGCATACTCTTTTATGCGTCCGCGTTTAACGTTCTTAAGTTCCATTACAAACGCGAGTTTTTCGCCATCTATTCCAGCTGGGTCATATATAGTCCCTGCAGAATCCGATAACGATACTACTTTACCGCCTAGTTGGTTAACTTTCTCAACAGTATATTGAGCAACATTACCCGATCCGGAAACCACGACGGTCTTACCTTTAAATGTTTCACCGCGCGTTTTAAGCATTTCTTCCGCAAAATATGTCGCGCCGTATCCCGTAGCTTCAGACCTTATAAATGATCCGCCCCAATTAAGCGCTTTACCTGTAAGTACACCTGTAAACTCGTTACGGATACGTCTGTACTGCCCGAACATGAATCCTATTTCACGTCCGCCTACACCTATATCACCCGCAGGCACGTCAGTATCAGGTCCAATATGACGCTGAAGTTCAGTCATAAAAGATTGGCAGAATCTCATAACTTCGTTATCAGATTTGCCTTTAGAATCGAAATCCGCTCCACCTTTACCGCCGCCCATAGGCAGGGTTGTTAAAGAGTTCTTGAAGATCTGTTCAAATCCCAGGAATTTCAGAATACTCTTGTTAGCTGTAGGGTGGAATCTTAACCCGCCCTTGTAAGGACCAAGCGCACTGTTAAACTCAAAACGGAATCCACGATTAACGTGCACGTTCCCCTTATCGTCCTGCCAGGGTACGCGAAAGATTATCTGCCTTTCCGGTTCCACTATACGTTCCAGTATACTTGCTTCCTGGTACTTCTTGTGTTTTTCAACTACCGGTACAAGAGACTCTAAAACTTCCGTAACCGCTTGCAAAAACTCAGGTTCGCCCGGATTACGTCTTTTAACCGTCTCAAGTACGCTTTCCACGTAACTTGATTTTAATCCCATTTTCGCACCTCCATTGCTACATCCTTGTAGACTTTCTACACAATTTGACTTCACTGCCATTTTAACACCTCCGTTACTACTTTCCTAATCTAATATTTTCACCACCGAAAATATGCCCGGTTCGTTTTATTGACTCTCAAGTATTTCTTTTCAATTCGCCGGTATTAAAACAATGGCGTTCTTCTCCCTGATTCCGCAGGAAAAAGAACGCCATTGTTCTTTTTGGATCCGCTACTACTCTACTAGCACCGTCTATTATCTTTAATTTTCGCTAAAAAATCAAGAAGATTTTGAATTTACAGGTCTTTTTCGGGTGTATACCCGAAACTATAGCGGCGGGACTCGGATCATACCTAACTGATCATCGAACCGAAAAATATTCCGGTTATGGTTGCCATGACTACAACTAGACTGACATATACGACTGTTTTGCGTGTTCCAAGTACTCCTCTTATAACCAGCATATTAGGTAAACTGAGTACCGGGCCCGCGAGTAGTAAGGCTAATGCGGGTCCTTTTCCCATGCCCGCGCCTAAAAGACCTTGAAGTATCGGAATTTCCGTAAGTGTCGCGAAATACATGAATGCACCTACAATAGACGCAAAGAAATTCGCTGAAATAGAGTTTCCTCCGACAGCGTTTGATATTATACTTGTTGGGATTATCCCTTCCTGTCCGGGTCGTCCCAATAAAAGTCCTGCAAAAAGTACTCCCGCAAGAAGAAGCGGCATTATATGTTTAGCGAACGACCATGTTGCTTTGCCCCAATCAGAAACTTCTTCCCTATTGAACCATTTCCATACCATTAAGAGTGTTGCCAATAACGATCCCCCGGCAAGGTACCATTTTAGCTTATAAACAACCGTCCATACTCCGTTACCTGAATTTTCAGGTGCCGAAAAGTTCGCGAATACCAAGAATGCTACCATCGATGCAAAATATAATATCTCGTGTTTTAGGCTTCTGGTGTGCGTGCTCTTTTCTTCTTCGAAAAGTCCTATCTCTTCTTCTTTCACGCGATCGTCTTTGATAAATATAATATGCATCAGGAGACCAATAACTATACTGAATACTATCGCGCCTAGAGCTCTGGCTATCCCGAGTTCCCATCCGAGTATCCGTGCGGTCATAATGATTGCCAAAACATTTATTGCCGGCCCCGAATATAGGAATGCCGTTGCCGGACCTATCCCAGCGCCTCTTTTATATATTCCCGAAAAAAGCGGAAGAACCGTACACGAACATACCGCAAGTATTGTACCCGACACTGACGCAACGCTATATGCCAATACCTTATTCGCTTTCGCACCGAAATATTTTACCACTGATGCCTTACTCACAAATACGGATACTGCTCCTGCGATGAAAAATGCCGGAACAAGACATAACGCAACATGTTCCCGCGCATACCATCTTACTAATGCGATAGCTTCAAATACAGGATTCCTGAACGGCAGCATCTCAACCGGCATATAAAAACATCCCAGAAAGAGTGCCGCCATTATTAGAAATTTGTTACGTTCTTTGATTTGCATAATAATTAGTGAAAAATGAATCGTGCCTTTTTCTTCCTTTTCTATCTTCCCTCATCCCTCGTCTTTCTTCCTTCTGATCTCTCCTCTATCACTCTAGCCGTTTTCTTTCTCCGAGCAGGATGATCTCGCGTAATGCTTCTTTGCCAGATGCATCTAACCATTTTTCTTCGAATCCTTCTTCTTGGGTTATCTGTGCTATGGCTGATAATGCACGCAAGTGGAATTTCCGTTCGTCTTTCGTTCCTGCAATAACGAATACGATTTTCACACTTTTATTAGCCTTCGGAAAGATTATCCCGTCCTTACATCTTACAAGCATTACGAGAAATTTTTTCTCCCCTTTGATAATTATATGAGGTATAGCTAATCCCGGACTTAACACAGTACTTCCCTGCTCTTCTCTATCGTTAAGCAGTTTTTCAATCTCCTTTGAATCAATCTCTACACATCCTGCCATCTCTTCAGATATCATTCTGAA
The DNA here is from genome assembly GCA_030765205.1 of Candidatus Aadella gelida. GTDB lineage: Bacteria > Omnitrophota > Gorgyraeia > Tantalellales > Tantalellaceae > Aadella > Aadella gelida. The sequence goes on along the minus strand of JAVCDB010000004.1, from coordinate 18,133 downwards.
AAGTTCTTGTGATGATACTGACTTCTGTATATCAATAACTTTGCTCTCTTCGATCACGCGGTCAAACCTATCTTTAACGATCTCGTCCCGTTCATGTATGATCTCTTTAAGCTCGGTTTCAAGAGATACATCAACAAATTCCCGTGCGGTAACTTTTTCTATAAGATGTAATAATGCAAAATCTCGTTTAGTACGTTGCCTGCCGTAAAACCAAAATATAGTCGCACCGGCGGCAAATAGCAATGAACTGATAAACAAAGCTTCTTTTCCCATATTAACTACGAGCAGCCAGCATCCAAATATCCCTGAGATCTGCAGCCAAGGATAGAACGGCGCCCTAAATTGAGGCCGATAATTTTTAATACCGCTTTCACGCATGATTATCACGCATAGACACGAAAATATGAACGTGAATATGAGTACAGTCGAGGCGACCTCTATAAGCATTTTTAAATTAAGGAATAATGCGAGTACCATTATTATACCGGTAGCAATGATTGCTACCCCGGGCGTTTTGAATCTTAGATTTATTTTGCTGAATATATTAGGGAGAAGCCCGTCACGGCTCAGCGCTAACGGATATCTTGACGCTGACATTATTCCCGCGTTTGCGGTAGACACAAACGCTAGTATTGCCGCAAATACCATAGCTATCTGCCCGTATTTACCCGCAACAACTAATGCTCCGTCAGATATCGGTGTCAAAGAATGATCAAGCTGCTGCGCGCCGAGAACGCCGGAAGTAACGAATATTACCAGCGTATACAGTACACCTACAGTGATGAGCGATAAGATCATCCCTAAAGGAACCACTTTCCCGGGATTTTTTACTTCTTCGGCTATGCTCGCAACCTTTAGAAGGCCACCATACGAGACAAACACAAATCCTGCTGTTGAAAATACCGCAGCTATGCCATGCGGCGCGAAGGGAACAAAATTTTTCATGTCCACTAAAGGTATGCCTCTCGCGATGTAGAATATAAGTAATGCTAGCAGAATAAGAACAATAACTATCTGTATGCGGCCGGCTTTCTTCACCCCGAAATAATTTATTAAGACAAAAACCAAACAGAATGCCGCACCGATTATGCGCGCATCGAACGTTCCTATTAAACTCATTAATGCCGCGATACCTACAAGCGCGAATGCGCTTTTAAGAGATACTGAAAGCCATGTTAAAAGACCGTCTATCGTAGCAACTACCGGGCCCATACTGCGTGCGACATAAAAATACGTCCCTCCGGCTTTCGGCATAGCTGATACCAGTTCCGCCTGAGAAAGCATCCCCGTCATTGCTAAAAGGCCTGCCAAAAAATACGATACTACTACAGCAGGTCCCGCTAAAGCATGTGCTATTCCGGGCAAGATAAACAAACCCGAACTGATCATAGCACCTGTCGCGACACAGAACACATCAAGCAGTTTTAGTTCTTTTTTTAGCTTATTATCCATGACTATTTGAACGCCTAGAAACTTTGCTTGTTATGCAGACAGTTATCTATCAGTTCCTTCACCGTAGATTGAGCCAGACAAATACAAGTATCCGCCGCGCCATAATAAACTTTTATTTCTCCATTATCTTCTACTACCGCACCGCATGAAAAAACAACATTATTAACATCCCCTATTCGTTCATACGGTTCTCTTGGAGAGAGTATCGGCACTTCGGATCTACCAAGCATATGTGAAAGATCATCTAACGCTAGAAGAAACACCCCTAAACGATAAATAGGACCTGACGCGGTCATTTTAACCCCGTGATATATTTCAAGCCATCCCTGCTCCGTTTTTATAGGCGGCACTGAAGCTCCGATACGAAAAGAGTCCCAATAATCCCGTCTGATCTCCGCTACCATTGTTGAGTTTCCCCAATACATCAAGTCATCAGAATAAGAAACCCAGATATTTCCTATCTTGTTGGTTATGGGCCTGTCTAATCGCGCGTATTTCCCGTTGATCTTTTCAGGAAAAAGAACACCGTCTTTATTTCCGGGACCTGAAACAAGCGCGACCCTTTCATACGTTTCAAAATCTTCGGTTTTAGCCAAGGCTATACGCGGACCATATTGCGAATAAGCCGTATACATTACATAATATACGCCTTCCACCTGCACGATCCTTGGATCTTCGACACCTCTCTCTTCATAAGTTTTAAAAGGTTCCTCCTCACTCGGGAATAAACATGGTTTTTTTTCAACAACAAACTTATATCCATCCTCGCTTTGCGCTTTAACAACAACGGAATGTCCTTTTCTATCCTCTACCCTAAGCAGCATAATATACCTATTTTTAAACTTTGTAACAGCACCATTAAACACCGTATTACATGGATATGGAATATCTTCCAGTGCAATAACAGGATTATCGGGCCATCTTCTTAAAACATCTCTTCTAAAACGAGCCACTTAAATCGTCTCCTTTTTTAAACATTCGGAGACAATGTCCGGGATAAGCGCTGTACCCAGGTTTATCCCCATATTAGCTCCGCCATAATAAAGTAAAAGTTCTTGTTTTTTTTCTTCCACAATAGCCCCGCAGGAAAAGATCATATTCCCGCAATCTCCGACACGTTCATAATATTCTCGGGGAGACAGAATAGGAATCCCCGTTCTTCCTATCACTTTTGTAGGGTCCTCTCGATCCAAAATGGCGGTTCCTAATCTAAAAATGGGACCGGCTGAAGTTTTCCTAACCCCATAATATATCAAAAGCCATCCTTCCTTTATCTCAATCGGAGGAACGGCGCATCCAACCCGGTCTGCATCCCAAAATCCACTCCCGCGCGGGGTTATCAAAACTCTTTTCTTGCCCCAATAAATAAGATCTTTTGACTGTGAGATCCAGATATTCCCCCCTTCCAGAGGTCTCTCCACTCTCACATAATACCCATTTATTTTGCAGGGGAACAATGCTCCGTTATGATTGTCAGGTTGGGAGATCAGGGCTACTCTTTCAATTGTCTTAAAATCAGTAGTTTTTGCTAAAGCAAGCCGATGTCTATTCCTGGAAACCGCGGTATAAACTATATAATATACTCCTTCCAAATATGTGATACGCGCATCCGCGACTCCCTGCTCTTCGAACTTTTTAAATTCCCCTTCTTCTGCGGGAATCATTATAGGCTCTTTATCAACCTTAAAATTTCTTCCGTCCTTACTTCTTGCTATGATAAAAACAGAATGTCCTTTCATGGTCTCGATCCGGACCAGTAGGATATATTGATCTCCGATCTTTACCGCACCGGCGTTCATAATATTAAGACATGGAAAACTCAAGTCCTCCAATTTTATTATTGGATTTTCTTCATGCCTATGAATAACATCTCTTCCTCGCTTACTCTCCATCCTAACCTCCGTTACCCTTTTCTGCCTACAGACTGCTGATGTGCCATTTCTGTTATTGATAAAAGCGCCAGAACCGCGCTTAAAGTACTTTCCGCCCCCTGATTGAGATTAACTCCCTTTTCATTCAACCCGTCATAGCAACCCCCTGAAACGCGGTCGTACGCGGTTACTTTAACGTCATTAAAGCCTAAAAACCAGTCAAAAGATGTTCTCATCATTTTTAAATATTTTTCATCATGTGTATATCTGTAAGCAAATTTACCCAGCTCTACCAACCACAATGCATCAATTGGACGTTGCTCAAAGTCAACTTGTCTTTTTTCCTTGCGGTAGAGATCCTTTCTTTTCATATTTAAAGAAAGATGACCGAATTTAGTGGATTTTTCTATTAAAAAATTAGAGGTATCTTCCGCTACTTTTTTATATGTTTCATCATTAAGAACGTTACTTGCGATCCATAATGCAGCCGGCAAAAGACCGTTAGCATACCCCAGCTTATCTTCATACCACTGCCATTCTTCTTGGGAATTATCTTTATAACTCTTTACCATCTTATCGGCTAACTTTCTGACCAGTATCTTTTTTTCTTCATCCTTAGGAAAATGAACGAGATAATAGTAAAGCCCTAATAAGGCGTATGCCGTACCCCTGATATTAAGGCCGGTAACATGCGGCATAAGTCTCTCAAACGCGCTTTTTGTAATAGTACCAAAGTGAGGCGGTCCATACCCTATTACATATCCTAAGCCCCAAAGAACCCTTCCCTGGCAATCATCTGATCCGAGTTTTCTAAGCGGACGGCGCGTAGCGTCATAAAAATTCCTGAAAAGTCCGTCCTTACGCTGCGCGTAAAAGACGAAAGAAAGATATTTCTTCAGCAAAACGAGCGCTTCTTTATTTTTCGTTAACCGATATGCTTTTGAGGCAACAACTATAGCGCGGGCGTTATCGCTTACGCTGTACCCGTGTTCATATTCCGGTATCGTATATTTCGCGTGACATAATAAGGCGAAATCATCTGTCATATTAATCAAATGATCAAGTTTCAAGGGCGGGAACTTTACAATGGAAAGAATGGGGCTTTTTGTCTCTTGCAATCTTAAAACAATTTCATTGCGTTCCTTTTGTATCTCATCAAAAACTTTTATATACTCTTTGGCTACTTCCTTCCAGACCATATGCCGCCCGTAATCATGCGCTTTTTTCTGCATATTCTTGAGCGCTTGGGGGTCTTGCATTAATTTGTCTATCTCTTCCGCTATAGCTTGTGAGTTCTCAAATGGAACAATAGCTCCTCTTCCTTCAGCAAGAAACTCTTCGGCTGCCCAGCTAGGGGTTGATATTACAGCTTTACCAGCTCCAAGCGCGTAACATAATGTTCCTGAGGTTATCTGTTCTCTCGTTAAGTACGGTATTACATAGAAATCCGACGCACTAATATAATCACAAAGTTCGTCCAATTCAACAAACCTATCATGAAAAACCACCTTATTCTGCAAACCTAGTTTATCAACTTTACGCATAAGATAATGACGATACTCTTCGCCCTGATGTTTAATAACGCCCGGATGTGTAGCGCCCAGTATAATGTAAACAAGATCCGGATATTTATGCGCGAGTTTTCCCATAGCCTCTATAGCATACTCAACCCCTTTATTATTTCTTAAAAGACCAAACGTCAGCATGACAGTTTTGCCTGTAAAATCAAAATTCTCTTTAGATGTTACCGCATTATTTGAAAAAACGTCGGGAATACCATGCGGTATATAAACTATTTTTTCTCTAGAAACTCCGACGTTTACAAGCATTTCAATGGCACTCTTAGACATGACCACCAAACGATCGCTTCTTTGTACAAGTTCTTCAAAAACCTTTTGCTGAGTATCATCATAGGCTTTATCGAAAACAGTATGCAAAACAGTTACAACCGGGACTTTTATCTTCCGCAAAAGTACGTGCAAATACTCTCCCCACTTTCCTCCAAAGATACCGTATTCATGCTGTATGCATAAAACGTCGACCTTGCTTGAATTAATAAAGTCCGCCGCCTGTTCATAGGCTGCCACATTCTGGTCCGGGATATCCAGTTTGACTATATCAGGATAGGTATACCCTTCAGGAGTATCTGTCATTGCAACAGAAAAAACATTTTTAGACGATCCTGCTTCTTTCGCGACAGCCTCGCAAATATCTGTTGTAAAAGTCGCGATTCCGCATTTCCTGGGCAAATAATTGCCCAGGAAAGCTATAGATCTCTTATTGTTATTTGGCATACTCTAAAAGTTCCTTTTCTTCTATTGAAGCCAAGCACATAGTGTCATCCGAGGCCCCATAGTAAACATCTATTGTCCCATTATCTCTTTTTATTGCACCACAACTAAAAACAATGTTTTTCACCAAACCATCCGTCTCATAAGGTTCTTCAGCCACCAGAAATGGCTTTTTGGACTTACTAATAACTTTTGAAGGATCGTCCGCATCAAGAAGCACTGCTCCGAGTGAATATCTTTCGTCCTTATCAACTCCGTGATATATCTCAAGCCATCCTTTTTCAGTCTTTATAGGCGGAGCTCCGGGACCTATCTTTAAAATATCCCAGTCTTCTGGACCCGGTGAAACTATTTTTTTGAACTGTCCCCAATGAATAAGATCTTGTGACGCGGCTATCCAGATGGATTCTTTTGTTCTAACTTTATTGAAAGGCCTATGGAACGCCCAGTATAGCCCGTTAACCTTTTCGGGAAATATGGCAACATTTTTATTGTTCTGGAGAAATATCAGACCTTTTCGTTCCGCACTCTTAAGATCTCTGGAAAACGCCATAACTGTACCGATCCCGTCGTCAGAGACTACCGAATACGTTATGATATATTTTCCATCGATAAAAGTAATACGAGGATCCTCGATCCCGTACATTTCTAGAGCCGTTCCCGCTACCAGAAGCGGTTCCTTCTCGACAATAAAGTTAACACCATCATCACTCCACGCGCCTCTTAAATGCGCCATGGAAGTAATAAAATTACCCTGAGTTTTAGTCCTTACCGTCCTAGAATCAGAACAATCTACATCCGGATCATTTTTATCAAAAAAAACTTTTTCTATTTTTTGAGTTTCAGGATCAAATTTAGCGATCGCCGTCTTGTCAGGGTCCTCGACTTTCACCTTTTCCGCAACCCGTAATAACAAAAAGGTTCGTTTCCCTACAGCTACAGCCCCTGCATTAAAAACACCAAAAACCTCAAAATCATCCCTAGAAGGGTTTACATCGGAGGCACTTATGATAGGATTGGTTTTTTCTCTGATAATCATATTATTATTATACAGATTCCCCAGTATTTAGCAATCTCCAATAAGAATTTAGAAGATAGAAAGTCACCAGTTACCGGGTCACCTGGCCACTGGCAACTATTCACTGTTCACTATTCACTCTTCACGAGCTCCGGGTCACGAGTCCCGAGCCACGATATCCTTGATCTCCTCTTTTTAGGAGAGGACATCAAAGGTATAATTTGCTATTTTCTCTTTGTAGACGTCTTCAGGAAAGAGTTTGTTTAGATGTTTGTAAATAGGGATAGCGTCTGTGGGCCTTCCCAAAAATTCATAGCTTGCGGCAAGAAAGGACAAAACGTATCTTTCCTGAACTTTGTCATGCGGGACTTTCTGAATTAAATTCCATGCTCTGGATAAAAATTTTGATGCTACTTCGTAATTCTTAATGTATTGAAAATAGATGCGCCCTAACTCTGCATTGATCTCCCATGAATCAGGATTTTTTCTTAAACCCTCTCTTAGAAAGACTATTCCCTGATCTACCTGATCCAACCTGTCGCACAGATAATACCCTGTCAACGTATATGCCTGTGTATTGTGAGGATCTATTTCTGACGCATAATAAAGCCATGGAATGATCTCTTTCATCTGATCACCATGTAAGTGCACGTGTTCTGTCAGTCCAACTGCTCTGTATATATGGAAAAGAATGTTGAATGGATTTATCTCCGGAAGAACATGTTCTTCGTGATGCTTGTGCTCCTTATAGTTTCTCTCGACAATTGAGCAACTCTCTCCATGTTCATCAGGCAAATGTTCAATTCCTCCATGATAATACCGATCCGCCTGTAGGACCGACAGACTTGAAACAATCGATCTTCCTTCACCTAAAAACCTCATAAAAACCGGAGCGTCGGACTTTGGGTGACACGCCGCGTAGGCTTGGTTGTAGATATCTATCCTAACTGCGATTAGGCTCACCAAGGTCAAACAGACAAGTACTATAACTAGGTGCTTATTTTTCAAAACCTTTTCCTCCCAAAAACATAGCCGGAGAAATATAAGAGCACAAAACAGTAAAGAAAAGTATACCCTGACACGGAAAAAACTACCCACAGAGGAAGGGCGTCCCACGCATGTGTTATTCTTATTCGAAGATCAAAAAATTCGAAGTGTGGTAATAAATAATAGAGGAACCCATATAAACCCGATATTATCCCTTTAAAGAACAAAGCGTTACTCTTTAGAGCCTCGGATACACTTCCCATGGCGATGTATATCAAAAAAGTCGATGTAATATTCGCTGATAGCGTCATAAAATTAGAAAAGAACATTACAAGAGCCGAAACCATGCAGAGAAATAAAATACCAAAGATAAAACCTTGCCCTAGAAGCACTAAACTCTTCCCTTCCCCTCCTGTCATATAAAACCCAACAAAAATAAGATAAAATACGGTAAACGAAATAACGGAGACCATTGTTCCGCCCAAAAACTTTCCCAAGATAATTTTTTGTCTACTTAAGGGTTTTGCCAGAAGAGGATATATGGTTCTGGCTCCGATTTCAGAAGGAATCTGCTTTGCCGTGAACGTAACAGCAATGATGAAAGAAAATAACATTACCAGTGAATAACCAAAATCTCTAACGTAACGAGAGATCCCCTCTATCTGAAAGAAAGTCTGATAAGACAAAAAGCCAAGTAGAACAAGCATAAATATCAGAAGAACATAGAAATCCTTCTTTCGGATAAGTTCTTTTATTACGCCATGCGCAATGGCCCAAATAGCTTTCATCTTTTTTCTCCTATGATCTTTAAAAAATAACTTTCCAGAGATTGTCCTTCCTCTTTTCCTCCAAGAAGATCTTTTGCCGAACCGGAATCCAGGAGCTCTCCTTTATACAGAACTCCTATTCTGTCGCTTATCAGTTCTACTTCTGAAAGTTCATGCGAAGAAAAGAAAATAGTTTTCCCTTTTTCTTTTAGATCCTGAATCACTTCACGCGTTCTTTTTCGGGATACAGGATCTAAACCGCTTGTTGGTTCATCGAGGATCAATAGATCAGGATCGTTTATCAAAGCCTGCGCAAAACTTACTTTCTGCATCATCCCTTTAGAAAAAGTTCGCATGAGCCTTCCGGAACTTTCTTCGAGATCTACAAGGTTAAGAAGTTTTTCAATTCTTTCATGTAACACGTTCTTGGATATCCCGAAAATATTACCGTACATGATTAACAGTTCTTTCGGTGTAAGATATCTATAATAATCCGCTATTTCCGGCATATATCCTACTGTTTGACGTGTTTTTGGATCCGTCGGGGCTTGTCCGAAAACAGAGAGTGCGCCTTGTTGGGGATTCAAGATCCCCAACAAGAGTTTAATGGTAGTGGTCTTACCGGCGCCATTAGGACCTATAAATCCGAATATCTCGCCCTCTTTAACTGAAAAATCCACTCCCTTAAGAGCTTCTATTTTCCTCTTGCCGGATTCATATGTATACTGCAGATCTTTGGCTATAATGACTTGTTGCATATGGGGGGTCTCCTTTTCTTGATTTTATCAAATATTCGAAAAAGCTTCAAGATAAGTTTAAGTAGAAATTAGAAGGGAGAAAAAGTCACCTGTTACCAGATCACCGGTGAATAGGAACTGGATACCGGCAACCAGTTCCTATTCACTATTCCCCATTAATCGCCCCGATAACAACAAATCCGCCTTTTCCGAAACCTTCTTGCGGTTCCTCGACAGTCTTTAATTTTTCGGGGTAATCAAATATGGTTTGATAATATGAAAAATCGCTAAATCCGTCCGTTTTGAGTATTTGTACTATTTCTTCAATATCAAAAAAACGAGCATACTCATAAAATATACTTCCCTTCTCCTGATACGACTTGCGCAGAAAGCTTTCTTTATCTACTATACCTATAACCAGTTTCCCTTTCGGCTTTAAAACTCTAGACGCTTCAATTATAACTTTATCGGGATCTTGGACAAAACATAATGTAACGATCATTGCCGCATAGTCAAAAGTAGAATCCTTAAAAGGAAGTTCTTCGCCTATCCCCGATCTGACATCTACTCCCCTGCCTTTGGCAAGCTCTATAGCTTTCTTTGATGGGTCAATACCTATTGAAATATTTAACGGCGCGGCAAATCTTCCGGAACCAACGCCGACTTCAAGCCCATAACCTTTTGTTGGAAGAACCTTTTTTACTGCTTCCACTTCCGATAAATAAGCAAACTTATTATCATCATACCATTTATCATATTTTTTGTAGTTCTCATCAAAAATATTCTTCATTTTCACGACACCATATTATCCCTCATATATTTTACGCATTCAGGTCTTCCCACCACACATCATAAAATCTCTTTAGATCTTCCTTTGATCGTTCGTCTTTCAAATTTTTCTCTTCCGCTATCTCTTTAAACGGAAACTTATAGTTCAAACAATATTCTATTAAGAATTCATTAGCATTATTGATCTGTTTAAACTTTTTTTCACATTTCTTTTTATCTTTTTCTTTGCATTTATCAGGATGATAACTCAAGGATAGTCTTCTATAGGCTTCTTTTATCTCGGGGATAGTAGCACTCTCACCGAGTTTTAACGCTTTTCTAGCTTCATCTATTTTCTTATGATCCGTCATTTATTGGTTCCCCCGTAGGGCCGGTACAAAAAGATCCTTCCGATAACCCGATCTCCTGGGCAAGCACGGCCTCGTTGTCATATGCGTCTCTGTGATTTACAAAAGTAAGGTATCCTCCCGAGACATTGAAAACATTATATCCTTTTTGTTTTAATATTCTGCACGCTATGTGAGCTCTTATGCCAACATGACAAAAAGATGCTACCTTTCTATCTTTTGGCACTTCATCTATTCTTTTTCTTAATTCATCCACAGGTATATTGATCGAATTGGGGAGATTGCCCCTTCCATATTCTTTCTTAGTTCTCACATCTAACAGGAACTCGTCCCCCGTAAGATCTATACCCAATCGACTAGTCGGGTTATATCTCTCAGGTGATTTAATGCTGTCATACCCGCAAGGTTGACGGCATCTTTAGAAGAACCATATGGCGGAGCATAACATAATTCAAGCTCAGCCAAATCTTTAGCCGTCATTTTTTGCTTAACTGCGATCGCAAGAATATCCATTCTTCTGGCCACTCCATTCTTTCCCACTATCTGGGCTCCGAGAACAACTCCGCTATCAGTATCGAACATAACTTTCATTGCCATTTGCGTTGCCCCGGGATAATATCCCACATGATCTGCCGGATGCGTATATACATTAACAAAAAACTTCCCTGAACTTTTCAAGATCTTTTCGCTTGCACCCGTCATCGCGGCCGTTAAGTTGCATACTTTTACAATTGACGTCCCTAAAGTGCCTTCATATTTATCTTCTATACCGAATATATTGTTCACAGCTACAAGTGCTTGTTTTGCCGCCGGACCTGCAAGAGGCACATTACGTACGGCTCCCGTTACCGGGTCTTCTGAATCGACAGCATCTCCTATAGCCAGGATAGAGGGCTCTGAAGTTCTCATCTTGTTATCTGTTTTAATGCCTCTTTTTCCTATTTCTAGTCCGGCATCTTTTGCCAGATCAATTTCCGGCCTGACGCCAATAGCCATGATGATCATGTTGGCTTCTATATTCCTTCCGGATTTTAGTTTAACTATGCAGCCCCTCTTGTCTTCTCCTATACTTACAACTTCTTCATTTAGGTGAAGTCTGATATCTTTTCTACCTATCTCTCTATGCAGCATTACCGCCATATCTTTATCAAATGGCGGCATCACCTGATCCATTTTCTCAACAAGATGTGTTTCTATTCCTCGCTCTCTGAAATTTTCTGCCATCTCCAAGCCAATGAACCCTGCTCCTATAACCACTGCTTTTTTAACTTTACCGCTATCCACTTCTTCTTTTATCTTATCAATATCAGGTATTGTCCTGACTGTATGGACGCAATCCAGGTCTGCTCCTTCAAAAGGAGGTACTATTGGTTCTGCGCCGGGCGAAAGAATAAGATGATCATATTCTTCGTTATACTCTTTACCGGTTTTAAGATCTTTTACCTTGATCTGTTTTTTATCTTTATCAATAGATTCAACAAGATTGTTCACGCGAACATCAATATTAAATCTTTCCCTAAGCCCCTCAGGAGTCTGCACCAAAAGATCTTTTCTTTTTTTGATCACGTCTCCCGCATAATACGGTAGCCCGCAGTTGGCAAAAGAAACATATTTTCCTCTTTCAAAAAGAATGATCTCAACGTCTTCATTTAGCCGTCTAGCTCTGGCCGCGGCGCTTGCTCCGCCGGCAACTCCACCTACTATTAACAATTTCATCTTCACCTCTTATTATTGGTTGCTACTCACTTAAGAATATACTATAACAATTTAGTTGCTTCTTTGGGTCTCGGAACTTTTACGACCAGTATTTTCAATATTTCTTCTCCTTCATTATACCAACAATGCAGTATACCGGCCGGGCTCTCTACCAGGTGATTTGCTGCTACCGTCTGTTTTTCAGATCCTATCTCTACAATCCCTTCTCCTTCCAAAACATAAAAGAAAACATCTACCGGAGTTATGTGCTTTTTAAGAGCTTCTCCGGGTTTTAATGTCAGATGTATCACTTGAGCATCTTGGGTATCGTATATCTTTCTAGCTTCCACTTCATGCGGGGTCTTAATCGTATCTTCCTTGCTAACATCTGTTATTTTCATATTTGCCTCCTACTTTGACACAAAGAATATCAGTTAATCTCTGCCCTTATTTTGTTTCTTAGCTACCAAAACCCAATGACAGCTATCTTCATAACTTTTTATGCTGTATCCTTTCTCATGCATCCATTTGTTTGCTGCCTCTTTCCCTCGGAATGAATCCTCATGTACATTCTCATGTACTCCCCCATCTTGCCGGTGAGACTCGTCAATAATTTCCATCCCCTTTTCGTTGAAATCCGATAGAACAAGAGTACCCTTATCTTTCAAGACTCTATCGAGTTCTGAAAACAATCCATTAATATCCTCTATATGATGCAATGCTTCTATCATAATAACATTGTTGAAACTCTTGTCTTTAAATGCGAGTGAGTATGCGTCCATAACGTGCAATTCCGCTTTCTGAAGCAGATTCTCATAAGCAAGATTTAACGCTGCCATCTTAAGCATCTCCTCATTCGTATCCACAGAAACAATATCATACCCGGATCTTGTCAAAAAAACAGCTGTCTTTCCTTTACCCGAGCCAATTTCCAATATCCTCCCGTTTAAACGTCCTGTTTTCTCAAGAATAAACTGACGATTTTTATGAAAATCCAGGCCTTTTTCTCTGTAATACCTTTGTCTCTCTTCAAAGAACTTGTGATTATCTTCTATTTCTTGTTGTGTAACTTTTGGTTCATATACCATGCTTGCTATACCTCCAACTGTTTCCCGGCGGATACTTGGATAAAATTCATTCCGAATCTCTTTTCAAAAATATTGATAGCCCTCTCTCCACTGCAATGTGAGGGACCTGTTTTCTGTACATCCAGGTCTTTTAAGTGATCACAAACTTTATTGATCTCTTTTACAGACATTCCCTTTAAATGAAATCCTCCCAAAACTGAATATAACGTTTCTTGCGGGAACAATTTTTTAACACGCTCAACTATCTTAACTATTCCGGGATGAGCACATCCTGTTATTATTGATAAACCGTTAGTCGTTCTAAGAACCAATGATTGTTCTTCAAATTTAGCGCCTTTGTATGTTGTTTGAATGGCGCCTGTCGAGAAAACATTACCTGATACATTAGAAAAAAGTTCTAGGTTTATAAGTTCAGAGCCGCTCTTTTTCACAATAGTCTGAAATGCCGAGCTGAATGTTTTGCACCCATATACCGTTATCTTATTTTTTAGTACAGCTTCCAATCCTCCGGTATGGTCCCAATGATCATGCGAAATAACAACATCTTTTATGTCTGACAGTTTTACTTTCATCTGTCTCATATTATTTAATAGGTTTTTTCCGTCTTCACCGGTATCGAACAGAACACTATCTCCCACCAAACAGGAAAAGCCCCATCCCGCACATATTTTATTGCCTATTTTAGTATTATCGTAAAGAATTTTGATATTCATGGCTTTAATAGATATTCCGCGATAGCTTTGTATAAAGTACTTACAGCAAGGATAGTGCAATGCTTCTGATCTGCGGGTAATCCGTTTAGTTCTCCCATAACTTTTTTAGGTGAAAGATCAAGTACTTCTTCGATCCGTTTGCCTTTAGCTAATTTTGATGTCATCTCACCGCATATACGTGTTGCAATGCACCCTTCTGAATAAAAGGCGATATCTTTAATAACACCGTTATCAATAACAAGATAAAACTCCATTTCATCGCCGCAAGGTCCTTTGATATACGCACTGCTAGAGGGATCGTTCATCCTGCCTAAATGGTCAGGGTCTTTCGCTATCTTAAGAAGATCATCGGGATAAAGACTTTCATCGTCGCGTTCTTCTTCCATCTTATCTGGATCCTCCTCTATTTGTTCCCGGATATCACTTTTGCGCATATTGAGACAGTCTTTTATTGATAGTATTGCATATCAAAAGAACATCTCCGACATTACATCCCACATCCTCTGCAATAACGTGGCATTTAGCCATAAAAAGAAAAAATATATCTCTTTTTGACGAAGATAATGCCTCAAAATTACCCTGACCTTTACTTATTACCATATCTGCATGTTCGAATAATGTTAAAAAATCCTTCGAACAAATAGAAAGGATCGTACCCGGCGCATCGGATCCCGAGGATATTACCTTTGCCATCTTATCTATCCCGCACAGAAAAGCGTCTTCAATAAGAGCATCGTTTATAATGGGTTCTTCCTTAACGGCATATACGATCTCTTTGTCTTTGTCTCTTCTTAATATTTCCTCTATAAGGATGCTATCAAAAACCGTTTCCCCTGCATTATCCGCTAAATAAAGAATATGTTTTGACCGGCTTAAAGTCTTGAAAAAAATGTCATAATTGAAAAAAGTATCGTTTTCATTCTCAATTGCTTTATGTTCTTTTTTTAATATTTTCTCAAGCTCTCCATTTACATCTAAAGAATTTTTAACTCCATAATCAATAATATTACCGGCGATGGCCAGCTCAACAGCCGATCTTAACCTGTCTTCATGATTGTCTAATTTCTTTTTTAATTTTTCATAGACACCGAGTGCAAGTCGATTACTTTTTTCTTTTATATCCTCATACGGATCTTCTATCCCCGTATGTTTTTTAACTATTTTATGGATTGTTCTCCCCATCGCAGGAGGAGAAGAGTTTAAGTCAAACCCCGGGATAGCTCTTGCTACATCATCCAGAATCTCTTTTTGAACATCAACTTCCGCACCGCATATTTTCGAAGCTTCAAGCGCTTGTTTGAAAAAACAGGGGATACATTCAAGATATGTTTTCATTTAAAATGTTACCACCTTATCACTTTGCTTAACAATATCATACATATCCTTCATGGTCGAAATTGGGCACATTTCGGAATCTTTTTGATCCCTGGATCTGATACAGCTCCCGCAGGCATAAATTATGCCGCCGGCTTTCATGAAATTCTCTACTTGTTCAATAGTATTGAATTTGTCCGTACTTATCTGCTGATATTCTACGCCTTTGCCCATAAAAAATACTTTCACTTCATCTTTCTGATCTAAACAAAAATTTGCATACCTTAATGCATTCCAGCAGGTTTCACCATCATTACTTGAAATTACGATCCCTATCTTCATTATGTTTCCTTTTTAATGTTTTCCCATATTGCCTTTATTGCATCTGTTGTTTCGTTATCTGCCTGCTCTATTATCGCTTTGCCTTCAACCATCGCCTTAACCACATTCTCATCAAAACCTATCTTCCCTGCAACAGAGATATCGTTGTCCCCGCAATAATTACATATTTTTTCTGTCATCTCTAAGTTTAGATCATACTTATTTATCACCATTTTTACAGGTACGCTAAAATGTTTAGCAACTTGAATAACTCTATCTGCGTCATGTAAACCCGACATTGTTGGTTCCGTTACGATTAGGGCACAATCTACACCGGAAATAGAAGCTATTACGGGACATCCTATCCCCGGAGATCCGTCTATGATCACCCAATCCATATTATTCTCTTCGGCTATTTCTTTAGCTTTACTTCTTACTAAACTGACAAGTTTTCCGGAATTTTCTTCGGCAATACCTAACTTAGCGTGAACCATGGGCCCAAATCTTGTACTTGATACAAACCATTCTCCGGTTGTATTCTCTTCCATCTTGATCGCCTGCACCGGACAGACAAAGCTGCAAAACATACATCCTTCACACGCAACCGGATCCACGACAAACTCTTTATCTATTGCGGAAAATCTGCAAAGATCCCGGCACTTCCCACAAGCGGTGCAAATATCCTTATCAATAACTGCTGTTTTCCCGCTTTTAAACAAATGCCGGTTTTCTATTTTGGGAGTTAATATAAGATGCAGATCCGCCGCGTCGACATCACAATCCGCCATGACTTTTTTCTCGGCTAAAGCGGCGAAAGACGCTGTTAAAATTGTTTTTCCCGTACCTCCCTTGCCGCTGATGATCACTATTTGTTTCATTCTGTTATTTCCTTTTTAATTGTATCAAAAAGCTTTTGAAATTGTTCTTTGTATTCCGGGAAACCTTCTGTAATAGATATCCCTGTGGAATATGCCGAAGCTATCTCTTTTCTGAACGGTATCTCCATCAGAACCGGAATCCCTTCTTTGTCGCAATATTTCGATGTTTTTTTATCCCCAAGATCAGACCGGTTAACAACGACCCCAAAAGGAATCACCATTTTTCTTAATACTTCTACCGCAAGAACCAGATCATTCAATCCAAAGGGCGTGGGCTCTGTAACTAAAATACAAAAATCGGTTCCCTGTATGGACATAATAACGGGACAAGACGTGCCGGGCGGCGCATCGATAATAACCGTTTTTTTTGGGTCTATATGTTTTTTTACGTCTCTTATCACCGGAGGAGCCATAGCTTCTCCAATATTAAGTTTGCCGTGTATAAATTCTATATTTCCTCTCTTTCCCCTCTCAATAATGCCCACCTCTCTTTTAACTTCCTTTATACACTGTTGTGGACAAAAATAAGAACATGCTCCGCATCCATGACAAAGTTCCGGAAAAACTAAAGTTTTACCCTCAGTATTATCACCAGGGGGAAGAACTGCTATTGCGTTATAGGCACAAACTTCTTGGCATTTACCGCAAAAATTACATTTTTCCTTATCAACTTCAGGAACAAGAATGTACACTTTTTCTGTTTGTTCAATCTCGGGCTTTATGAAGATATGTGCATTTGGTTCTTCAACATCACAATCTAAAAATTGGACATCACTATTTAACGCAAATGCAAGACTCGTAGAAACCGTGGTTTTTCCTGTTCCTCCTTTTCCGCTCGCTACAGAAATTATCATACTTCTCCCCAAACTTTTACACAAAATACGTTTTATTTACATCAAGAAATAGCTTCGACCGGACATTGGCTTATGCAAAGACCACAATCTATGCATTCTGCGCTCACAACAGCTTTACCATTTTCTATCGTGAGCACTTGAACCGGACATCCCTCAACACAAACCGCACATCCTGTGCATTTTTCATTATCTATTTTAACCGCCATAACAGTTCCTTTTTTGTCTATTTATTTAGTTCCAAAATGAGAGTCAACACTCGGGCCCTGAGTAGATTTAAACTTTCCGGCTTTATATTGCTCAATGACCTGGTTTATTGTACCGGATACTCCTGTTATTACTTCAATGCCTCCGGCATTTAAGGTCCGATAAGCATTTGGGCCTACGTTTCCCGTTAACACAGCTTTGACATTTTTTTCAGCCATTGTCTGTCCGGATTGTATCCCTACTCCCCCCATTCCATCTTTATTAGGATTCTCTAAGACCTCTGTTTCATTATTATCAGTATCAGCAATAATAAAGTACTGACATCTTCCGAAACGTGGATCCACTTGTGCGTCGAGATCCTTACCTTGTGCTGTAATACATATCTTCATCTCTAACAACCTCCCTTATGATCCTCTTCATTAGCATGATCACATTCTGTCTTATCTAGCCCATACCCTTTCCCGGCACCTGGTTTGCAGAGACTTTCTCCGCCTTTAAGCGTCCCGCCTACGACCTCTTTAACTACATTATCGATCGTTCCGCTTATCCCTACTATTCTTTCTATTCCCTGCTCAGCAAAAAGCTGTTCTGCTCTTGCACCCATGCCTCCGGCAATAATACAATTAACACCTTTATCATGAAGAAATTTTGGCAAGAACCCGGGGTGATGTCCCGGATTGTTTATTACTTCTTTACCTGTAATAGCACCATCTCCAATGTCAACTATAGTAAATGAGGGACATCGCCCAAAATGGGCGGAGACATCGTCTCCCTCTGTTGAAATAGCTATACGCATATTATCCTCCT
>JAVCDB010000085.1 GCA_030765205.1 Candidatus Aadella gelida | reverse complement strand
TTTTAGATTACTGGAATGGTCATAGTATAAAATCGATTTCAAGTCGAAAAAAGTCTTTTTTAATATAACTGCAAGTTTTGTCATAAGTTACAAGAAGTATTTTTTAAACAACGAGACAGTAGTGATAAAAAAACAAGACTACCCTCGGAGTAGTTTTGTGTAAGGAAAATATGAATAAAAAATTTCTAAACATAAAAGACCTATCAGAATACTTGGGAGTCACTATAAATACCCTGTATGCGTGGGTAAATCAGCGTAAAATCCCCTACTTGAAGATGGGGCGCCTTGTTCGTTTTGATCGGGAAAAGATAGAAGAATGGGTCGAAAGCAAGGGTGTTAAGACATATGAAAGTGAACAAAAAAAATGAAAAAAGCCCTTCACAAAAGCCTAAAGCTCTGGTACCCTTGGGGGGCTAAAAACCATTAAAAAGGATCATAAATATGGGTTCAGTGCGGAAACGCGGTAAAAAATGGTACGTTGATTATCGTTGCAACGGCAAACGATATATTGAGAGTATCGGCCTAAGTAAAAAACTTGCCCAGGAAGTGTTATGTAAGCGCCTTACCGCGGTTGCAGAAGACAAGCATTTGGATAAAAAAAGCATCTCCCCTACCCTTTTCAAAGATTTTTCGCAAGATTATATCAACAAATATTCCAAGGTAAATAAACGATCATGGCGAGATGATGTCAGCCGATTAAAAAAGTTAAGTTGTTTTTTTTGGAACAAGTGCCTCCATGAGATTACCCCGGAAATGATTGAGGAATATAAGAGTCTTGGTGTTGATGGTTTTTCACCTGCTACGGTAAACCGGGAACTGGCCTGTATGAAGCACTTGTATACAATAGCCATTAAATGGGGTAAGACTACAAGAAACCCGGTGAAGTCTGTAAAACTATTCAAAGAGAATAACAGCCGGACGAGGTATTTGGAATTTGAGGAAACAGAGATATTCATTGGCAGCTGTGAAGGATATCTCAGAGACATAGTGATCCTTGCGGTAAATACCGGTATGCGATTGGGAGAGATTTTTAATCTTCAATGGGAACATATCGACTTAAGACGTAAGATAATCTACCTCATAGAAACCAAGAACGGAGATACGCGAGAGATCCCCATGAACGATCGGGTGGCTAGTACCCTTTTCAACATTGTACAGAATGCGGATATTCCATATATTTTCCATAACAAGCAAGGAAAACCCTTTACCAGTGTCAAAAAGTCGTTTGCTACGGCACTCAGACGGTCTGGGATAAACAATTTCCGGTTTCATGACCTTAGACATACATTTGCCTCGCATCTTGCCATAAAGGGTGTTGATTTAAACACTATCAGGGAGCTTTTAGGACATAAAAGTATGAGGATGACTCTTCGTTATGCCCACCTGAATCAGGAGCATAAACAGCAGGCAGTAAACGTTTTAGGCGAAAAACGGCTACAAAATGGTAACAATGACCCATTAGAAACATCTGCAGGAAAAGAAACCCTTTCCAAGTTGTTTAAACAAATACAGTTACAAGAAACTCCCAGTAGCTAATCTGCAAAGAACATCGGATTGGTAGTCCGAAGGGCGAAGAATAAGGAGTTCTAAGCCTTGGAAAAATTGCTTATAGTTAAAGATTTGTGCGAATTATTGCAAGTAAGTCTCTTGTTTACAAGTAGGTTCACTATGGATTTGTTCCATACGTAAAAATCGGAGAAATAGTAAGATTTAAAGAGTCTCAAGTGGATAGGTGGATAAAAAGGAGAGAGAAAAAAAAGGGGAGGGCTAAATATCGATCAGATATTGAAAAATAGGTTGTTTTCTGACAAATATATGGTACACTTCGCTCCAAAAAAGACTAACTTTTTTGTTGTATTTTTTTTACAACAAGGGTATACTAGTTGGTATAGGGAAGGTTTTATTAATGTTAGTTTTGAGGGGGGGGTGCGAAATGGGAGAAAAGCGGACTTTCGGTCAAGTTTTTAAAGAAAAACGAATGGCTTTAGGAATGACGCTTCGAGAGTTTTGTGAAAAGCATGAATTGGATCCAGGGAATATTAGTAAACTAGAAAGGGATAGAGTAAAACCACCAAAGGAAGAAAAATTAAAGGAATATGCAAAATATTTGGAATTGGAAAAGGGATCTGATGCCTGGTATGAATTTTTTGATTTAGCAGTAGCAGCAACGGGGCAACTACCAAAAGAGCTATTAGAAAAAGATCTTGTAGAAAAGTTGCCAATATTACTGAGAACGCTTCGTGGAAATAAATTGACTGAAGAGCAAATGGAGGATTTCATTAAATATCTTAAGGAAAATATTTAATGGTTGAAGAAAAGTTGCCAATAGAACATAAGAGAATAAGCAAAAAAGACATTCGAGAGAAAGTTAAATCCTTCCTTCAAGAATATCATCCAGAAGATACAATCCCAGTACCTATAGAAAAAATTATTGAATTTAAATTAGGTTTAAATATAGTTCCGCTCCCTGATTTTAGAGAACGGTATGAGGTAGATGGACATCTTGGCAAAGATATGCAGGATATTTTTGTAGATATGGAAGTATATAAAAGAAGGCCTCGAAGGTTAAGATACACTTTAGCTCACGAAATAGGACACTATTATATACATACGGATCTATATAAAAAGAAGGAATTGTTTGCTACAGAAGAAGAGTGGAAAGATTTTTTAAGATCATTTCCGGCAGAAGAACAACAATGGTTTGAATGGCAAGCATATGAATTTGGAGGACAATTACTTGTACCTTTCCATCATTTAAAAAAAAGCTTTAAAGAGAAAGTGAAGTTAGTTAAAGAACGAGGGGCAAAAGAGCAGTATTTGATTGAAGAGTTTGTTACTGAGCTTTTATCTAGAGAGTATAATGTTTCTACGGATGTGATTAGAAAAAGAATAATCAATGAAGGAATGAACCGTTGATACGAGATCCTTTCATATGTGCCCGAAACGTGCCCATCGAAGGTGAATACTTGTCCTGACGTGTAGAACCAATAACTTTTTTATCCAAAAGAATCGCCCCCTAATATTGTCATAGCCTTACACCAATGCGAGTGATATACTAATTTCAAAGAGGGGGATAAATATGAGTATAGGGATTTCGATTTTAATATTTTTTGTTTCAATAATAGCCCTTGTTGCTGAGATTATTCTCTATTTCATTTTTGGGATTGGCGCATCTTTTTCTGGTGATTTTCACACTTTAACGGGTCTTGCGTATTTTTTTGTTGGACTTATGGTTCTGACTGGAGCCACGGGCTTATCAGCACCAATATGTGCCATAATCGGTGTTATTTTTAAAAGCAAAACCTTAAGCAGTAAACTGTTCCCGATCTTTCTAATCATTGTTTCCCTTTTATACTTTGTAGGTGTACCCCTCTTGATAAATGCCGATATATCTGGGGAAAAAGTTACAAAAAATGAAGGAGCTAACACTGTTATCGCTACAAGCAAACCTGCTCCGATAGTACCTGTTCAACAAAAAACGCAAGCTACAACACAACCGGAACAAACCGAACAGGGATATATCCGTAATTTCTTAAAACTACAAAACGTTAAAGTCAGTAGTGGATATGGTGAGTTTGACACGCCGGGGTATAGTAAACCTAAAAAAGGATTGTTCGGAAAAGTTAAAAACACTGGCGATAAAACTGTTTCTTATCTAAAACTAACAGTTTATTTTTTAGATAGAAACAATGCAAGGATATATGAGAAGGATTATTCGATAGTTAATACAGCCTCTATTTTTGACAGTAGCTCCCCACTAAAACCAAATTATGTGCAAGATTTTGGTTTCACAATAGAAGAAGATGCACCTTCTGACTGGAGTGGTGAAGTTGAGGTCGAAATCACTAAGGTTAAATTTACCTAATGGTAACAGATATTATCTTAAAAATAAACAAGCAGTTCTAGAAAACCGGCTCCAAAGTTGTGTGAAAGAGCAATGACGACCAGATTTGAGGTAGAATGGTTACAAAATGGTAACAAAGTGTCTCTCGTGTCAAAGATAAAAAAAGAGTATACTTCTAAACCATTATTTGATAAAATGTTGCGCAAAGTGGGGAACGGTTCAGTTGGCTAGAACGTCGGACTGTCGATCCGAAGGTCGCGGGTTCAAGCCCCGTCCGCCCCGCCAGCTTGCGCCTACCTATTTTTATATTATCTGGCTCCAGCTGGCAGGCCATTTAGAAAAGGCGAAAGCTGTCCGCCGTTGCCAGATGCAATTTAATAAATAGGCGAAGGCGGGCTAATCCTTTTAATTTTGATTTGATCTCATCCCATTTCTCGGGCGAGTAGCTCAGCTAGGTTTAGAGCGCTACCCTTACAAGGTAGATGTCACAGGTTCGATCCCTGTCTCGCCCACCAGCTTGCGCCTCCCTATTTTTATATTATCTGGCTCCAGCTGGCAGGCCATTACAAGAAAAGGCGGAAGCTGTCCGCCGTTGCCAGATACAATGTAATAAATAGGCGAAGGCTGGCAAATCTCATGCATTTTGTTTATCTTCTCCGCTCAACAAAATATCCTAAACAAATTTATATCGGATACACTGAAAACATTCGAGAACGTCTAAAAACCCACAATGCCGGACAAGTTCCGCATACCTCTAAACCTAAACCTTGGACAATGGTTACCTATACCACCTTTGCAGACAAAGAGAGATCCCTTCAGTACGAGAAGTATTTAAAAAGTGGTTCGGGCAGACAGTTTCTTTATAAACATTTTTTGTAGAGGTTTCTTATTCTACCGTGACTGATTTAGCTAGGTTTCTTGGCTGGTCAATATCGTATCCGAATTCTGCGGCAACGTAATATGCCAGAAGCTGTAGGGGTATGACAACAATTGCCGGAGAGAAGAGTTCTTTTATCCTGGGTGTTTCAATAACATATTCAACCTTACTCTTTTTTAGTTTTGCGTCGCCTTCTGTGGCTATCGCTATTATTATGCCGCCTCTCGCTTTTATTTCCTGTATATTCGACAGCATCTTTTCATAAGTTGCTCCCTTGACCGCAATGCAGACAACCCATGGGTTCTCGTCAATAAGAGCTATCGGGCCGTGCTTCATTTCTCCCGCAGGGTACCCTTCAGCGCTTATGTAGGATATTTCTTTAAGCTTAAGAGCTCCTTCGATGGCGTTAGGATAATTTACATTTCGTCCCAAGTACAGAAAACAGCTTTTATTATTACGCGCAAGATAATATTCATGAAATTCTGAAGCATATTTAGCGATTTTGTTCCGCTTGGAAGAATATTGATCAAGAAGCTTCTTAGCGGCTGCCGGTAAGCTCTTTATCTCCTTTATGAACCCACTGTTCTTTTTTGATCCTCGTGCGGAAGCTAGGTAATAAGCAAATAAATATAAAACAACTAGCTGTGCGGTATAGGCCTTGGTTGACGCTACTGCTATTTCAGGACCGGCATGAGTATAGATTACTCCGTCGGCTTCTCTTGCAATCGAGCTGCCCAGAACATTGCAAATTGCCAGCACTTTTGCGCCTTTTTCTCGAGCTTCTCTTAAGGCTGCTAAAGTGTCCGCCGTCTCTCCCGATTGAGACACCACTATTACCAGAGTTTCTTTATCTACTAGCGGATCTCTATACCTAAACTCGCTTGATGTATCTACCCATACCGGGACTTTCGCAACTTCTTCTATAGCATATTGCGCAGTAAGCCCTGCGTGATATGCCGTTCCGCAAGCTACTATAGCTATTTTTTTTGTTTTTTTAAGTTGGTTCTTGGTTATTTTTAGCTCATCAAATTTAACGTTTTCTTTTTCTATCCTTTCTTCCAGAATGTTCTTTATGACTTCCGGCTGTTCGAATATCTCTTTCAGCATAAAATGCCTAAACCCATTCTTTTCAGCTTGGGAAATGTCCCATTTTATTTCTACTTCTTTTTTCTTTTTCTTTCTGCCGTTTGGTCCGTACACCAAAACAGTCTTTTCGTTAAGGTCCACAATTTCTTTATTATCAAGGTAGACAACTTTCTTCGTGTAGTCTAAAACGGCGGGGATATCGCTAGCTATAAAGTTCTCTCCTTCTCCTATTCCTATTATAAGAGGGCTGTCGTTTCTCATCCCGACTATTCTTCCCGGCTCTCCTTTATGTACGGCCGCTATGGAATAAGAGCCTTCCATTTGTTTAGCTGAGTCTTGAACAGCTTTACGCAAATCTCCCTTATAATTTGAAGAGATAAGATGAGCTATGGCTTCGCTGTCGGTTTCCGAGACAAACTTGTACCCTTTTCTTTCCAGCATTTTTTTTAGGTCTAAATAGTTCTCGATTATGCCATTATGAACTATAGCAATTTTTTCTTTGTGGTCGTAATGAGGGTGAGCGTTAACATCATTAGGAACTCCGTGAGTAGCCCAGCGGGTATGTCCTATTCCCGTCTTCCCCTGAATCGGATCTTTTTTTAGGTCGTCCCGGAGAACGGATAGTTTCCCTTTTTTCTTGCGGATAACCAGCTCTTGGTCCCGTATAACGGCAACCCCGGCAGAATCGTATCCTCTATATTCAAGCCTGGACAGTCCCTTAACCAAAACTTGTGTCGCGTTTTTCTTTCCAGTATATCCAATTATTCCGCACATAGTGCAGTCCTTTTTCGCATCTGTCTAATCTATATCTTCATTAAACCTATCAATAAAGTTTATCATGTCGTTCCGCACGCATCTTCCTACAAGGCGCGCCATATAAAGAAAAAGAGAAAATTGCCAGCAGTCTTCCGGTCCGAGTATCAGGGCCGTTGTAACGTTTTCTTTTTTTTCCATCTTTTTTTTATATTTAGTCACTGTCGCAGCTAATGATTCTTCGACAAGATCGAGTTTGTACGTTGTGTTGTTGTACTTTAAAGAAGGAAGCCTTATTCCCCGCATAAGAAAGAACATCTGAAGAGTTCCTTGCTCTATATCCATGTCCTCTTCCAGGTCAAACCCGTCAAATTGAGGCAGGTCTTCCGGAAGCAGGATCATTGGCCTCTCTACCAAAACTTCTCCTTTTCTGATAATAGTATGTCCTTCGTTCAGCGCCGACTCCGCAAAAAAGATATACGGAACCTTTGTGTTCTTGAAGGTGGGCAGGCTTTTAACTCTTCCCCTTACTATCTCAGTCTTTTTCTGAGCTTTTTCCCAGAGCTGTTCTATGTCCATGTTTTCCTTTCTTAAAGAAATTAGCGGGCAGTCTACATCTTTGTTGTTATATACTGCCCGCTAATTTGATTTCTTCTTTTTTATTTTCCATTTTCCTTTTGGCTGTTTGCCGCCGAAAATAGAATGGCATCCCCAAGGGGATTCGAACCCCTGTCGCCAGAATGAAAATCTGGTGTCCTGACCGGGCTAGACGATGGGGACGCGCTATAGAATTTCATATTCTACATAATCCCAATATGAAATGCAACTATTTTTTCGGCGGTCTCTTTTTTTTTATTCTTCTGCATCGAGAGTCTCTTCTTCGTCTTCCTTTGCTACAACATTCGCTACTGCCGTTAGCTTGTCTCCCGATTTAAGGTTGATCACTCTTACCCCTTGAGTAGATCTTCCTATTTTGCTTATTCCACTTACCGAAACTCTTACCACCATTCCTTTTACAGAAATCAGCATTATTTCGTTATTTTCTTTAACGCTTTTAGTCCCTACTACTTTTCCGTTCTTTTCAACGACTTTCAGGTTAATAACTCCGCTGCCGCCTCTACTTTGTGTTCTGTATTCTTCAAAGTCGGTTCGCTTCCCGTATCCTTTTTCCGTAACCGTAAGAAGAGATTCTTCCGGATTGGCGACAACCATCCCTACGGCTTTATCCCCCTTCTTGAGGCTTATGCCCCTAACTCCTTGCGCTCCTCTGCCCATTGCTCTTATGTCTTTTTCGTTGAATTTTATGGCTTTCCCCAAAGAGGTCGCTATACAGATCTGGTCCTTCCCTTCCGAAAGCACGGAACTGATAAGAGTGTCCCCCTTCCCTAACGTAACAGCAATTATTCCTCCCTTGCGAGGATTTTTAAAGGCCGTCAGAGAGGTCTTCTTGATTTTTCCCTGCTCGGTAGCCATGACAACGTATTTTCCTTCCGTGAATTCCCCTACCGGAACAACTGAAGTTATTTGTTCGTCCGACGATATCCCGAGAAGGTTTATTATCGGCCTCCCCTTGGTTCTTCTCCCAGCTTGTGGAAGTTCGTGAACTTTCAGCCAATAAAGCTTCCCGGCGTTCGTAAAAATAAGCATATAATCATGCGTGGAGGCGACAAAAAGATGTTCAACAAAGTCTTCTTCTTTCGTTTCCGCTCCGGTCACGCCTTTCCCGCCTCTTCGCTGTTTTTTATATGCGCTTACAGGAAACCTTTTTATATATCCCGCGTGGCTTAAAGTAATAACCATATCCTCTTCTGCTATCAAGTCTTCTATGTCTATGTCTTCCGCGGCCCCGGTTATCTCTGTTCTTCTTGCGTCTCCGAACTTATCTTTAACCTCTAAGGCTTCTTCTTTTATTATGTTATATATCTTTTTCTCGCTCCCAAGAATACTTTTAAGCTTTTCGATAAGTTTTAATAGCTCCAAATACTCGTCTTCTATTTTTTTTGTTTCCAGATTAGTCAGCTGCTGCAGTCTCATGGCAAGGATAGCAAGCGCCTGGATCTCCGAGAGTTTGAATGTTTTTATTAATGCTGTTTTTGCCTCTTCCGGATCTTTTGATTTTTTTATTACCTTTATCACTTCGTCGAGATTTTTTAAAGCTATCTTTAACCCTTCCAGAATATGAGCTCTTGCTTCGGCTTTGGCCAGATCAAACTTAGTTCTTCTTATAACAACTTCTTTTCTATGTTTTATGAACTCCTCTAAAACCTCTTTTAAGTCGAGGATCTTCGGCTGCTGGTTCACTATGGCTAGCATTATTACGCCAAAGGTGCCTGCCATCTGCGTATGCTTATACAGCTGGTTCAGGACAACCTGCGCATTTTGTCCCCGTCTGACCTCAACAACAACACGCATTCCGTCTCTATCCGATTCGTCTCTAATGTCCGTTATCCCGTCAATCTTTTTACCCTTCACAAGGTCCGCCATTGAAGTTATTAGGCGGCTTTTGTTAACCTGGTACGGGATCTCTGTTATGACTATTCTTTCTCTTCCTTGTTTCATCTGCTCAATATGAGCTTTCGCGTGCAGTTTCAAGCTGCCTCTTCCCGTTCTGTACGCTTTTCTTATTCCGTCGCGTCCGCACAGAAGGGCACCCGTAGGGAAGTCGGGGCCCGAAACTATGGGAAGAAGCTCGTCCACGGAACAAGCCGGGTTATCAACAACGTGCGCTATAGCATCCGCTATTTCATTTAGGTTATGCGGCGGAATGTTTGTAGCCATGCCGACCGCTATCCCGCTTGATCCGTTAAGCAACAGATTTGGCAGAGCCGAAGGAAGCACTACCGGCTCTTTTAAAGATCCGTCAAAATTTGGGCGCCAATCTACGGTCTCTTTTTCAATGTCTTTAAGCATCATTTCCGAAATATTCTGGAGCCTTGCTTCCGTATATCTCATGGCAGCTGCGGAGTCCCCGTCTATAGACCCAAAGTTGCCTTGTCCGTCTACCAAGGGATATCTCAATGAAAAGTCCTGGACCATTCTGACTAAAGCATCGTACACCGCGCTGTCTCCATGCGGATGATATTTTCCCAGAACCTCACCGACTATTCTCGCGCATTTTTTGGGCCCCTTGCTATGGACGAGCCCCATATCTTTCATCGCATACAGTATCCTCCGGTGCACCGGCTTTAAGCCATCTCTAACGTCCGGCAAAGCTCTGCCCACAATTACGCTCATAGCATAATTGATGTAAGAGTTTTTCATCTCTTCTTCGATATGTATGGGAATAATCTTTTCGTTTCTGGTATACATCTTCTTCCTTTCTCTTTAATCTGGTTTTAGGTGCCAGGTTCCAGGTTCTAGTTTTTCTTTCTCCTCTCACCTATAACCTAACACCTATAACCTATAACCTGCTCTTAAATGTCCAAGTTCTTCACGTCTTTTGCGTGCCTTAAAATAAACTCTCTTCTGGGTTCAACAATGTCTCCCATAAGTATGGTGAACATTTCATCTGCCCGAACACTGTCTTCAACGGTTACCTTCTGCAGCGTCCTCCTCTCAGGATCCATTGTCGTTTCCCATAATTGCTCGGGGTTCATCTCTCCCAACCCTTTATAGCGCTGGATAGAAAGCCCTTTTTCTCCTTCTTCCATTACATGCTTAAGAAGGCCTTTGAGCGAAAAGATCTTCTCTGCGCCGTTTATCACAAAAACCGGTTTTTGCTCTTCTCTTTTCTCTTTGCTATCTTTATTTTTTTTCTCTCTTTCATAATCTCCAATATCCAAACCAAACTTGGTAATCTCTTTTGTTATCTTTTCCAGCGCTCTTGCTTCGTAAAATTCATGGACAGCCATAGGTTTTTCTCCGGCTCCATCTTTTTCTTCCTCGTTTTTCTCGTTGTCCATTTCTATTTCTTTTTCTTTCCCGCCTTTTTCTTTTATTTCTGCTAGTTCATCATCAGAATATAAATACCCGTCTTGTCCTTCTTCTGTTATTTTATAAAGCGGTAATTTCTTTGTTTTTTCCTGCCGGAGCTCAAGATATTTCCCGAACTTAATCCCTCTTCTTTCTATTGCCGAAGATAAGTGCTCCAGCTTTATTAAAAGTTCCAAAAGCTCTTTCACCTTTTTTTCTGTCATCTCTTTTTTGTCTTTGTTCCCGCACACTTTCATTCCCTCTATTCCCTGCTCAATAAGGAACTCGTTCATTTCCTCTTCGGTATTTATATACTGTTCTTTTTTCTTTCTCTTGACCCTATAAAGCGGAGGCTGAGCTATATACACTTTTTCCTGTTCAATAATCTCTCTCATTTGCCTAAAGAAAAAAGTAAGTATTAGGGTTCTTATGTGTGATCCGTCCACATCCGCGTCACACATTATTATAACTTTCCCGTATCTTGTTTTATCAATTTTGAATTCTTCACCAATCCCGGCTCCCAGAGCAGTGATTATGGTTTTGATTTCTTCGTTGTTAAGAACCTGGTTGATCCTGGCTTTTTCGACATTCAATATCTTCCCCTTAAGAGGGAGGATTGCCTGATACCTTCTGTCTCTTCCCTGTTTTGCCGACCCCCCCGCAGAATCTCCTTCAACAAGATACAGTTCAGTAAGTTCGGGCGACCTTTCCGAACAATCAGCAAGCTTTCCGGGAAGAGAACCGCTTTCTAGGGCCCCTTTTCTCCTGGTAAGTTCTCTGGCTTTTTTCGCAGCTTCTCTCGCTCTGGCAGCTGTTAGAGCTTTCTTCGTGACCTGCGACGCTACTGCCGGGTTTTCTTCAAGAAAGGCTCCCAACATTTCGTTAACGGCCGCTTCCACTATTCCTTCCACTTCAGAGTTCCCAAGCTTTGTCTTGGTCTGCCCTTCAAACTGGGGGTTGGGCACTTTTACGCTTACTACCGCAGTTAACCCTTCTCTGGTGTCGTCTCCTGAAAGAGCTTCGTCTTTTATTGCTCCTCTTTTCTTCCCATAGCTTTTTACCGTCCTGGTTAAGGCAGACTTAAATCCCGTTAGATGTGTTCCCCCTTCTGATGTATTTATATTATTAGCAAAACTGTAAATATTTTCCGAATATCCCTCGTTGTACTGCATTGCAACTTCTACATTTATTCCGTCTTTTTCTTTTTCAAAATATATTATTTTGTTATGTAGCGGCTTTTTGTTCTTGCTCATATGTTCTACAAAAGACGCTATCCCGCCTTTATAGAAAAATTCCGCGGAAGTATCAGTTCTTTCATCCGTCAGAGTTATGGTGACCCCTTTATTAAGAAAAGCAAGTTCTCTAAGGCGCGTAGACAATATCTCGTAGCCATAGATCACGGTTTCTGTAAATATCGTCTCGTCAGGTTTAAACGTTACTGCGGTTCCCGTGCTCTTTGTCTTTCCAAGAGTTTTTAGCTTCGAAACGGCTTTTCCTCCCCTATATTCTTGATGGTACACTTTCCCGTCTCTACTCACTTCTACTTCAAGCCATTCGGCTAACCCGTTCACAACGCTTACTCCCACGCCGTGAAGTCCGCCCGAGACTTTGTATACTCTGTGATCAAATTTCCCTCCGGCATGAAGCGTGGTCATTACTACTTCTACGGCGGGCTTTTTTAATTTCTCATGTATGTCAACCGGGATGCCTCTTCCGTTATCGCGTATCGTTACGCTTTCGTCAGCGTGTATCACAACATCAATCTTGTCACAGTATCCTCCCATCACTTCGTCTATAGAGTTATCCACAACTTCGTAAGCCAGGTGATGAAGCCCTCTTTTCCCGGTGTCTCCTATATACATAGCTGGTCTTTTTCTAACAGCTTCAAGTCCCTCTAAAACCTGTATAGTTGTAGCGTCATACTTTTTCTCGGGTTCTTTTTTCTTTTTTTTAGGTTCTTTTTTTGTGGCCATTTTTTCCTTTCCTTCTTCTATTCTTCAAGACTTCCCACTCTAAACATTATGTCCGTTATTTTTTTCTTACTTTCATATCCCTCGTTAAACTCTTTTATTATGTCTCGCTTTTTTATTGTAAGGTCATATAGCATTGCTGAGGTGTCTACTTTTACCATAAGAACGCCTCTTTTAACGTTTATTACTCTCGCATGTTTTTTTAATTCCTCGTTATTTATTCTTTCCCATGCCTCTTTAGTCGGGGTTCCTTTTTTTTGGGCGGCTTTTTCTATTCTTCCAAGGAGGTCATCTATTAAGCTCTTTACGTGTTTTCCGTCCGTTCTTTGCTTTTTTTCCATTTTTTCTTTATATCCCTAGCTATTGAGCTGCATAGGAAGAACCACATAAGTGTACTCTCCTCCCATTCTAACTACCCCGGGCTTGTTTGCTCCGTTGACTTCGAATGCTATTTCTTCGCCAGACAAATTCTTTAAGACATCTATTAAATATCTCGGGTTAAACCCTATTTCAACTTCTTCCTCTCCCGTGTAGTCTATTTCTATTTCCTCTTTAGCTTCCCCCAAATAAGGAGTGTTTTTAGATATTGTCATTTTTTTCTTTTTTATATTCAGTTTTATCGCCATAGAGTCTTGATCTGTAAAAATGCTAGCCCTTTTTGCGGCTGCTAAAAAGTCTTCCCTTACAACCTTTATCTCCTCTCCGTCTTTTTCAGGGATAACATTTTTATAATTAGGATACTCTCCCTCTATAAGACGCGAGACTATATAGCTGTCTTTAAATTCAAAAGCTACCTGGTTGTCGCTAAACTTTATCTCTACCTCTCCATCTTCTTCTAACATCCTTTTTATTTCTTGTACAGCTTTAGTTGGTATGACTATTGTTTTGTCTACTATTGTTTTTTTTGGTAAAGTTTTTTGGCTTACCGCTAGCCTTCTTCCGTCTGTTGCCACTAGCTTTATTTTATCTCCTTTTATTGAGAAATATATTCCTGTTAAAATAAACCGGCTGTCATCCCTACTGATCGCAAAGTCTGTAAGGTTCATCATCTCTTTTAAAACGCTTTGCTCAACTGTTATTGCATCTTTATTTTTAAAAATAGGAAGCTGCGGGAACTCTTCTTTTGGAAGGCCAATTATTTTAAATTGAGACTTTCCCGTTTTAATTGAAACAAAATTGTTTTTCCTAGCGGTAAGAGAGATCTCACTTCCGTCCGGAAGAGCTTTGATTATATCAAAAAATTTCCTTGCAGGAATAGTTATGGCTCCCGCGGTTTCCACTTGTACTTTAATTTTTGAACTTATTCCTATATCAAGATCTGTTGCTGTTAAAGTAAGGGTTTCTCCTTCCACCTCAAGAAGAACGTTACTTAATATAGGTAGGCTGCTTTTTTGAGAAACAGCATTTTGTACGTTTTGTATTCCATTCAATAAAGATTCTTTTGTTGTTTTGACTTCCATAAAGACCTCCTGGTAAGGCTCTTAAGTTCTTTCTTTTTTCAAAAAATAGTAGTTGTAATAGCATTAGAGCATGTGTTTACTGTGGATAACTTTGTAAACCATTTAAAATAAATAACATACATAAAGAACAAGCTGTGGATAAAAAAGAAACTAACCATAAAACTTATCCACAGCTTATCCACAGTCACCCGGTTATCAATGAGCGAAGTTTATCTATCGTTTTGTTCGTAGTCTCATTTCCGGCCAATTCTTTCTTAATTTTATCAAAAGCATGCAAAACTGTTGTGTGGTCTCTTCCCCCAAAAGATCTCCCTATGTCCGGGAGAGAAAAATCAGTAAGCTCTCGCGAAAGAAACATTGCTAATTGTCTCGGATAAGCGAGAGAGCGTGACCTTTTTTTTGTTTTCATATCTTCTTTTGGGATCGAGAAAAAATCAGAAACAACACCTTGGATAAGATCTATTGTTATCTTTTTTTCTTCAGCCGAGATCATTCCTTTTAAAACTTCTTTTGCTAAAGGAACAGACATTACAGAGTTTGTAAGTTTAGCATAAGCCACAACCCTGATTAAAGCGCCTTCCATTTCCCGAATATTTGTCTTAACGTGTTCAGCTAAAAAATAAAGGACTTCTTTAGGAACTTTAATAGATTCCGTTTCACTTTTTTTCTCCATAATAGCTATGCGCGTTTCAAAGTCAGGGAGCTGTATATCAGCTATTAAACCCCAGGCAAAACGAGAGATTAATCTTTCTTCAAGATCTTTAATGTCTTGGGGAGAACGATCGCTGCAGAGAACAATTTGTTTATGGGCGTTATGAAGAGCGTTAAAAGTATGGAAGAACTCTTCCTGAGTAGATTCTTTACCGGCGATAAACTGGATGTCGTCAATAAGTAAGACGTCAACCGTATTCCTATATGTAGCGCGGAACTTAGGAGTAGACTTTGTTCTTATTGCTGTTATAAGTTGGTTAGTGAACTCTTCGCTTGAAATATAAAGAACCCTTGCTTTCGGAGAGTGACGAAGAACCTCTTGACCTAAAGCCTGCATAAGATGTGTTTTTCCGAGGCCTACCCCACCGTACAAGAAAAGAGGGTTATAAACCTTGGAAAGCTTTTCGCATACAGCCAAAGATGCAGCGTGAGCGAAGCGGTTACTGCTTCCCACGACGAAATTATCAAAAGTATAATTCGGATTAAAACCCGGAGGAGGGGTTTTGTTTTCTGAAGCGGAACGAGTCCCGGAGAAAACGGTTTTTAACCAATTTTCTTTTTGATCGTTCTTTTCTTTGCGGGCACTTTGGGCCCTTTCTTCTTCGGACGAAGAAAGAGGTTGAGCCGCCCGCTTCGGAGCAACAAGAGGTTCCTGTTCCAACGGAGAAGGTTCAACAATTTTAAAAGAAACAGAGAGAGATTTTCCGTGCGCTTGCTGCACAGACGTTTTAATAAGGCTAATATACTTTTCTTTTATCCAGTTCTCAAAAAACTTATTAGGAACGGACAAAGTTATAGAAGAGTCATCGCAGGAGGCCTGATGAATAGGCAAAAACCAAGCGGTAAAGACTTGTTCATTAACTTCTGATTGTAAAAAAGAAAGGGCTTTATCCCAGATATTTTCCATAATAAGACTAAAGTGACACAGAAAAGTTATTAACAAACGATAACAGGAAAAACACAACTAACCAAAGGGATATCAACAAGTTATCCACAGATAAAAACACCCGCCAGATAACGAAGACCATTATATGCATAAGAGGAGGTTAATGCAAGCATTTTTTATACGCGCCCGAAGAACCTCAAATCCCCCTCACGGACAAGGGCGCCGAGCAAGGCTCAAGAAAGAGAATTTAAAGGCAAATAGGTGAGATTCTCCTGAGCCCTGATACCCCCTTCTCGCACAGGCAGAACCCCGGCAACAAGACTAGGGACAGAATATATTTTTATTAAAGATCACAAACGGTCATTTTACTTGACTTAGCATAAACGTATGATATAATCATAAATCCTCTAGAGGATAGAAATAGTAACTACTAAATAAGGAGCGGTCTGTGAAGAAGAATATAAAGACAAAATCTAAATTGAAAAGAAAAAGAAAACACGGGTTTAGAGAGAGAAGCAGCTCTAAAAGCGGCCAGGACATTTTACGTAGAAGACGGAAAAAAGGCAAAAAAGTTTTATCCGCATAGTGAAAATAAGGCATATTCTTAAAAAAGAAGAATTTAGCGACATTTTGGCCTCAGGGAAAAGGCTCCGGGGGTCTAAAATGACGGTATATTCGGATAGCTCCTCGGGAGACGAAAGCGCGGTAGGTCTTATTATCCCGAAAAAGATGATTCCCCTGGCAGTTACGAGAAACTACATAAGACGGCGCATATATGCTTTTTTCACGTCTCTTCCCGAAAAGAGAACCAAGAAAAAAAGACGGATCATTCACATAACAAAGCCCATAAAGAAAACAAAAAGAAAGAATTTATCTGAAATATTGGAAGAAGAGATAAAAACGCTTTTGGGAAAAGAATGATAAAAAAAGCAATAATCAAGGTACTAGAACAATATAAAAAACATATAAGTCCTTTTTTTATAAAGAGTTGTAGGTTTTATCCTTCTTGCTCGGAATATTCCGCTGAAGCCATAAAAGAGCATGGGGTCATAAAGGGAACGTTTTTTTCTTTGTGGAGAATAGCTAGATGTAACCCTTTTTCAAGAGGCGGACATGACCCGGTAAGAAAAACAAGAAAAGAAAAGTGAGATTATGGACAAAAAATTAATAACAGCATTAGCTCTATCATTGGGAATACTTTTACTTTTTCAGGCTTTTACCCCGAAAAAACAAAGCGTAAAAACTCCTCTTAAGAGAACAAGCGAAACGACGCAAAGCTTTGTGACCAGAGAGGTTGAGACGAAAAAAACTTCAAAGGATGTTACTGCCGCGAAAGAAACAATAACGACAATAGAAACAGATAAATACACCTTATCGTTCTCGGACATAGGAGCTGGGATAAAAAAGATAGCCTTGAAAGGGTTCATCGAAGACGGGAAAGAACATGTTCTTTATAGCGCTAAAGAGGGAGAAAAGGATCTTTTAGTAACATCAGGAGGGATTTTAGCCGGGACAGAAAAAGAAAAGTTTACTCTAAAGAAAAAGAACAGTGCAATTGAATATACTTTTGAAGAACCCGGCCTGGTTGCCATTAAAAAAACATATACTTTTCATAACACGTTTAACCAAATGACGTTAGACGTTGAAATCAAAAACCTTTCAGCGAAAAATAGAAGCCTTTTTTATAGCATAGAAGGTCCGACAAAGTTAGATGTGACTACAAGTATTGCGGGAAGAAACTTTGACGAAACAGATGTTCTGATAGACGGAAACGTTTGGAAGATCAAAAAACTAAAAGAGCAACAAGAAAAAAAAGGGGAAATAACTTGGGTAGGAACAAAAAATAGATATTTCGCTCTGATAGCAAAACCAATGGAAGCGCCAAGCGCCGTTGTTGCAACACCAGAGGGAAACAAAAAGATAAGCACAAGCATTATAAGCCAGGAATATCAAATGTTTCCCGGAGAAAGCATAGAAAACCGGTATCTAATATACGCAGGACCTTTAGATCAGAAAAACCTGGAACAGACCGGGTATCAAATGAGCAAGATGATAGATTATGGCATTTTTGGAGTAGTCAGCAAGAAACTCTTGTTAATCCTGAGGTTTTTCCATAAGATTTCTAGGAACTGGGGAGTAGCTATAATACTTCTGACGCTGCTGATCAACCTTATTTTGTTCCCGCTCACGTTTAAAAGCTTCTCATCTATGCAGAAAATGAAACAAGTTCAACCGCATATACAAAAATTGAGAGATCTCCACAAGGACAATCCCCAGAAGCTGAACAAAGAAACAATGGAGCTATACAAGCAGCACAATGTAAACCCTTTAGGGGGATGCCTTCCAATGCTCTTGCAAATGCCTATTTTTATTGCCTTATACCAAGGCCTAATGAGGTCAGTAGAGCTAAAAGGAGCACATTTCTTGTGGATAAAGGACTTAGCAAAACCAGACGGCGTACAAATACCTTTTTCCTTGCCCTTGTTGGGGGATCACATTAACATATTACCGCTTCTAATGGTGGGAATGATGGTCGTGCAACAAAGGATAACGCAAGCCATTACTCCCGCCACCGGCTCGGGTGAACAGGCTAAACAGCAAAAAACAATGATGTTGATGATGCCGATATTTTTTGGGTTCTTATTCTATAAGATGCCGTCGGGATTAGTGTTATACTGGCTCACGAACACTATTTTGATGACAGGAGAACAGGCTTTCATTAGTAAAAAAACCGCATAGGAATAGGAACAAAAAAGATGAACAAAAAAAAGACAATAGAAGTTGAAGCTGTTACCATCGCGGAAGCCATAAAAAAGGCCCTACAGGTACTCAAGGTAAAAGAATCAGAGGTAACCATTGAGGTTCTCAAAGAAGAACACAAAGGCCTTTTTGGTATGAAAGGCGCAGAACTAGCCAAGGTCAGAGCAACCCTAGCCGCAAAACCCTAATCTTAGAACGCACAACTTCTCATATTCCACGTGGAAACCGTGTTATGCCCCAGACTACCCTTACAGGTTCCAGGACTAATAGCGAGCTACTTATGGGTCATGAAACCGTATTAAACCCAAAACTACACTTACAGGTTCCCTGTAGCTAGCTGCTTTGCGTGCGAGAAGAAGAATGAGGAAAGCCATGTTTTCCTCATTCTTTGACGAGGAAGCAAGGAAACGTCCGGATACCAGCCGTTTCCCATGATCTTTCAAAGAAAGATCATGAAGCAAGCGAAAGGAAACAGCAATAAACCTCTTCGCTACACATCCGGGACCCCATATTTTATTTTCAAGTTTCTAGAAGCATACACATAATATAGTGTATTTCTCTTGACTCTACACACCACATATGATATTATTTTTTCAAGATGAAAAAGATAGTATTTTGTAATCAAAAAGGTGGAGTAGCCAAAACTACTTCGGCGCTCAACATAGCAGCCTATCTGGCTATCAACGGAAAAAGAACGCTTCTTATAGATCTTGATCCTCAAGCAAACGCTACCAGCGGACTTGGCATTGATAAAAGCCAAACGGAAAAAGGTATCTACAGCGTTTTACACGAACACATCAAGCTAGAACAAGCAATCGTACCAACTGATGTAGAAAACCTTTTTATAGCGCCTTCAAACATAAATCTTACCGGAGCGGAAGTTGAGCTTGTGAACCTTATGGGACGGGAATACCGCCTCAAGAAGGCTTTGCAGGAGACAACAGCAAAGTTCGATTATGTCATTTTTGATTGTCCGCCCTCTCTCGGCCTCCTTACAATAAACGGATTAGCTGCAGCAAACTCAATCATAATACCAATACAATGCGAGTACTATGCCCTAGAAGGATTAGGACAGCTAATGAAAACAGTAGAGCTCATAAAAGAAAATCTTAATCCCGGACTTGAGATCGAAGGCGTCCTGATGACCTTGGCGGACTTCAGAACTAACTTAACGAAAGAAGTTATAGAAGAGGTAAAAAAATATTTTGGAGACAAAGTTTACAAAACAATTATTCCAAGGACAATAAAGCTTACAGAGGCCCCTGGATTCGGTAAGCCCATCGCGCTATATGACAACGATTCTGTTGGAGCAAGAAGATATGAAGAAGTAACCCAGGAAATCATAGATAGGCAGAATCCTATTAGCGTGGAAACTATTATAAATAAAGAAGTTATAGAAAACATGGAGGGAACACATGGAGAAGAGACTAGGTAAAGGACTAGAGGCGCTTATCCCTGAAAGCATAAAAAAGAAAAATGAAACAATAGAAAAAATTAGGTTAACAGACATTGTTCCTAACCCCTTCCAGCCCAGAAAAAAGTTTGGCGAAAAAAAGATGAAAGAATTGGTAATGTCCATGAAAGAAAAAGGAGTTATCCAGCCCATTTTAGTAAGGCCTCAAGGAGAAGGATACGAGATCATAGCGGGAGAAAGAAGATGGAGAGCTGCCCAGGAGCTTGATATAGAAGAAATCCCGGCTATCATAAGAAAAGATATAGACGATTCGAATAGTCTGGAGATATCCTTAATAGAAAACATACAGAGAGAAGAACTTAACCCCATAGAAGAAGCCAAGGCGTACAGAGAGCTTACGGATAGGTTTACCCATTCCTTGGATACCGTGGGGATCATGATGGGAAAAGACAAGACAACAATTTCCAACACCCTTCGCCTTCTCGCTCTTTCACAAGAGATACAGGACTATGTTGAAGAAGGAACTCTTTCTATGGGACACGCTAAAGCCCTTCTTTCCGTAGGCAATGAGCAGAAGAGAAAAAAGATAGCCAAACTTTTGATCGACAAAGGACTGTCGGTCCGTGAAGCGGAAAACCTCGTACGGAAACTCGGGGAAACCAGAAAAAAGATAAGCAGAATAAAAGATCCGGAAATTCTGCAGACCGAAGAACAGCTCAGACATAAATTAGGAACAAAAGTAAATATCCATCAAGGAAAAAAACGTGGACATATCGAGATCCAGTTTTTTTCAACGGAAGACCTGAACCGGCTCCTAGGCCTTATCTTGTAGCGCCGCCCTATCTATTCATCCTATATTTTTTTATCAGACTAAAAGATAGTCTCCCCTTTTGGCCCTATTTTAGAAGTGCCCTCCACGGCGCTATTAAAAAACCATGTCTTAACGGTGCCACTCCTCCACAATTTTTAATATATCCATATTTTTAGGGACTCCAAGATCCAGAAGTCTTTTTATTTAAAGGAGGTTATGGTTTGGAATTTTTTTAGTTTTTTAGAGATGAAGAAGGCGAGAAAAACTCTAGCTTTTTCTTGACTCAACTAATGCTATATAGTATAATAATCAAACAATAAAAGTTAAAGCAATAAACATGTAGAAGATTTTTCAAAACAATGAGAATATTAAATATAAAAATCATTTCTATAACGCTCATCGCAACGCTCTTATTCCAAAGTGCGTCTTGGGCTTCTGCGCCTGACCAAGAAAAACAAAAAATCCAAGTCCCATCGGCCTTTAACCAGATAACCAATAATACAAACTGGCAGTACGATGAACAGGTTCGCATAGAGGTTGCTCTAATTCTTGCCATTAAGCCTAACACGCCTTTCCATGTTATCAATGACAATATAGACAGAATGTACGAGGGAACAAGGAAAAAGCGCATAGTAGACGTTATTCCTCCCGCAGGCGTAGAAGCAAAAAATAAGGACAGGCAGGTAAAATTTTTATATGGGCATAGAAAGGGGGAGATTTTAGACCTTTCCATAACCGGGCAAGATAAAAAGGGAGAACAAAAACAGGAAAAATTTTCCGAAAGAACAGAAGAATACGACGATCAAGGAAACTTGACAAAAATATACGATAAAGAAACGGGAAGAATTTGGGAAAAATATGAACGAGATGAAGGGGGCCAGATAAACGAGGTCCTTTTATATAATCCGCGCTCTGGAAAAAGACTAGAGCTTATGAGAGACCCAATGTTCGGGAAAAACGAAGAAGATGAGCACGATCGTTCTGTAAGGTGGATCATTTTTTATGAAAACGAAAATAGAGAAGAGGACTGGATAGGAGGCGTAACGACGAACGAAAATGAAGAGAGAATAGAACTGAAAGACATCACAATACGTTTTGACGAAGAAAGGGGGGAAGGAAACGGGAAAACAATAATGAGATGGCTAGCCCTTACAGCACACAGGAAGCAGAAAGAACTTAAAATAGCAGAGATTCATAATCCCGCTACTACAGGAATAGCAAAAGAACTATATCTACAAGAAACCTTAAGGGTGACTCAAGAAAAAAATATTATTCCTTTTTCTGGGAATAAAGAATTGGATGCGATCCTTCTAGAGCAGGAATACTATTTCATGACACTTATGGAAGATGGCTTAGCTCCGGAGAGAAGACATGTAACGATCGGAAAAGGGACGGGCAATATTCTTCTAGGAGACGAATGGCCCGCGGAATATAAAGCTTTTGTAGATAAAGACAGGCTGATAGTAAAGGATAAAAAGGGAAAGAATGTCAGGTTGACATATTCAAAACTTCTCTATCTTATCGGAAAACCGGATAAAAATAATATCATTCGGCTGCAGCAGGAGGAAGAGATAGAGAGGGAGAACAAAAAAGAAACAGATATCCCGGGGAGAAAAACCGAGTACGGCGATCAGGGAAGGGTGAGAAAAATATACGACGACAAAACAGGAATAACCTGGGAGGAATACACATACGACGAAGGAGGAATCACAAAAACAATTACTTTATATAACCCGGCACTTGGAGGAACAATAAAAATAGAAAAGGATCCGTTATATTCAGATAAAAAAGATACAAACGAAGGTCCGAGCCGATGGTATATAAAAAATACGGAAAAAGGGAAAGAAGACGAAAAAATAGGGTCGATAGCCATAATGAGAAGTAATGAAAAAATCATGATTCTTAACATACGGATTTATGAAGAAGAAGACAAAGGAAAAGGACTAGGCAAGACGATCTTAAGGTGGATAGCGGTTAGCGCGCACAGAGAAAACAAGATATTAAAAGTAAGCACTACGACAAGTCCGATCGCGGCAGCCATAAGTCTGACTTTATTTG
>JAVCDB010000083.1 GCA_030765205.1 Candidatus Aadella gelida | reverse complement strand
CTGACGGCAGGCAGGTAATGTCCGAGGTGTGCCGAAACCGTGTTAAACTGCTTTAGATTTACCTACAGGTTCCACAAGCGAAGTGCAGTGAAACCTCCGTGTTTCGGCCAGTAGAAGTCATAAGTTAAGGAAGATTGGACTATAGGCAATTGACAGAGATTGTTTCCCCCCGTCGCTTTGCTTCGCAAAGCGAAGCAGCGGGGGTCGCAACGGGTTTATAGACTACAAACTATGAACTACCAACTATGAACTATGAGAAAAAATAATTCTAAAATAAAAATATTGTTCTTGTGTACCGGGAACTCTTGCAGAAGTCAGATGGCCGAAGGGTGGACCAGGCATCTAAAAAGAGAATCCGTTGAGCCGTATTCGGCAGGGATAGAAGTCCATGGGCTTAACCCGCGCGCAGTAAAAGTGATGGCAGAAGCGGGAGTGAATATCTCATCACAAAAGAGCAAATCGGTCAAAGATCTGATCGACATAGAGTTCGATTATGTGATAACAGTTTGCGGGCATGCCGATAAAACATGCCCGCAGTTTCCTGGCAAGTCCAAGATAGTGCATGTTGGATTCGATGACCCTCCCAAAATGGCTATAGACGCCAAAACAGAAGAAGAAATCCTCTCGTGCTACAGAAAAGTACGCGACCAGATACGTGATCTTGTCATGGAGCTTCCTGAAAAACTTGAACAAATA
The DNA here is from genome assembly GCA_030765205.1 of Candidatus Aadella gelida. Lineage (GTDB taxonomy): Bacteria > Omnitrophota > Gorgyraeia > Tantalellales > Tantalellaceae > Aadella > Aadella gelida. The sequence continues at coordinate 9,681 of JAVCDB010000083.1, read as the reverse complement.
ATCTCAGAAAAAATATAATATAAGGATATGTAACGCGGAGGATCTGGTTTTTCATATAGGTCATTCTTAAGTAGCTGGGGTTTAAACCCCAGCTACTTAAGAAGATCGGGACGTTTGTAAGATTGAGGGGTGGTACTAAATGGAACGTCCCCGGGAACTTAGCGCATCAGTAATTCTTAGTCAATGGTCAATAGTCAACAGTCAATTGTCTAACCTCTAACGAACTATGAACTGTTTTTTCGATGTACTTTTTTGTCTAATCAATCTAGAATGTATGGGATTAGTTTGTATGTAGTGAAATCAATATTGTGGTGTGTGACAAAGGATGGTGATCAATGAGGATAGTTCTGCTTTTGATCGTATTACTTCAGGGGTTGAATATGGCCGCTCCCGCGGAAGCTATAGAGATAGGGGGAAGCAGAGGGAAAAGGTATTTTAACGATTATCGTTTCCAGAAGGCCTTGGAGTATTTTGAAAAGGATATCAGGAAAAGGCCGAATGATGCGGAGCTTTGCACCGACATGGCGGAATCTTATTATGAAACAAGCAATGTATGGGAAGCGATAAGATATGCAAAAAAAGCCATAGAAATAGATCCGGGTTATCTGCGGGCATATTATGATGTCATAAAATTTTGTTCAATGTCCGGATACAGGGAGCAGGCCGAACTATATTATAGAAGGGCCATGGCAGTCCCGGCAGAAGACGATTCGGAGGATTATTACTATTTGGGTAAGATCATGATGGATATAGATCAGTCTCCCAACGATGCGCTTCCCTTGCTCAATAAAGCGGCTGAACTAGATCCTACTTCATCCAAGGTCTATAATGAAATAGGCAGGGCATATCTAGCTTTAGGGAAGAAAGAAGAAGCTCGGGAAAATATTTCAAAAGCCTTAAGGGTCGACAGATATTCTTCCGAAGCGCAACAGGCTCTAGGGAAGTTTTATCATGGTACTAAAGAGGCCACCCCGTATTATCTAAAAGCTGTAAAGGCCAAACCGTTCAATATCAGGCCCCATCTTCTGTTAGCTGATAATTATGAAAAGATGAAAGATCTTGAAAATGCCAAGTATTATTGTTATGAGGCTATTAGGAAGAACCCGGATCATCCGGAAGCTTATTATGTTATCGCTTCTCTTTATGCACAAACAGGTGAACATAATCTGGCAGTGATAAATATAAAGAAAGCTATGGAACTATACCAGAATAAAGGGGATAAAAAGATGATGGAAATAATATCAGAGCATCTTGAAAATGCCCTTGAAGGTATGAGGAATATGGAAAAAGAAGAGAAGACCGAGGAGCAAAAATAGCAATAGAGGAGAAGCCCCACCCAATAGAATAAACCGAGGCACAAAATATTCTTATTTTAGTATTTACATTTTGCAAGAAGGGTATTACAATACCCGTATAATATTGTGATTGTTTAGTAAAAAAGTGCAGAAAGGAGCGGGAATGAACAAAAAATTAGTGTGTGTTCTTATTATGTCGGTCATATTAATGACATCCGGACTAGCTCATGCTACACCGGAAGAGCTTTTGACGGGAATGGGTCAAAAACTTTTCAGAGGTGTTGTGAATGTTGTGACCGGTTGGATAGAATTGCCGGTACAGATAGTCAAGGGATACAATAGAGGTTTTGCGGGGAACGAAAACAATAAGATATTGGGTACTGTTGGTGGTGTTTTTAAAGGTATCGGCGACGCTACAGGTAGAACACTTTCGGGTGTTGGAGATGTAGCCGGATTCTGGGCGGCAGACAATGCAGACAATGACGGTGTAGGTATTCCTCTTGATGCGGAGTATGCTTGGGAAGAAGGAACAGCGTATGATATATTCGATCCGAATCTTGTAAATGGCGCTCTTAAGCCGATCGGAAACAAACTTTTAAGAGGTATAGGAAATACTGTATTCGGCGTAGTTGAGATCCCTGGTCAGATAGTTAAGGGCATTAAAGACGGAGCTCCGGATCTTGGTATAGTTAAAGGATTATGGTATTTCGCCAGTCGTGAAATGGATGGTGCCGTTGATATGGGTACTTTTTATATGGCCAATCCTAAAGACACTAAAGGTCTAGCATTTGATGAAAAATGGCCTTGGAGTGCTCTTGCTGACAATATACAGTAATATGTAGCAGTTTTAGGAACGAAATTAGGGACGCTGCCCGATTAATAAGGCAAAAGAAAGCCAGTTAATCGGGCAGCGTCCCTAATTTTTTAAATGTAAATTGAGGTATTGCATTCCCCTTTTTTTTGGTATAATAACCAGGTGATTGTTTAATGTGAAAAGGAGAGTGCGATGGGTAAGCGGAATATACTTGTAATAGATGACGATAAACTTGTGTGCATTGCGCTCAAGAAAGAGATGGAAACCGAGGGATATGAAGTTGATTACGCATTGTGCGGAGACGAAGCCCTGGATAAGGTCCGGGAAAAAATATATGATATCATTTTTGTTGATTTTATTTTGCCCAAAGGTGACGGAGTAGAAGTATGTGAGCGGATCAAGAGCGTGAGACCTGATGCCACGGTGGTTTTTATGACGGGCAAAGTTGACAAGAATACCATAGCCAGTGAAATGAGGTTCGTGGAAGAAGGCGGAGAAAGCAAGGGTCTTTATAAACCTTTTTTTGAGAACGAAATAGTTGAAACCGTTAAAACTATATTGGATAATAAATAGTTTTGACAAAGGTCGAGTTTTGGTCGGAGAGAAATGTACTCGTAAAGACGGGTAATTGCTCTCCGTTTTTTTTAGATAATCTTAAATAAAGAGCAGCGTGAAAAATACTTATTTACTATAAAAATGATATATAATATTATAAGAGAACGAAGAGACGGAATAAGCGGTTTAAAGATTATTCAGAATGAGAGTGATTTAACGTGAAAAGTAAACCTAAGCATGGTATCGGGAACAAAATATTAAGAGCGCTCTTGGGAGTGTCTCTTGTTTCTCTTGGACTATTTGCATACACAGTCTTTGTGGGAATGAAGGATCTAGGGCAATGCGCTTTAGAGAAAAGTCTTTCTTTGGGAGAGAACGCGGTTGAGGATAGTATAAAAAGCCTGGAAAACCAGGCTGAAAAAAATCTTCTCAAACTTGTCGAGGATCAAGCAGCATTAAGCAGTACGCTTTTTGAGAAAGTGGAAACAGAAGTTAAAATAGTCGGCGGGTTCGCTGCTTATCTGTGGAAGACTCCGGCGGTGCGTGGAACGCTTAAGTCGTATAGCCAGAACGAAAAACCGGATAATATCAAAGAACATTCGGTTTATACTTTGGCTCCCGGAGTTGATGAAGAAAGCGTAAGGGGAGATATTGATCTTTCCGGAAATATGGATAAAGCCTTCATGATCATTTGTGAAAATGATCCTAATATAAACACCGTGTGCATGGGCACAGAGACAGGTGTTTTCAGAAGCTATCCTTGGAGGACAGGAAGGGCCGCTTCATACGATTACAGAGAGAGACATTGGTATAAAAAGGCCGCAGACAAGAAAGAAGTTATATGGACCGAACCCTATATACATGTTGCCACTAAAGATCTTATTGTAACCTGTGCTGTTCCTTTTTATGGAATGGATAATAAGCTTTTGGGAGTTGTGGAAATAGATATGACGCTTAAGGTTATGTGTGAGGATATTCTAAGCACACAGATAGGGGAAGAAGGATATGCGGTTCTTTTAGATAAACACGGGAATATTGTTGCACGTCCTGGGCTGGATGCCGGAGATACAAGATGGGACGAAGTATATACCACTGAAAATCTTTTAAGCGATAGTGACCCTAAATTTAAAAGCATTATAAAAAGTATGATAAGCGGCAAGAAGGGGATAGGCCGCGCAAAATTCGAAGGAGAAGAAAAGTATATAGCTTATGCGCCTATAATGAACATGGAATGGAGCTTGGGACTGGTTATGCCTGTTAAGGAGATAATTAGCCCGGCCATGAATGCGCAAAGCAAGATCATCTCTACCGCGGATGATGTAAATCGGGAAATAAACAGACATATTAGAAGTATAGAAGGCACGATATTGATCATTTTTATTTTAACCATACTGGCTGTGGTAGGCTTGGCATACCGATTATCTAGAAAAATAACACGGCCTATTTTGGATCTGGATAGAGGGATCAAAGTCGTTGGGAAAGGAGATCTAGATTATCGTTTCCAGGTGAATACGGGAGACGAAATAGAGGATTTGGCGGAAGGGTTTAACAAAATGACAGGAGACCTTAAAACTCACATAAAGATATTAACAGAAACGACTGTCAAAAAGGAAAAGATAGAGAAAGAGCTAAAAATAGCGCATGATATCCAGATGGATATGGTTCCAAAAGATTTTCCTAAAAATCAAGAGGTTGATGTTTATGCCATACTCGATCCGGCAAAAGAAGTTGGCGGGGATCTTTATGATTTTTTCTTTATAGATGAAGATAATCTGTGTTTTGTTGTTGGGGATGTTTCCGGGAAAGGCGTTCCAGCAGCACTTTTGATGACCATGACTATTGCGCTTATAAGGACTATGGCCAGAGAGGTAAAGTCTCCCGAGAAAGTAATGACGCATATAAATAAAGCAATTTGTCGGGACAGCCAATCGGCTATGTTTGTTACTATATTCTACGGTATATTAAATATTGTAACAGGAGAGGTCCTGTATGTTAACGCGGGGCATAATCCGCCGATGCTCTTGAGGCGAAATAAAGAATATGGTCCGCTCAAAAACACATCCGGGACTGTTATGGGAGAATTTGAGGATGCGGTGTTTAAGGATGAAAAAATCGTCCTGGGACGCGGGGATACCCTGGTTATGTATACTGACGGAGTTACGGAAGCCCTTAGTAGTGAGGGATGTCAATACTCCGAAGAGAGTTTGATGAAAGAAATATGTCTTTTGACCGCCGCCGGTGCGCATGAGATGGTAGAGGACATTCGGGAAAAAGTGAAGATATTTTCCAGAGGAGCTGAACAGTCGGATGATATTACTTTAATGGTACTTAAATACTTCGGGAGAGTATAGAAACTAGAAAAAATGGAATAGATGGGTAATGTCCGAGGCGAATGAGGATATAACTTATGGAGCTATAGCGAACATAAGTTATAAATCCGAATTTGTGTCGAAATCTCCTGGTTTCCTGGCAGCTAAAGAAGAACCATGAACCAGAGAACCTGAAAGTGTAGTCTGGGGGTTAACACGGTTTTGACGCTTCCCATAAAAAGAGGAGAGAGATGAGTCGGGTATTAATTATCGGAGCGGGCGGTGTTGGTGGCGTAGTAGTACATAAGTGTTCCCAAGTGAAAGATGTTTTTGAAAAAATATGTTTAGCTTCAAGAACGCTTGAAAAATGCGACAAGATTGCAGGGCAGATTGACAGACCTATACGTACAGCTCAAATTGATGCTGATAAGACAGAGGAAGTTGTAGCTATAATACGTGACTTTAAGCCGCAGTTAGTTATAAATGTCGCGCTTCCTTATCAAGATCTTTCCATTATGGATGCTTGCCTTGAAACGGGTACTGATTATTTAGATACTGCAAATTACGAGCCTATTGATGAGGCAAAGTTCTGCTATAAATGGCAATGGGATTATCAGGAGAGATTTAAAGATAAAGGGATAATGGCTCTTTTGGGATGCGGTTTTGATCCTGGAGTAACGAATATTTTTTGTGCGTATGCGATGAAACATTATTTTGATGAGATACATACTGTAGATATTATGGATTGCAATGCCGGTTCGCACGGAAAAGCATTCGCGACAAATTTTAATCCGGAGATCAATATACGAGAGATAACGCAACGCGGAAAATATTGGGAGAATGGAGAATGGATAGAAACGGATTCTCTTTCAGTATCGGAAACTTTTAATTTCCCTGAAGTGGGGCCCAAAAAAATGTTTCTCATGTATCATGAGGAACTCGAATCTCTGGTGAAGAATATAAAGGGGCTTAAACGGATAAAGTTTTGGATGACGTTCAGTGAAGAATATCTTAAACATTTAGAAGTGCTTCAGAATGTTGGTATGACACGAATAGATCCTGTTGATTTTAACGGAGATAGCATAGTACCATTAAAATTTTTGAAAGCAGTTTTGCCGGAGCCTTCTTCTTTGGGTGAAAATTATACAGGCAAGACCAATATCGGGTGTATGATGGAAGGCGTGAAAGACGGAAAGAAAAAGAAAGTTTACATATATAATGTTTGTGATCATGCCGAGTGTTATCGTGAGGTAAAGGCCCAGGCAGTTTCATACACTACAGGCGTACCCACTATGATAGGGGCAATGATGATGCTTACGGGTAAGTGGAAAGGTAAGGGAGTGTTTAATGTGGAAGAATTCGACCCGGATCCTTTTATGGAGAAACTTAATATGCACGGGTTGCCATGGGTGGTTAAAGAATTATGAACATGATAGATAAAGTTACGGAAACGCCGTGTTATGTGATCAATAAAGATCTTCTCATTAAGAATCTTTCGATCCTAAGGGCCGTAAAAGACCGTACGGGATGCAAGATATTATTGGCTTTGAAAGGGTTTTCCATGTTCAGCGTCTTTCCTATTATTAGGGATTATCTGGATGGTACTTCGGCAAGTTCGCTTAACGAGACACGTCTAGGGGCTGAAGAATTTAACGAAAACGTTCATGTTTGCGCACCGGCTTATAGAGAGGATGAATTTGAAGAAATATTGAGGTGCTCAAGTCATATTATTTTTAACTCTTTCTCGCAATGGGAAAAGTTTAAGGATAGTGTTCATAATCAAAAAAAGAATGTTAAATGCGGACTAAGAATAAATCCTGAACATTCTGAAGTAGAAACTAAACTTTATGATCCCTGCGCGCCGTTCTCACGTCTTGGAATAAAGTATAGTAATTTCAGCAAAAAGCCCTTGGAAGGTATAACGGGACTACATTTTCATAATCTTTGTGAAATGAATGCAGATTCTTTAGAGAGGACATTAGAAGTTGTAGAAAAAAAATTCTCAAAAATTATTAAAGATATGGAATGGGTTAATTTTGGGGGCGGACACCATATCACCCGGGAAGATTATGATGTAGATAAACTTTGCATACTGATTCAGGGGTTTAAAGAGAGACATGGGGTAGAGGTATATCTCGAGCCGGGTGAAGCTATCCCGCTTAATACAGGTTTTTTGATAGCTTCTGTTCTGGACATTGTGGATAACCGTATGAAGACGGCTATACTGGACACTTCAGCCGCAGCACATATGCCGGATGTTCTTGAGATGCCATATAGGCCTGAAATTGAGAACGCCTCAACACCCGGGAGGGATCCATATACGTATAGGCTCGGAGGGATAACGTGTTTAGCGGGCGACGTGATAGGAGAATATTCTTTTGAAGAACCTCTTAAAGTGGGAGATCGTCTAGTTTTTAAGGATATGGCGCATTATACTATGGTGAAGAACAATACTTTTAACGGAATAGGTCTTCCGTCAATAGCCATATATGATCCAGTAAAAGATGAAGTTAATGTGATACGTAAATTTGGATACGAAGATTACAGGAACCGATTATCGTGAGAGAGCAGGTTATAGGTTAAAGATTCTAGGTTTTGTGGGTATTTTTCTTTCTAACACCTGGCACCTAAAACCTGAAACCTATATAGTAGTAGTCGGGGTTTAAACCCCGACTACCGTGAGTGGAGGCCAAGGGCCGGGGTTTAAACCCCGGCTACTGTGAGTGGAGGTCAAAAGTTACAAGAGAGAGTGTCCCCTTTGCAAAATTTGAAAGAGTATGCAATAATGACAGTCAGGTTAAAATTATGAAAAAATATATTGTAGGTGTTGATGTAGGAGGCACAAAGATCGCCACTGGGATAACGGACAGGAAAGGTGTTCTTAAAAACAAGGTCATTCTTCCTACGCTTGCCAAAGAAGGCGTAAAGGTATCTATCCAGCAGGTTTATTCCTCTATAGAAACAGTAATTCGTGAGAGCAAAATTAACAAAAAAGATATTTTGGGAATAGGAATAGGTGCTCCCGGTCCACTTGACCCTGCCCGAGGCATAGTTATTAATCCTCCGAACCTTAACGGTTGGAAAAATGTACCGCTAGTAGATATGGTGAAGAAAAAGTTTAAAAAACCTGTCAAACTTGAAAATGATGCAAATGCTGCGGGTATGGCTGAAGTCTTGTGGGGCGCAGCTGTCGGTTATAAGCACGTGCTATATGTTACTATAAGTACGGGTGTCGGTAATGCTATTATTATAGACGGTAAAATATATCACGGGAAAAATGGTATGGCTGGTGAAGGCGGGCATATTACGATAAATCATGACGACGCGGACGGCAAATGTATTTGTGGTAATGTGGGGTGCGTTGAAGCTCTAGCTTCAGGACCTTCTACAGTGAGAAGGTTTTTGAAAAAGAATGTTCCCGGAAAACATTTTCCTAAAAAACCAAAAAGCGCAATAACCATGATAGATCTGGAATATGCCGCAAGAGCTGGAGACAAAGCTGCTCAAAAAATAATCTCCGAGCAAAGTAAATTGATCGGGATATGGTTAGGCGGAATGATAAGCATACTTGACCCCGAGATCATTGTTATAGGCGGCGGGGTTTCCAATATGAAAGGAATTTTTTTCAAGAATATACGAGAAACTATTCCTAAACATAGCATTAATCTCTATGCTAAAAAAACAAAAGTTGTAAGGGCTAAGCTAAGAGGAGATGTTGGTATTCTCGGAGCCGCATCGATAATGATGTAAGAAAGGGTTTGAAGTGCAGGAAAAAATAGGCAGCGAAAAGGCTTAATATGAAAATTGCTATGGTGACGCTACAGTATAAGGAAACCGCAACTGGTGGAGGCGGCGTTCATGTAGAGAAAATATGCGAACAATTTGTTAAGTTAGGATTAGATGTAACAATTGTTTCCATACATACTAATAAGACATTAGAAAATGCTGAGCTTACAGAATGGGAAACGCCATATTCTGTTTCACGCCGAGAAGGCGTGAATGTGGTTAGATTTCTAATCGATAAGGATATAGAACATCCATATGTGGGAGACAAAGAAACTGAACTCAGAAGAATAAAAACTTTTGCTGATGTGGCCGTAAAGTGGCTGAGGGAAAATGAAGAAAAGTTTGATGTTGTCAAGCTCCATGGTCATCATATAGTCCCGGGGTATATGGCAAAAGAGCTTGTTGGGATCAGGCCAAAGACAATATCATATTTACATGCTTTAGAAACTACATATGTTACGGGAAAAGGGGACTTCGTAGGAGCTTTTAACGGTACTCCCGAAATCTTAAAAAGGATACGCGAATGGGAAGCTATGTGCCGTTATGCGGATCACATTTTGGTAAACAGTCCCATTGTAGAAGAAGAGATCAAGGAGATCATAAAGGAGCACGACGATAAAGCTGAAGAGTATTACAGCAAAATAGTGCTCTTGGCCAGCGGGTGTAATAGCGATTTCCTTATGGAGGACGAGAAAATCTTAAAGAAATTAGCCAAAAGGCCCGATACGATTAATTTGGTTACATTTTGTCGCATAGATCCCAGTAAAGGTGTAGAATATTCTATCAGAGGAGCCGCCGAAGCCGCGAAATTATCCCGGTATAAATTTTGCCTTACGATAGCCGGAATGCCCGCTTCCGAGGAATATATAAGCCTGCTTGAGAAAGAGAGCAAGAACGTTCCGGAGAACCTTGAAGTGAAATT
>JAVCDB010000020.1 GCA_030765205.1 Candidatus Aadella gelida | reverse complement strand
CAAAAGTGTTAGAATTATTGAAACAAAAAACACCGAAAAGGTTAGAGAATATCAGCGATTATTGCCTTTTCATAGTAAAAACACGGAAAGGTTCAAAGAATTGAGTGAATATCTTGTTTCGGAAATAGATCAAAAATGATCTTAACAAGAGATAATGTTGTCAAGTAAGGCAATATCCGCCTAACCACCCCGGACATAACATAACTCGTTTATATACATAAAGTTAGCTCAATATAGTCCCCTCATGACTGGACAAAATAGACAATATTTTGTATTAAATCGGTAGTTCGAGGCTTTCCCGGAGCGGGTATATCTACCTCGAACCATATCTCAGAATCAGCCCATTTTTGGGAATCCCATTAAATACGGTCAGGGTAAGACGAGTTAATCCCTGTATAGTTAGTGCCCATATAAGAGATTCAAGCTGTCCCATAGCGTGTATAGCCTCACCAGTAACTAAAGCCCTGCAGTTGGCAACAGCTGTAGGGCTTTTTCTTTTTTAAAATACTCCGCATAGCTTGATGTTTAAAAGGTTTGCGGGGATAAAACTTTTTGCAAAGCAAAAATAATTTTACCTACAATTAAATGAGATAACAGAATGATGCCCCGCCTATCTCTTTATCTCTAAAAGCGCCTTTAGTTAACTATTTATAGTCAATCGGCTATTGTTACTATAATGGGCATAATGCTATAGAGATAAGGGAGGAATTATCAGCTAATTCAGAATATTAACTAAAAAAGGCCGGAATAACAGGGCCCATTTATCTCTAGTTTACCAATGAGAACATGATTTATTGAACGAAGTGATAATAAATCATAGTGCGAATTGATCCTGCCTGTCCCGAGCGAAGCCGAGGGGAGCGAAGTCGAAGGGTCTCATTTTATATTTGAATCAATGAGGCTAGAATTTAAACTTGAATTGAGGGTTTTCGGAAGAGATTATTTCTGAAATTTTATTCACGAATTCCGTAGCTGTTTTGATGGCATCTTTCGCTTCTTTTTGAGAACAGGGGATATCCGGTGCATAAATGAATTTATGTCTCTTTTTTCTCATGAAATCATATTTGTTTATTAGTTGTTTAAATTCCTTACCAAGGACGGCATCCGCAAATCTTTCAATCGTCAAATGCTTATTTTTAATATCCGGACGGAATCCTCGACTGAACATCAATGCAAGCCCTGAACGGAGAAGTGCGTTGTAAGCGCAATTGTAGGAGCAATCTTCATCTATATCAAGATTTCTTTCCGCGCTTTTTAGGTCTATATGGGCACGTTTCAAAAGATTAGATATGGATTTGCGATCAATTGGGCATTTTCTGATTAAATGCTCCTTCAAAAGCTGTTCTTCAGAGTTTTTGTAAGTCAGGTTCTGTTCCTATCAACATTACTTTAGGTTTTTCCAAAAGGTCCATAATAAAACCACGCTTTTCATCTTTTTTGGTTTTGTAATCTTCAACCGAATAAATAGACGGATTTATTTCTCTTTCCAGTTTTTTTTCTAAATGTGATATTTTTTCATATACATCAGAATCATCAGGGTCGCCTATTATCATAACATCTATATCACTCGAAAATGTTTCTTGTCCGCTGGCAAAAGAACCATAGATAAAAGCCATTTGTATTTTATTTATGGAAGATAAGGTTTTTTTTAAAAGGCCTTCCACGCCTATTGTCTTAGAGACAATATTCTTTAATTCTTGGAATAAAGGATGTTTGGTATTCAAAGAATAATATAACAAATTTCCTACGTTTTCTGTTTCAAAAAGATGATCCTGTTGAAATTTTAAAAGTTCACGCCTGATGTTTCCGGCAGAATAACCGAGCATGCGTTCTAGTTCCCTGAGGTAATATTTCTTTGAAGTGTTTGTAAAGAATAAGGCTAGTAGCCCTCTTCTTATCTTTGATTTTGAGATATATAAACTATCAAACATTTGAACTCCTTTATGAGTACAATTGTACTCAATAAAGGATACAAAGTCAAGTTTAAAAAAGGGTGCCCCCCGCTCCGCAATGATCACACAATAACCGTAGTCTCAATTTTGTCACGAGATACAGGATAGTCAAAACTCCATTAGTTTGAGCTCTTACTGGTAGCACTTTTAAGAATAGAGAACATGTCTCTGATGTATGTAGAGCATTATGAGTACGATATGCCCGGCGAAGAAGCAAAGGAGCAAGGTGTGCAGTTTTACGGGGGCCACGCCGTTTTATGATAAAGATTATCAAGGGATTAGAAAGGGATACAGTTGAAAATAGAGGATATAACGCATATAATACTTACAAAGCGCAAAACGTGTTCGAAGTGAGTGAGGAATGCTCTTAACCATTATAAAAACAAGAACAATAAAACCAGGAAGAAGGATAAAAATTGCAAGATTTGATCAGAAATAATTTACACAAACATTTTGGCTTTAATGACTTCTTGAAAGGGCAGGAAGAAGTAATAGAATCGATCCTTGTCGGTGAGTCCGCAGTCGCGATATTTCCTACCGGAGGAGGTAAATCCTTGTGCTATCAATTGCCGGCGCTTCTCTTACCCGGGATAACTTTAGTGGTTTCCCCGTTACTTTCTTTAATGAAAGATCAGCTCGATTTTTTGTCGCGAAAAAATATTCCTGCCGCGAAACTTGATTCAACGATGGACAGGGAAGAATATAATAATGTCCTGAAGAAGGCGAGAGATGGATCCTTGAAAATACTCATGATATCCGTTGAACGCTTTAAAAATGAGCGATTCAGAATTCAGCTTAAAGGGATGCAAATATCGCTCTTAGTTGTTGATGAGGCGCATTGTATTTCGGAATGGGGACACAATTTCCGTCCGGAATATTTGAAGATTCCTTTTTATAAAGAAGAGTTTGGGATCAAGCAGATACTTCTTTTAACAGCTACGGCAGCGCCGAGAGTCAGAGATGATATGTGCGCGAAATTTAACGTACCAGCACAGAATGTGGTCATAACGGGTTTTTATCGTAAGAACCTTTTTCTTCAAGTTTCACCTGTTTGTGCAGATGAAAAAGATTCCATGTTGTTAAACAGGATTAGT
>JAVCDB010000107.1 GCA_030765205.1 Candidatus Aadella gelida | reverse complement strand
GATAAAAGAATAGACAAGGTTGTGACCTCTGTATTAGGTGAAGACTATTCTAGAACATATGCCAAGAGTCTTATAGACGATGATTTTGTGACGGTTAATGGGGAGACAGTTAAGCCAAAGTATACGGTGAGTGAAAACGACAAGGTGATCATAAAAATACCCGATCCGGAAACTTCTTTCGCGGAGCCGGAAAATATTCCTTTAGAGATACTTTACGAGGACGCGGGGATAGTGGTGATAAATAAACCCGCTGGGATGGTGGTGCATCCGGGTGCCGGAAATAAGAAAGGAACTTTGGTAAATGCATTACTTTACCACTGCGGCAATCTTCCGGATACCGGAGATCCGGGTAGGCCCGGGATCGTCCACAGGCTGGACAAAGATACATCGGGGGTTATCATAGCCGCAAAAAATGATAAAGTATTAAGGTCCTTGGGGAAACAATTCCAGAACAGAACTATAAAAAAAACATATATTGCTCTGGTCAAAGGTAGAGTAGAACTCGATAATGGTATAGTAGATCTTCCCATAGGGCGAAGCAGTAAAGACCGAAAGAAGATGGATGTTGATATATTAGGAGGAAAAGACGCATATACGGTTTATCACGTTGTAAAAAGATTTAGTAAATTCACAATTCTCAGAGTGGAACCCAAAACAGGAAGAACGCATCAGATCAGGGTACATATGAAACATATAGATTATCCCCTTTTAGGAGATGTTAAATACGGTTATCCTCAAGGAATGGAGAGACATGCATTGCATGCCGAAAGTATAACTTTCACCAATCCGGAAACGGCCAAAACAATGGAAGTCAAAGCTCCGATGCCGGAGGACATGAAAGAGGTAATACGAGTTGCAGAAGAAGAGAGGTCCCAATAAGATACATGACTGTCACTCAAGGGTGCAAGTGTTCCAGCTCAGACAGTCCTCGACCTTTGGTCTGCGGAACTCGCTGCGAACACTTGCACCCTTGAGTGACAGAGCTATTGCCGGACGGGACATGTTTAGAATTCTTTAATGTAAGAAGCCTTTAAGGATAAGGCATATGCTATGTAGAGAAAAAAGAGCTAAGTATCCTGTGGGATGTAGTCTGCCGAAGGCAGACTAAGAAATGGGGGGACGCCCCATTTGGCGCCACCCTGAGTAAGAGAAGAATAAATTTTTAAGGAGATATAAATGGATTGGAAAATTGGGAAAGCCGAGAAGGGGCTTAGGGGAGAGATCGTTGTTCCCGCCGATAAAAGTATATCTCATCGGGCAATAATGTTTGCGTCGATAGCTAACGGGGAATGCCGTATAAATAACTTTCTTTCAAGCGATGATTGTATGTGTACGCTTGTGGCCTTTCAAAAAATGGGGATTGGAATACAAAAAGAAAATGAGTCAGTTATTGTGAAAGGGCAAGGACTCAAAGGATTGAAGGTGCCTGCAGGACCCCTCTATATGGGTAATTCAGGAACATCCATGCGAATAATTTCGGGAATCTTAGCAGGACAAGATTTTGATGTTACACTTACAGGAGATGAGTCTCTTTCCTCTCGTCCTATGGAACGCATACTGGATCCTTTGCGTAATATGGGTGCTAGAATAGAATCTCAGAACGGATATCCTCCTTTAGAGATAAAGGCTGCAAAAAGCAAATTAGATCCGATTAGTTACAAAACTTCGGTTGCCAGTGCCCAAGTAAAGTCCTGCATCTTGTCTGCTGGATTATATGCTGACGGAGAAACTTCTGTAACAGAGCCATTTTCTTCTAGGGATCATACTGAAAGAATGTTGCACAACTTTTCTGCGGATATTAATCACGAAAAATTAACTACGAAAATTACCGGTGGTAAGGAGCTTATCTCGAGGGATGTGAATGTGCCGGGAGACATATCAAGTGCGGCTTTTTTGATCGTGGGTGCTCTTTTGGTTCCAAATTCTAAATTAATACTTAAGAAAGTAGGACTCAATCCTACCCGCGCAGGGATTTTAACGGTGCTGGATCGAATGAGTAGAGGGATAACGATACTGGATCATAAGTATGATCGAGAGGATGGTCGAGAACCCTATGGTGATATTCAAATTGAATCCTCAGAGCTTCAAGGAACTATTGTCAATGCGGAGGAAATACCGAGCTTGATAGACGAGGTGCCTATACTTATGCTGGCGGGTTGTATGGCTGAGGGGGATACGGAAATACGAGGAATTTCAGAGTTGAAAGTAAAAGAGAGTAATAGGGTAAAAACTATGACAGATAACCTGGGGCGTATGGGGGTTGACGTAATCGAAGAAAAAGATTCAATTTTTTTCAGAGGCGGCGCAAAAAGGTTCAGTCCCGCCGCGTTGGATAGTTTTGGAGACCATCGCATTGCCATGACCATGGCCGTCGCGGCACTTCTTTCCGGCGGAGAATGTACCATAAAGGACACAAAGTGTGCAGATACGTCATATCCAGGATTCATGGAAGATCTTAAAAGTGTAGTAAGCGCGTAAAGAGGGCATATAAATTTTGGTACATACTAAAAAGTCCAAGCTGTTCATTTGTAGAAGTTTATGAAATTCGATGAGCTGAATAAAAAAAGTTTGACATAGGTATTAATATCTGATAATATCGACTGGAATCATAATCATTTCTCTTTAACCAGTAATAAGATACTGGTCTATCCATCACCAGAAAGAAGAACGGGAAAAATATGATAAAAGAAAAGCTAGCAACATATTTTGATAATTTCTTGGGAATGTTTTCAAGTGATATGGGTATAGATCTTGGAACCGCCTCGACCTTGGTGTACATAAAGAACGAGGGGATAGTGTTGTGCGAACCCTCTGTTGTAGCCGTTGAAGCCGGGACATCAAATGTCTTGGCTGTAGGAGAGGAAGCAAAGCGCATGTTGGGAAGAACTCCCGGAAACATAGTCGCTATCAGACCTATGAGAGATGGTGTAATAGCTGATTTTGAGATCACCGAAAGTATGTTAAGGTACTTTATAAAAAAAGTGCATAATTCTCGCAGACTGGTAAGACCAAGGGTCATAATCGCTATTCCTTCAGGGATAACCGAAGTGGAAAAGAGAGCGGTAAAAGATTCGGCGCTTCATGCCGGAGCTCGAGAAGTTTTTATGTTGGAAGAGCCTGTTGCGGCGTCTATCGGAGTGGGTTTGCCTATTCAGGAACCTTCAGGGAACATGGTTATAGACATTGGCGGCGGAACGACCGAGATGGCGGTCATATCTCTGGCGGGAGTTGTTTTCTCGAAATCTATACGTATAGGTGGAGATGAAATGGATGAAGCCATAATAAACTATCTGAAAAGAACCTATAATCTTATGATAGGCGAACGTACAGCGGAAGAGATAAAAATTACCATAGGGTCCGGATATCCTCTAGACGAAGAAATGACCATGGAAGTAAGGGGAAGAGATCTGGTAGCCGGCTTGCCAAAAAGAATAAATGTAAGCAGCGAAGAGATAAGAGAAGCTTTGGCGGAACCTATAGCTCAAATAGTCGAGGCTGTAAGAATAACACTTGAAAGAACTCCACCTGAACTTTCCGCGGATCTTATAGAAAAAGGTATAATATTAGCGGGCGGAGGAGCGTTATTAAGAGGGCTAGATAAGCTAATAGCGGAAGAAACGGGACTACCTGTACATATTGCGGATGATCCTTTGACAGCAGTTGTCTTGGGGACAGGCAAGGTCTTGAGTGAACTTAAATACCTTAAAAGATTAACCGTTGCTCGCAGTCTGCAACAATAGTCAATAACTATTCGATGTGCCTAGATTCTATACAAAAGAAAAATCCTGGATACTTACAGCGTGTATAATCACGTTGATATCTCTTTCCCTTTTTTTCTCTAACGCATCCTCATTTATAAAAAACATATCCGTTGTCGTGACTTCGGTCCCGGTCAAAAGCTGGTCCACAGCTGGAAAATATTTTCGCAAGAAATTGGATCTTGAAGAAGAAAATAGCGAACTTAAAAAAACCGTTGCGGAACTCTCTCTAAAGAACGAACAATTCAAAGAATTGAGAAAAGAAAACAAACGTTTAAGAAACCTTGTGGGTTTCAACGAACGGTTCGAGTTGGATACAGTAGCGGCGGGAGTTATCGCTAGAGATCCTAATGATTGGGTGGGATCTTTCATTCTCGACAAGGGTGCGGATGATGGGCTTAAAAAAGATGCTGCCGTATGTTCATCTGAAGGACTGTTGGGGAAAATAGCGGAGACCTCAGATAAGACCAGTTCTGTTATATTGATAAGTCATCCCGCATTCAGATCCGGAGGAAAAATAAAAAATACCCATATTAACGGTATTGTAGTCGGCACCGGGGCAGGGAAAGCGAAAATGTTATATTTGCCCGTGGATGCCGAGATACGAGAAGGGTCAATAGTAATGACCTCGGATTATAGTCAGATCTTTCCGAAGGGGATAATCATGGGACGGATAATATCGGTTGGACGCAGCAGGACAGGTCTCTATAAATACGCCGATATTGAACCTTCTGCCAATCCACTCGCCCAAGAAGAAGTTTTGTGCGTTAGATAACCTGAATGTTCCTGGATAAAACCAGAGTTTCTAAGCCTATACTAAGATTTTGTAAAATGAAGAAGATTATACAGGTCTATTTATTGTTGATAATTGCTTTTATCCTGCAGGTTTCCGCGGCCGGACAAATATCCTGGATGCCGGATCTTATCTTGCTGATGGTGGTTTTCGAAGGGATGTTCCGTAGCGGTCCGGAAGCGGTAGTGTTCGCTCTTGTAGCGGGAGCAATAAGAGGGAGTCTTTCCTTTGGAACGTTTTCGGCAGACATTTTTACGTTCCCTATTATCGGGGCTATGGGTTTTCTTGAAGGGCGCATATTTTACAGGTACAATCCTGTAGCACAGGTCTTAATAACGACGATTGCCGTTTGTTTGGTCGTATTTATTCATGTTCTATGTTTAAAAACCTCCGAAGGGCGCTGCGCGGGGTTTTTCACCGTTCTTACTTATAACTGGAAGCCCCTGCTGGTGACAATTGTTTCGGCTCCCGGTCTTTTTTTCTTATTGAGCAGAATGTTTCATTTGGAAGACTAAAATACCAGACATAGACCTATCTATGAGAATTAAAATATTTTCCATTATACTGGTTGTTTGCATGCTCTCTTTGTCTGTGGGGCTGGCATATGTCCAGATCCTTCGGCATGAGAAATACAAGGTCATGTCAGAAGAGAATAGATTAAAGATAGTTCCTCTTATGGCTCCCCGAGGAAAGATTACAGATAGGAACGGAGAACCTTTAGTAAAAGATGTTTTATCTTTCCAGATCTCGGTTATTTATAACCGTGTTAGGGATAAAAATGCCCTTGCGAGTATTGTAAGCAATGTTCTTAACCTTACCGAAGAAGAAATCCTGTCCAGATTGAGCAATGCCAGAAAAGTACCTTATGAACCATCGGTCATTGTTCGGGATGTAGGGATAGAAGAAGTCATCAAAATAGAAGAGCTTGCTGGAAATTATCCGGGACTGTTGGTGGAAGTCTCGGCCAAACGCGAATATCTTAAAGGTAAAACAGCTGCTTCTGTTTTGGGATATCTGGGTTATATTAATAGATCAGAGTTTGATAAATTGAAGCATTACGGGTATAGAGTAAACGATCGTACGGGCAGGGACGGAGTAGAAAAGTATTATGATGATTATCTTAGGGGAAGAAATGGAGGGAAACAGATAGAAGTAGACCACAGGGGCCGCGAAGTTGATATATTAGGATTAAGAGAACCCGTTTCGGGTAAAGATCTTCAGCTGACAATAGACGTGAGGCTGCAGACCTTTTGTGGTGAACTCATGGAAGGGAAAAAAGGAGCTATAATAGTTATGGATCCTGATACGGGGGAGATAATAACTATGACCAGCGTTCCGACTTATGATCCCAACATTTTTATAGAGGAACTTTCTGACGGGGACGTCAGTAGGATATTGAATTCGAAAGACTATCCCCTTATGAATAGGGCTATTTCAGGTGTTTATCCGCCGGGTTCAGTATTTAAAATAGTTCCAGCTATGGGGGCTTTGGAGACGGGAGTC
>JAVCDB010000088.1 GCA_030765205.1 Candidatus Aadella gelida | reverse complement strand
TAGCGCAGACGTTTTATAATTTGCCGGATTGTTTGAATAATTGGAAAATACCTGAATGGTCCGAATCTAAAAGTAATTATAGCTCTCCGATATTAGCGGTTGATGAGAATTTTTCTTATAAAGGTATTTCAAATTTTAAATTGAATCTTTCCTTTTCCGGTGACGAATGGAATGCAGGTATAGTTGAAGCTAACGGCATTTTTGATCTTACTTTACATAAGACTATGGAGTTTGAGGTGTATCTGCCCGAGAACGCGCCTAAGAAGGGTCTTATGGTGCGTGTAGCTATTGTTTCAGGTGATGATTATAAATGGTTTGAGATGGGTGTGCCGGTTGAGATAAAAGCGGGGAAACGTACTACGGTTCGCGCGAATTTTAAGAACGGGAACTATGAATGGAAATCTGCGAAAAGTATGAGACGGATGTCTGATCGAATCAAATCTGACATTAAAAAGATAGCCATAAGGGTTGAATCTAATTATGCTCGGTATAAAGGTCCTGTATATGTAGACAATATTCGGTTTGTTAAGTAGAAGAGAAGAGCATAGATCCTACCGTGATAATACCAAATAGCTGTCCCTAAAATAATCAAAACTGTAACCCGTAGGGGTAAGTCTTTCATCTCAAACAGTCCTCGGCCTTCGGCCTGTGGAACTCGCTGCAAGACTCACCCCTATGGGTTACAAGTCTATTTCACGGGGCGGGACAGCCCGACAATACCAAATTCGATAATACTCATCAAATATATTCCTGGAGAGAAGGCCTTGGAAGCCTGTGGTCTGTAGTCTGCTTGCAAATTAGGGGGTTGAAGGTATAATATTTGCATGAAACATATCGTTCATGAAGAACATAAATTAGGTTTTTTCGAAAAGTATCTTACCTTATGGGTAATTGTATGTATTGGAACGGGTATTTTACTTGGCAGAACATTCCCTCAAGTCGCGGTAACTCTGGATAAACTCTCTTTCTATCAAGTCTCTATTCCTATAGCGATATGTCTTTTCTTTATGATGTATCCTATCATGGTGAAGATCGATTTCGCAGAAGTCATTAAAGCGGGGAAGACTCCGAAACCGGTTATGCTGACTTTATTCGTAAATTGGTTCATAAAACCGTTCACGATGCTTGGAATAGCCACCTTGTTTTTAGGCGTATTGTTCAAAGGATGGTTACCCGGTACTGAACTGCTCAAGGACGGGTCGCAGGTTGAGCTATATAGGTCATATATTTCCGGATGTATATTGCTCGGTATTGCGCCCTGTACGGCTATGGTACTTGTCTGGGGACATTTATCTAAAGGGAATGATGGACATACCCTGGTAATGGTAGCCATTAATTCACTTACCATGCTATTTCTTTATGCGCCGTTGGGGAGCTGGCTTCTAGGCGTGAATAAAATGCCGATGCCCTGGCAAACGATCGTTCTATCCGTTATTGTTTATGTCGGCCTTCCGTTACTTTTAGGATACAATTCAAGAAAATATATTATCAGAAAAAGGGGAATGAAATGGTTTGAAGAGCGGTTCCTACACTATTTGACCCCGGTATCTATCGGTGCGTTGCTTGTTACACTTATACTTCTTTTTTCGTTTAAAGGTGACCTGATCGTTAAACAGCCGCAGGTGATATTTCTTATCGCTATCCCGCTATTCATACAGACTTGTCTGATATTTTTTGTCGCGTACTTTATGGCTAAATTGCTGAAATTACCCTACCGGGACGCGGCACCTTCGGCTTTGATAGGCGCAAGTAATCATTTTGAGGTTGCTATCGCTACATCCGCGATGTTGTTCGGGTTATCTTCGGGAGCGTCACTTGCTACGGTGGTAGGGGTATTGATCGAAGTACCGGTGATGTTGATGCTTGTAAAGGTTTGTCTTAGAACAAAAGGATGGTTTAAACCATAGGGGATCAATGAATAAGAAAAAAGTGTTGGTTATCGATGATGAGCTGATTGAGTGTATTGCAAATAATATTGCATGATTGTGGAGAAATAGAAGGGATTTTGTAAGATTGGCCTACACAAAGGAGGAGAAATGGGGAACATTAAGGAAATCACGGCGAATGAACTGAACACAAAGGCTTTCATCGAGGAAAAAGCTCAGAAAATATCTGATCTGGTCGGTGACGGGCTGGCGATCAACGCCCTCTCGGGCGGAGTTGACTCTTCCGCAGTCACCATGCTGGGGCATAAAGCTTTGGGAGGCAGGCTTAAAACATACTTTATTGATAATGGAATAATGAGAGAAGGCGAACCCCTGAAGATCGCGTCGATATTCAAGGACCTGGGCGTTCATGTAGAGATTCTTGACGCCAGGAAGGAATTCTTTGACGCGTTAAAAGGCATAACCGATCCTGAAGAAAAAAGAGAAGCGATCACGCAGACTTTCTATAAAGACGTCTTCGGCAAGCTTGTGAAGGACACTGGTGCAAAGTATCTCCTGCAGGGCACGATCCTGACCGATGTCGACGAGACAATTGCCGGGATAAAAAGACAACACAATGTCTTTGAGCAGCTGGGTATCGATCCCCAAGAGGCCTTTGGATACCAAATTATCGAGCCCCTGATCCAGCTCCGTAAAGACGGGGTGAGAAAGCTCGCTGAGGCCGTGGGGTTGCCGGAAGAGATCTATAACCGTCCTCCTTTCCCCGGTCCGGCATTATCGGCACGGGTGATCGGCGATGTGACAGAGGAAAAAATAGATATCGTCAGGACCGCGACTTCTATCGTCGAGAAGGAACTGGCATCATCAGGCGCTTTTCAATACATGGCGATCCTGCACGAGGATCGGGTTACGGGTATGCGCGACGGAAAGCGCGATTTTGGCACGCAGATCGAAATAAGATGCTGGGATAGTATTGACGCAAGGAAAGCAACTCCCACAC
>JAVCDB010000045.1 GCA_030765205.1 Candidatus Aadella gelida | reverse complement strand
ATGGAGCCATGATAGATATAGACGATAAGACAGGTAAGGCAGCATCTATACGCAGAATTCAGGAAAGTTAAATTTTTAATTCAGAAAACATGAAAGACGTAATAGTTTATACCGTCACACAGATTACCCGAGAACTCAGAAACAAACTTGAAGAGACTTTTAGTAAAGTATGGGTGGAAGGCGAAGTCTCTAATTTTGTTGTTTCTTCGGCGGGGCACGCATATTTTAGCTTGAAAGATAAAGACAGTTTATTGAACTGCGTGATGTTTAAGGGCAGTAGCCTGAAACTAAAGTTCGAAATAGAAGACGGTATGCATATCGTCTCATCGGGTAAAATAAGCGTATACGATAAACGAGGACAATATCAGCTTTATGTAACAGGAGCTGAGCCTAAAGGCAAGGGCGCTCTGCAAGTCGCGTTTGAACAGCTTAAAGCTAAGCTTTCTGCGGAAGGGCTTTTTAAGGAAGAAAACAAAAAGGAAATACCTGTTTTGCCGGCGCATATTGGTGTCATTACTTCCCCAACGGGAGCGGCGGTTAGAGATATTCTGAAAGTTGCAAAAAGAAGATTCGAGAATATAGAGGTGTCCATACGGCCGGTGCGCGTGCAGGGAGACGAAGCCGCAGGCGAGATAGCCGCGGCCGTCAAAGAACTAAATGAGTTTAATGATACGTTTAAGGGGCCGGGTAACCCGATCGATGTTATGATAGTCGGGCGCGGAGGAGGAAGCCTGGAAGACCTCTGGCCGTTCAACGAAGAGATAGTTGCTCGGGCAATATATGAGTCGGATATACCCGTAATAAGCGCGGTAGGGCATGAGATAGATTATACTATATCGGATTTTGTTTCAGATCTAAGAGCACCGACGCCGTCCGCTGCTGCCGAGATGGCTCTTCCGTGCAAGGAAGAGCTTGTGGGCCGCGTTTATCAGTGCCGCAGGAGGCTATATCTGGCTATGAAGTCCGGTACTGAAGGATTAAAGAAACTAGCGGAAGGTTTATGTGAAAGTTATGTTCTTAAGAGTCCCGTAAATGTCATCTTAAGAATAAAACAAGAGGTAGATGATCTTGTAAGCGCGATGTCTACTCGCATTGGACATTTGACAGAACTGAAAGAAAAAGATCTAAGCGTTTTAGCGGGGAAACTTAATATGCTAAGCCCTTTATCTGTTTTGGAAAGAGGTTATAGCATAACTCTTAAGGGCGGTAAGGTTCTAAAAAACATAAAATCTGTTAAAAAGGGCGACTCGGTTGAAACGCGGCTTCACGGAGGATATATTGTCAGTGAAGTTACCGATGTTTGGGAATGAGTTTAAGAAGCAGTAGCTGGGGTTTAAACCCCGGCTACTTATGAAGAGAAAGTGAGATTGCTTCGCTACGCTCGCAATGACAAATATTCCGTCATTGCGCGGACTTCTGCGAAGCAGAGGAGTAGCAATGAAAGAAACAAGTTTTGAGAAAACGATAGAGACATTAGAAAAGATCGTAGACGAACTAGAAACCGGAGAATTTTCACTAGACTCATCTATGAAAAAATATGAAGAAGGCATAAAACTTGCAAGAACATGCCGGGGACAGCTCGATAAAGCCCAAAAGAAGATAGAGGTGCTTATTAAAAAAGACAAAGGCATGTTTGAAAAAAAACTTTTTGAAGAAAAAGCAGAAGACTAAGGCTCAAAAATGGAAAAGTTGCTCGATAAAATAAAGTCACCCGAAAATATCAAAAACTTTGATATGGAACAGCTCGAAATTCTTGCGGGAGAGATTCGGGATAGGATAATCAACGTTACCTCCAATAAAGGCGGGCATGTTGCTTCTAGTTTAGGGGCGGTAGAGCTTGCCATAGCTTTGCATTATTGTCTCAATAGCCCAAAAGATAAAATAGTATGGGATGTCGGACATCAAAGTTATGCGCATAAACTGCTTACCGGCAGGGCCGATAGATTTGATACTTTGCGTGAGATGGGAGGATTAAGCGGCTTCCCGAACTCAACTGAAAGTGAACATGATCCTTTTATTTGCGGACACAGCGCTACTTCGATATCCGCCGCCTTAGGTCTGGCTTCTGCGAGAGATATCTCCGGGGAAGATCATAACGTGGTAGCCGTGATTGGTGACGCCTCATTATCTTCAGGATTAGCATTTGAGGGACTAAATAATGCCGGACATAGTAAGACGGGTCTAGTTGTCATACTAAATGATAATGAATACTCTATTTCTAAACCGGTGGGTGCGATGAGTAGATACCTTAACACGGTTATAACAAATCCGCTGTATAACAAGGTCCGCCAGGAAGCTGAAAAGGTAGTAAAGAATATCCCGAAACTCGGACCGGCAGCATATAATGCTGTGCGAAAGTTCCAGGAAGGCGTTAAGAACCTGCTTGTTCCGGGTATACTTTTTGAAGAATTAGGATTTCGTTACTTCGGTCCCGTAGACGGGCATGATCTTAAACAGCTCATCCCGATGCTGCAAAAAATAATGCTATTAAAAGAACCCGTGCTAATACATGCTGTAACAAAAAAAGGAAAAGGGTATCAATTTTCAGAAGAGAACCCGACGAAATTTCATGGGGTTAAAAGCTTTAATATTAGTACAGGAAAAACCGGTACGCAAAAGATCGAGGACTGGACATTTACGGAATATTTTTCTGATAAAATGGTAAAGCTTGGCCGGAAGGACAAAAGAATAGTCGCTGTAACAGCAGCTATGCCTGACGGAACGGGCCTTGCGGACTTTGCAGAAAAATTTCCTGAAAGGTTTTTTGATGTAGGGATAATGGAACCGCATGCGGTTACCTTTTCAGCAGGCTTGGCCCGAGGCGGATTAAGGCCTGTCGTAGCGATATATTCGACTTTTCTTCAAAGATCTTACGACCAGATGATACATGACATTGCCTTGCAAAATCTACCGGTTATATTTTGTCTGGATAGGGCCGGATTGGTAGGTAAGGACGGACCGACACATCACGGAGTTTTTGATGTATCATATACCAGGAACCTGCCTAATTTTGTGGTAATGGCACCAAAAGACGGGGAAGAACTTAACCATATGATGGACCTTGCCGTTGACCTTAATTGCCCCTCAGTCATACGATATCCGCGTGAGAAGGCGGGACAGATAGTTGGAGCCTCCTCATGTGCGCCCTTAGAAGTCGGCAAGGCGGAACTATTACGCAAAGGTAAGGATGCGGCAATACTGGCAATAGGAAACATGGCAAATGCCGCGCTTATGGTTGGAGATATCTTATCCAAACAGGGGATAGAGATAACAGTTGTTAACGCACGGTTCATTAAACCTTTAGACGGGGAGATGATAGAGCTTCTTGCGAGAGAACATAATAAGATATTCACTTTAGAGGAAAGCATAGCATCAGGCGGCTTTGGAAGCAGTGTGCTGGAATTTTGCGAAAGAGAAAACGTTGGTGATGTAAGAATACGATGTCTGGGTCTTCCGGATGAATTTATTGAACATGGGGACAGGAAAGAACTTTTAAGAAAATATCATTTGTCTCCGGCTGAAATAGCCATGACAATAGAAGCGGAGCTAAAATAATATCGTGAAAAATAAAGATAAAACAAGACCCGTAATAAACAAGGAAAGATGTAAGGGCTGCGGGCTATGTATAAATGTTTGTCCTATGGGAAGCCTAACCTCTCCCGGCGAAGTTAACAAAAAAGGGTTGAGGTATGCTATCCTTAAAAACGAAGATAAATGTACAGGGTGCGGGATGTGTGCAGTGATCTGTCCTGACTGCGCGATAGAGATGAGGGAGAGAGAAAAGAAGTCATAAGCTAGCAAAGGTTGACTAAAGCTCTTTTTTAAAAGCTACGAACTAAATTATGAAAAAACGATATTTATCTACAGGAAATGAAGCTTGCGCTGAAGGAGCCCTGCGTGCAGGATGCCTTTTCTATGCGGGGTATCCCATAACGCCGCAGAACGAGCTTATCGCTTATATGGCAGTTCACATGGAAGGACGCGGAGGCGTTTTTATCCAGTCTGAAAGTGAATTAGCCGCGATAAATATGGTCCTCGGATCTTCCGCTGCAGGAGTGAGATCTATGACGAGTTCATCTTCTCCGGGCATCAGCCTTAAACAGGAAGGGATATCTTATATGGCGGGTTGTGAGCTTCCGGGAGTAATAGTTAACGTTATGCGCGGCGGGCCGGGCCTTGGAAACATCTCGGCAGCACAATCCGATTATTTCCAGGCTACAAAAGGGGGAGGGCACGGAGATTATAGTGTAATCGTTCTTGCCCCGGCAAATGTACAAGAAATGTTTGATCTTACTTTCGATGCATTCGCCTTGGCTGATAAATATAGAACCCCTGTAATGATACTTTCAGACGGTATGTTGGGTCAAATGATGGAACCTCTTGAATTCGACGAGGAGATCAAGCCTCAAGGAATCATTGAAAAGCCTTGGGCGATGACAGGTGCGGCGAATAGATCAGCCCAAAGCATTAAAAGTTTATATCTAGGGGACGGCGCACTCGAAGCTTTAAATACGAAACTTCAAAAAAAATATGAACATATTCGCACAGCAGAATGCAAAAGCGAACTTTATAAATGTGACGATGCAGATATCGTCCTGGTAGCTTACGGATCCATAGGAAGAATAGCACGTTCAAGTATAGATGACTTAAGAGAAAAGGGAATAAAAGCCGGACTCATCAGGCCGATAACTTTGTGGCCGTTCCCGTATGATGAGATAAAAAAAGTTTCCAAGAAAGCAAAAAAAGTTCTTGTTATAGAAATGAGCGCGGGACAGATGGTAGAAGACGTAAGACTTGCCGCAGAAGATGATTCAAAGATAAGTTTTCACGGCCGTACAGGGGGAGGGGTCCCCACGGAAAAAGAAATAGTAGAGGAAGTAAAGGAACTATATGCCTAAATTTGAAAAGCCCAGATCCATGAAAGACGTGGCCACGCATTATTGCCCTGGTTGCGGACATGGGCTTATACATAGACTCTTGTGTGAAGTCATAGATGATCTGGGAGTTAGAGAAACTACCGTATCCGTCGCACCCGTAGGCTGCGCGGTACTTGCGTACGATTATTGGGATTTTGATACCATGGAAGCTCCGCATGGACGTACACCGGCTGTTGCGACCGGACTAAAAAGAGTAATGCCTGATAAATTGGTTTTTACCTATCAAGGTGACGGGGACCTGGCCGCGATAGGAACCTCTGAGATTATACATGCCGGGAACAGAGGAGAAAACATTTCTGTGATCTTCGTGAATAATGGTGTGTATGGTATGACAGGCGGACAGATGGCTCCAACAACTCTTAAGGGCCAGACAACTGCGACATCACCGCATACCCGGAGAGTTGAAAAGGAAGGGTATCCTTTAAAGATAACAGAAATGATGGCCGTTCTTGATGGAGTTGCTTATCTTGAGAGAACATCAGTAGACTCTTACGCAAATATTATTAAGACCAAAAAAGCTATAGAAAAATGTTTCAGGGCTCAACTTGAAGGAAAAGGATTTTCCATGGTAGAGATACTGTCACCTTGTCCCACATACTGGGGAATGTCGCCGGTAGAGTCGATGGAACGTATCCGGAACGAAGTTGTTAAAGAATATCCGTTGGGTGTGATTAAGGGATAGAGCAGTAGCCGGGGTTTAAACCCCGGCTACGAGATAATTAAAAAATTATGAAAAGCATTAACCATGAAATAATATGTGCGGGTTTTGGCGGGCAAGGAATAATGGTACTTGGCAAAGTTCTTGCCGAGGCCGGTATGGTCTCCGGGAAGAACGTTACATGGATACCTTCTTATGGCGCGGAAGTTCGAGGGGGGACGGCGCATTCTTCTGTAAAGATCAGCGATGAAGATATAGCCAGCCCTGCAATATCAAAAGCAGATACGGCTATTATAATGAACGGACCTTCATTAGATAAATTCGCAACTCGCATAATTCCCGGTGGACTGCTTATACTCAATACATCAATGGCGGAGAAGACCCCGGCAAGACAGGATATAGATATAGTTGCCGCACCACTAACCGATGAAGCTATCAAGATAGGTAATATAAGAGTAGCGAACATTATAGCGGCCGGGATATTCGTGGCAATGAAAGAAATTTTAAAGAAAGATGTCTTAATCGAAGCTATCGAACATATGGCAGCAGGAAAAAAGAACTTGATCCCGGTTAATATAAAAGCATTGGAACGGGGAATAGAGATAGGCGCCGAGGACGCCTGCCTGCCGGCAGGCAGGTAATGTCCGAGGTGTGTCGAAATCTCCCGATTTCGACGCGTCAGAAGGACAAAAAACGGAGACAATTATGACAGTACGCGTAAGGTTCGCTCCTAGCCCGACAGGGTTTCTTCATTTGGGGAGCGCGAGGACAGCTCTAATAAACTGGTTATATGCCAGGCATACCGGTGGAGAGATGCTGCTTAGAATAGAAGATACCGATCAGGTGCGGTCGGATGATAAATTTTTAGAAGAGATATTAGAAGATCTTAAATGGCTGGGATTAGATTGGGATGGTGACCCCATATATCAGAGCCAGCGTTTCGATCTCTACAGAGAAAAAGCGCAGCAACTTTTAACAGCAGGAAAAGCGTACAAAGAAGGCGATGCTGTGCTCTATAAGGTTGAAAAAGGCCGGACGATCGAGATAGACGACATTATTCACGGGATGATAAAAGTCGGAACAGATGAAATTAAAGATCAAGTAATGATAAAGTCAGATGGATCTCCTGCATATAATTTTTGTTGTGTAGTAGATGACGCGGAACTTGCGATAACTCATATTATTCGCGGTGATGATCATATTTCTAATACGCCTAAACAGATACTTTTTTATGAAGCTATGGGGCTGCCACTGCCAAAGTTTGCGCATATGCCGCTTATGATGGGTGCTGACGGTGCAAAGCTATCCAAAAGGCACGGCGCGGTATCTGTTGAAGAATATAAAAAAGACGGGTTTCTTCCCGAAGCGCTGGCGAACTATCTTGCGCTGCTCGGCTGGTCGCCGGGAGAGGATAAAGAGATCATATCGCTTCAAGAAGCGATAAAACTGTTTAAACTGGAAGACATGAGCTATGTGCAGTCAAGATTCGATCATCAAAAATTAAAATGGATCAACGCAGAATATATAAAAATAAAAACAGTGGAAGAACTCAGGCCTCTAATAAAAGCACATCTAGATGAAGAGGGCATTGAGGTGGAAAAGGGTACATTAGATAAGCTGATAGATCTATATCACGTTCGCATAAAGACAACAAAAGATTTTGTGGATCTTACAAGATCTTTTTTTACAGATGACTATCCTATTGACGAGAAAGGTACCAGGAAATTCGTTGAACGTGAAGGGAATAAGGAAAACCTTAAGATCTTTGCCGGAGAACTTGAAAAAACAGATCAGTTCACTCATGAAAATATTGAGGAAGTTTGCAGAAAAATAATGGAAGAAAGAGAATTAAAAGCCGCGCAGATAATACATCCAACTCGCATGGCGATTTCAGGGAGAACAGATGGAGCAGGTCTTTTTGAGATGATGGAAGTACTTGGAAAAGAGAAAGTTTTAGAAAGGATGCTGAAAACGGCAGAATGAGACATGAATGATTCGAATTTCATTAAAGAGATTATAGATAAAGATCTAAAAATCAGAAAAAATGACGGACGCCTGCATACCAGATTCCCTCCAGAGCCTAACGGGTACCTACATATCGGCCACGCGAAATCAATATGTTTAAATTTTGGACTTGCCAAAGAATACGAGGGCCTATGCAACTTAAGGTTCGATGACACTAATCCCGAAAAAGAAGAAGTAGAGTATATTGATTCCATTAAAGAAGATGTTAAATGGCTTGGGTTTGACTGGGACGGCAGATTGTATTACGCGTCAGACTATTTTGAGAAGTTATATAAGCACGCTGTTCAGTTAATAGAAAAAGGGAAAGCCTATGTATGCGACCTGACCATGGAAGAGATGCGCGCGTATCGCGGGACTTTGACTGAACCAGGCAAAGATAGTCCTCATAGAACAAGGGAAATCGAAGAAAATCTAGAGCTTTTCAAAGAAATGCATGACGGCAAGTTCGAAGATGCCGCGCGCGTACTGCGCGCTAAAATAGATATGGCGTCAGGGAATCTGACAATGAGAGATCCTGTACTATATAGGATACGCCGCGCAGAGCATCATAGAACAGGAGATAAATGGTGCATATATCCTATGTATGACTTCACGCATTGTATTTCGGATTCTATTGAAGGGATAACACATTCTATATGTACATTAGAATTCGAGAATAACCGTCCTTTATATGACTGGATACTTGACCAACTAGGCATACATCATCCGCAACAGATAGAATTCGCTAGGCTCAATCTTGGGCATACCGTACTCAGCAAACGAAAACTACTCGACCTTGTTGAAGAGAAACGCGTAACGGGATGGGATGATCCCAGAATGCCTACCATTTCAGGTTTGCGCCGAAGAGGGTACACCCCGGCATCTATAAGAGATTTTTGCAAGAAGATCGGAATAGCTAAATTCAACAGTATAGTTGACATAGTAGTACTTGAGAACAGTATACGTGAAGAATTAAATAAAACAGCACAACGCGCAATGGCGGTACTCAACCCACTAAAGGTGGTTATAGAGAATTACCCGGAAGAGGAAGAAGAAACTCTGGACGCGATCAATAATCCGGAAGATCCGGATATGGGCATAAGAAAAGTACCTTTTTCCAGAGAGCTGTATATTGAACGAGACGATTTCCAGGAAGAGCCACATAAAAAGTTTTTTAGGTTAGCTCCCGGACGAGAAGTGCGTCTCAGGTACGCCTACTTCGTCAAATGCACAGAAGTTATTAAAGACGTTAAAGGGGAAATAATCGAACTAAGGTGTACGTATGACCCGGAAACACGCGGAGGGGATTCTCCTGACGGACGTAAAGTCAAAGGCACCATTCATTGGGTTTCCTCAAAACATGCTTATAAAAGCGAAGTTAGATTGTATGACCATCTTTTCACCGAACGGGATCCGAATAAAACTAAAAAAGATCAAGACTTTAAAGAGACAATCAATCCTGAATCATTAGAAGTTTTGAGCACATGCTACCTTGAACCAAGCCTAAAGAATGTCAAACTGGGCATCTCATATCAATTCGAACGATTAGGTTATTTTTGCGCAGATCCCGTGGATTCAAAAGAAGGGGCGCCAATATTTAATCGAACCGTATCGTTGCGCGATACCTGGGGAAAGGTTAAGGGAAAAAGCTAAAAGAGCTTTAAAAAAAATAAAAACATAGTATAATATTTTTTCCGCTGGGATGTGGTGTAATTGGTAACACGGATGATTCTGGTTCATTTGTTTCTGGTTCAAGTCCAGGCATCCCAGCCATAAAAAAGGTCTCCTTTGTAAAGGGGGACCTTTTTTATGGCTGCGTAAGTTGACGAAGGCGGAAATAATATAAAAATAATGTAACGCCAAGTCTGACCGAATGCCGAAGGCATGAGGAAATGCAGGAGAAGACGTAAAGCAATGTGACGAAAAGGAACATTGTAGCCTGATCCTGCCAGGCATCCCGGCCAAGCTGAACGAACCCTCACTAATCATGGGGGTTTTTCTTGACAGACCTATAATAATATGCTAAGTTTAGTTAACCTACAAGGTTAATCATATTTGCAATTCATTTTTTAAAGTGGTATACTATAAGTAGATTCAAAGGACATCAATGGATATTTCTTACAAAAATTTAAAAATGGTAAAAGCAGCTATAAACTTTAAGATACTTTCAAGTGAGTATGGTTCGGACATGGCTACGAAAGTAATGAAAAGGCTGCAGGAAATTGATTCTGCCAGAAACATGTTAGACATTCGAGCATTGCCTCAATGTCGCTTTGAAAAATTAATAGGAAACTATGCAGAGCATTATTCGATTGCATTAAACAAGAAGTATAGAATGATTTTCATATTTGAAAATGGTGAAAAAGCGGACTTGAGAACTGTTACAAAAATTAAGATAGTAGCTCTTTGTAAAGACTACCATTGATATATCTAGATTTGGGTAAAAAAAAGGGGGACCAAATGGGGGACAGGTACAAACCTGATATAGCTATTCATCCGGGGGTGACACTTAGAGAAACAAGTGAAGCTGTAAATATGACACAGAAAGAATTGGCAGCGAGGACTGGTCTAGCTGCAAAAACTATTAATGAAATTATGCAGGGGGGAAATCCAATAACGTTCGAAACTGCCATAAAATTTGGTTCGGTTTTTGGAACTTCCCCAGATTTCTGGAATAATTTACAAAGAAGTTATGGCGAAGCTGTGTTGAGGCTGAAAGAAGAAGAGAGATTACAAGAAGAAGAAGTGTATTTAAAAGACTTTAAATGCTATTACGACCTTGTAAAAAATAAGTATCTAGAACAGACGAGGAACCCAAGGGAGAAAATTAAATTGCTACTTAATTTTTTCAGAGTAAGTTCGTTGTCTAGGGTGGAGTATGTGCAAGGTATAGCTTTTAGAAAGGCAAAAAAGAATGTATCTCCACAATCATTGGCCGCATGGCTTAGATGTGGAGAGATAGAAGCCGAAAAAACAGAGACTCTAGCCTTCGACAGAGAAAAACTAAAAGAGAACATTGATGGTTTAAGAAGACTAACGAGAGAGAGCCCTGGTGAATACAGCGAAAAGATTAAAGATATTTGTGCATCTTTTGGCGTTACGGTGGTGTATGTTCCGTATTTTAAAAATACTTACGTTAACGGGGCTACTCGCTTTCTTCCTAAAGGAAGAGCATTGATACAGCTTTGCGATAGAGGGGGAAGGGAAGATAGTTTATGGTTTACTTTCTTTCACGAACTTGGCCACCTGTATAAACATGGGAAAACAAAGAGATTTGTTGATTTTGACCAAGCAATGGCAAAATACATGAAAAATGAAGAAGAAGAGGAAGCGGATGAATTTGCACGGAATAATTTGATTCCCAGAGGAATGTTTGGTGCATTTTATAGAAAAGGTGATTTTTCAGATGAGGCCATTAAGTTATTTGCAGAAGAAGTAGGGATGTCTCCAGGAATTGTAGCGGGTAGGCTGGCATACGAAACAGAAAATTGGGGAAGGTGGTCTCACTTAAGGCGCACAATTAAAATTAGTTAACTAAAATAAATTAATTTTAATTGGTGAAATAGTGGTGAAACACTTAAATTGGACTTGAAACAGTTCAAGTCCAGGCATCCCAGCCAATCCGCATGAACCTCCACTAACCGTGGGGGTTCATGCGGATTGGCTGCACATATAAAATCGGATCAAACTATTCTAGTGATAATACCTAACAAAATACACGGCTGTAGGGACAAAAACCTATAAGATAAAAAATGAGACGATTGCAGCAGGGGGT
>JAVCDB010000049.1 GCA_030765205.1 Candidatus Aadella gelida | reverse complement strand
CCGAAAAGCACAAGAAACTTGGGTCTTAAATTTATATAATTCTATGAAGGCGTTTACTCATAATTGCCTGTTTTCTTACATGGGGCATTTTGCCTCATGTAGTTAGTGTTATATATAATGTTAGTATACGGTTAATACTACTACTATGCAACTTATAGCTTAACGTCACAGAAACGTAACCCCATCAGAGACAAATATGGCGCTGATCCTTATTAAGAATCAGCGCCATATTTCCTGCTCCTCTCCCCTAGAGAGGCATGATACTGGGGTGAGCGATGGGGCTTGAACCCATGACAACCTGAACCACAATCAGGCACTCTACCAACTGAGCTACGCCCACCATAAGAATTTAATGAGCTCCTATTCTATTTATTTATTGCTCCTGCGTCAATGAAAAACTCTTGAAACGCTAGATTTCTCTTAGATATACTTCTTTATTGATCCTTTAAGTTTCATCAGAGCTCTTCCTCTATGACTTATACGATTTTTATAAGACGCAGTCATTTCAGCAAAATTTTTATCATATCCATCCGGGACAAAAAGAGGATCATACCCGAATCCATTCTTCCCTCTTGGTTCGTCCAATAAAGATCCTTCTACCTTACCTTCGAAACTTTCCAATAACCCGCCTTTAGAGGCCAAAGCTATACTGCATACAAATCTGGCCTTTCTTGATTTCGCAGGAATCTTTTCCAATAATTTCAAAAGTTTCTCGTTATTTTCCCGATCAGTTGCCTTTACCCTCGCAAACCGCGCTGACCTCACACCGGGCCTGCCATGAAGAGCTTCCACTTCCAATCCAGAATCATCAGCTAAAACCAATCCATCAAAAAACTCTGAAGTTATAACGGCTTTTTTGACAGCATTCTGACGAAAAGTCTTCCCATCCTCCACTATGATCGGGGGATTCGCATCAAGATCATCCAGGATCAAGACCTTAACATCAGGAAACCCATTCAATAACGTTTTCAACTCTTTCCTTTTGTTTTTATTGTGCGTAGCAATCAATACATTCGTCATTGAAGAACCTTTTTAAGAACTTCTTTCTGTTTAGAGATCAATTTATTGATACCACCTTCAGCAAGTTCTAACATCTTATCCAACTGTTCTCTTGAAAACGTTTCCCCTTCGGCTGTGCCCTGCACTTCAACGAATTTACCGGAATCTGTCATAACAATATTAGAATCAACTTCCGCCCTGGAATCTTCTTCATAATTCAGGTCGAGATAAATTTTATCATCAACCACGCCTACACTTATAGCAGCGATCATATGCTTGACAGGCAATTCTTTGAATACGCCTTTTTTCTTAAGGTTATCCAATGCAAAACATAATGCTATAAAACTCCCGGTTATACTCGCGCATCGAGTTCCGCCATCAGCCTGTATAACATCACAGTCCATCCAGATGGTCCTTTCTCCTAGCATCTCAAGGTCTACTACACCTCGCATTGCACGTCCGATGAGTCTTTGAACTTCGTGAGTCCGGCCCCCTTTTTTACCTTTCGAAGATTCCCTGGGCACTCTGGTTCCGCACGATCTGGGAAGCATTCCGTATTCGGAAGTGATCCATCCGCGCCCTTTTCCCTTGAGAAACCTGGGCACACCTTCTTCAACACTGGCCGTACATATTACCTTAGTGTTGCCCATCTCGAACAAACACGATCCTTCGGCATATTTTATGTATTCGGTGTTTATAGTTACTTTTCTTATTCCGTTAGCCAATCTTCCATCACTTCTCATTTTTCTCCCCTTTTGTATATATCGTTCCCCTTACTGTCAATACCTACTACCAGAGGAAAATCTTCAACATCAAGCCGATAAATAGCTTCCGGACCGAGATCCTCAAATCCTTCTACTACAGAGCTTTTGACCTTTTTGCTGAGATACGCTCCAGCTCCTCCCGGAGTTATAAAATATACCGCTTTATACCTTTTAATCGCCTCTCTTACTTCCTCGGATCTAGATCCTTTACCTATCATACCCAAAAGCCCTACTCTTAAAAGTGGTTCAGTAAAAGCATCCATCCGGCTAGAGGTCGTAGGCCCGCATGAGCCTATTATTCTTTCGCCCGCAGGAGACGGACCGCAATAATATATTGTCTCTCCCTTTAACTCTAAAGGAAGCTTCTCTTCCTTCTCTATCATCCTACACATCCTTAAATGAGCCTGATCTCTTGCCGTATATATTGTCCCCGTCAGCAAGACCTCTTCTCCCGCCTTAAGAGATTTTATACTCTCATCACTTAAAGGTGTCGCTATCTTTTTCATATATTTCCTTTCTACAGTTCCGCACATGCAGATCTTAAAGCATGACAAGACAAATTTACGGCTACCGGTAAACCTGCTATATGCGTGGGACTTTCTTTTATACGCACACCAAGTACGGTAGACTTCCCGCCCAATCCCATTATACCTATCCCTAGGTTGCTGACTTCTTCTCTTATTCGTCGTTCCATATCTGCTATATGAGGT
Source organism: Candidatus Aadella gelida (assembly GCA_030765205.1). Taxonomy (GTDB): domain Bacteria; phylum Omnitrophota; class Gorgyraeia; order Tantalellales; family Tantalellaceae; genus Aadella; species Aadella gelida. The sequence continues at coordinate 4,541 of JAVCDB010000049.1, read as the reverse complement.
TTCTTGTTTTTTCCCCCTACAGGTTCTAAAAGCGCTTTTTTAGCTAAAGACGCGCAGGTATCCATAGTACCGCCTAATCCGATGCCCAGAATATACGGCGGGCAAGCGTCAGAGCCGGCCTTTTTTACCGTATCCGTGCAAAACTTAACTATATCTTCTTCTGTGCAGGTAGGGTTCATCATGCATATACTGCCTTTATTTTCACTCCCAAACCCCTTGGGCATTACCCATATGGTTAGCTTGTCTCCTTTAACAATATCTAGATTGATAATAGCGGGAGTATTAGTACCTGTATTATCTCGAAGAATAGGATCAGCTACTACTGATTTTCTCAAAAAAGTATCTTTATAAGCCTCTTCAACGCCTTTATTGATAGCGTCTTTCAGTCCTTTTCCTTCAATGCTTACATCTTCTCCGATCTCAAGAAAAACGCTTACCAGTCCCGTGTCCTGACATATGGGCATTGTTTCTTTTTCTGCCATAGCAGCATTTTCAATGAGTATTCTCATCATCTTTTCAGACACTGAACCCTTCTCTTCCTCGTCAGCTCCTTTTTTCAATACCTCCAGAACATCCGGCCTTAAAACAGTGTTTGCTTTTATGCATAATTCTTTTACTGTTCGCCTAATATCATCGTTAGTTATTCGTCTAGTAGTCATAAAGCCACCTTCTTAACGCTAAACTCTTCTTTAAAAAATATTCCGGCGTTTTCTTTGAACCCTTGAACATCGTCTGATACATAACATCTTGTCCAACCTCTGGAAAGCTTTCCCTTCCTCATTATATCGTTCTCAATAAGCGATTCTTTTACTTCTTTAGCTACCGCGCTGGACGAGTCGACAAGAGTCACCTTCGGTCCCATAACTCTTCTTATCACATTCTTCAGTATAGGATAATGAGTACAGCCCAGAATAAGTGTATCTATCTGCTCCTTTTTAAGAGATTTAAGATACTTACATGCAATCAAATATGCAATATTATCCTTTGAGAATTTATTCTCCACCAGAGGAACAAAAAGCGGACAACTTTGAGAAAAAAGTTTTATTCCGTGTCCGCGCTTTGCCATCATCTTATTATATGATCTGCTGCCTATAGTCGAATTTGTTCCTATTACTCCCACTCTCCCGGAACGGGTAACCTTAACAGCTTCTTTTATACCCGGAGATATTACGCTTATAATAGGTCCCTTGTATATCTTCCTAATGGCGCTTAAACTAAAACTCGAAGCCGTATTGCACGCTACGACTATCATCTTAACGTCCTTTTTGACCAAAAACCTTACTATTTCTCCCGCAAACCGTATGATCGTATCCCGGGATTTATTCCCATAAGGCACTCTTGCCGTATCTCCAAAATAAACAATATTCTCCCCCGGAAGCACTTTCCGAACGCGTTTTGCAACAGTAAGTCCCCCCACCCCCGAGTCAAATATCCCAATAGGCCTCAAATCCTTATTTTTCATAAGTTACATTATATAAGATTAAGCGCTATAGGTAAAGTATTACAATTAGTATCATGTATCCCAAGTCACCCTGAAAAGGGACACCTTTCGTGGCTTAGCAGCTATTGACAATAGGGCTAACCACGGAACCTGTAAGTTTATCAAAAAGCATAACACGGTTTAAACACAAAAAAGGGGACACTGTGAATTCAGGTTACTAGTGCAACACCTTATCTAGTGCGCAGAGTCTCCCTTTTACATAAAAAAACTCCTTCAGAGAGAGTGCGTGGCGCGAGTTCCGCAATCCTCAGCCGTCCCGAAGGGACACCTTTAAACATAAAAAAGGGGACACTTGCCCTCACAAATTTGCAAACGGTACAAAGAATAGCAATTAATAGTATTGCCACGTCCCGAAGGCGCCGAGGACGTAATGTCCGAGGTGTGTCGAAACGTCCCTGTTTCGACGTTCCTATAAAAAAAGAGGGTGAATGGTTTTACGAAGCCTTGCTCCACCTTACCGGTGCACAGAGTCTCCCTTTTATATTAAAAGGGAAACAAGAAGCATTTCGATGGCAATCCCAGCCTGCTTTCTCCCGGTTTTAATATCCCTATCTGTCTCAAAAAGAAGCGTAACCCATAACTCCATCCATTTGTCTTTATATTTTTTGGATTGCCCCAGTAATCTGCGGGTATAAGCCGGGGAATATTTTATTTCAGATGCTATTGCTTCAGGAGACAAACCTTTACCTGACAAGAGAGATATCTTTCTTATAACTTTTATGTACCATGCCAGATATCCTATGATCTCTTGAGGCTGTTTTTTTTGATCATACAGGTCTTCCAGTATACGAAAGGCCCATTTTTTATTCCCGGAATTTATAGCATCAACTAGTTTAAACACAGTCTCTGTTACGCTGCGCCCCACAAGTTCTTCAACATGTTCCTTCTCTATTCTTTCCCCACCGGAAAAACATGCCAGTTTTTCGATTTCAGACTTTATTCCAGCAGTATCAGACCCTTTTAGCTCTACTATCAGCTGAGCAGCTTCAGGAGATATATCTATCTCCTCCCTCTTAAAAAAAGTATCTACCCATTTTTTCATCGTTACGCGATCGGGCGCATCTGACACTATTACCTTTAATTTGCCGGACACATCACGATATTTCTTGTTTTTTTTAAACGAATTATCGGAAGATATTATCATTACTGAACTATCGGACGGGGCCTCTAAATAGGAAAGTATTGTCTCTATAGATCTTTCAGAAAGTTTATGCGCATCTTTGATCAGAACTACTCGGCGTTCCGATAAAAAAGGCATTGTTCCGAGCGAATCACTCACGCCATCAATGTCGTCGGGATCATGACACGAATAATTAAGAGAAATTTCATCTGACGTAAGGAATTTATCACGTAACGCGGATATTTCCCGTTCTTTAACATATTCGTCTTCACCTATTACGAGGTAATTATTTGACATAAAATGAGGTTGGTATTTTTGCCTTATCCGTGCAGTACGAGAGGTCTAGTGACCTATCTGGTGGAAATCACCACGCTTCAACGGTTCTTTCCACTATTCTTTGAGCAATATCTTTAACAGCAGAATTTAAAGCCGCGGATTCTGTTTGAGAATTAGGTCCAGAGATCGTATAGTTGGACTGTCCCATAAACCCTTTCTCTTTCCACATTGTTTCTCCGGTAAGGTCGTTGACAAGTTTAATATCCACCAAAAGTTCTATCCTAAATTCCTCAACATTATCCCCACCGTCATAACTTAAAGGATACTGCCTGAAATCCTTTAGGGCGCCTTTAAGAGTAAGCGCTGATTTATCCGCATTTTTTACAGTAAGATTACCGTCAAAAATAAACTCATCAATAACAGCTCTTGTTATATCTATCTCCAATCCCGGACGATACGAATAACTGGACCTTCTATCCGAAACTTCTTGGGTTATGTCCACGGAATTTGTAAGGTTCTCAACATGTATGGAATCCAGTTCTGGCGGAAGGAGAGTGCCCGTAGTGTACCCGCATCCCCCGATCAATGTCATACACGCTATCATCACTGAAATTGCTATTTTATTCATCAGTCATTCACCTTTTTTTTAAGATAGTTTATTCTATCCTTCGCATAGCCTGAAGCTTCCGTACCCGCAAACTTCGATACGATATCTTTATAATACATTATAGCACCTTTGTATTTTTTCTGTTTCTCGTAGAATTCAGCGACTTTAAGAAGACTATCCGCTTTCTTGCCCTTCAGCTCTTCTATAACCTTATCGGCTTCTTTAGCTATTCCGGGTACCGGTGTATTTTTTGATATATATTGAAACTCCTCTAAAGCTTCTTCAGTACTCTCCTGATCATACTCAGGGTCTAGAGATGCCTCGTATTTCGTATAAGCAAGCTGATATTTAGCTTCCGGAACAAGATCGCTCTCGGGATGATCCTTTATGACCTTATCGTAATATTCAACCGCATCCCCATACTTCATCATCCTTCTATAACACTCGGCTATCTTGTATGCTGCTTTATCGGAATATTTTCCAAAAGGACTGTTTTCTATTACACTTTTATATATCTCTACGGCTCTGTCAAGAGATACCGAGAGTTCAATCTCCATCAACTTTGGGACTTCTTTAGTCTGAAAAATATTGGCTATATTATACTCCCTCTCGATAATCTCTTCCATTCGTTTGGTATAAGGATATTTATCAGCTGTCTTTTGATAATTCTGGAAAGCAAAATAATATTTAGCCAGTTCTTCATAAGACCTTCCCGCATAATATTGCGATTCCGGAGCAAGGTCAGAATCTGGATAATATTCAGTAAGCCTTGAGAATTCATTCGCGGCTCTTTGAAAATCATTTTGCCTAAAAAACCTCATTGCCCAATTAAATTGTTCACGAGGAGTGTCTTTAACGGCAAATTTAGGATTTATCATAGTCTTACTTCCTGGAGTCCATACCCAAAAGGCATACGACATTTCTACGCAAACCAATGCAGAGAAAAGAATCAAACAAACTCCAAAAAATAGCTTTCTTCTAGTATTCATAATTTTCACAGGGTAAACCCATCCTTTATGGCACCTTCACCTAATATG
>JAVCDB010000061.1 GCA_030765205.1 Candidatus Aadella gelida | reverse complement strand
TGTGAAAAAGAATCCACACCTCCGCAAAAAGCTGTTTTTGCCTTTCCCTCTTGTATGAGGTCATAACCGAGAGTTATGGCATAATTACCGGCTGAACATGCTGTGGCAACAGTATAGGCAAGGTTTTTTATTCCGAATTCCCTTGAAACAACAACTGCGGGGGTGTCTATCGCGGCTTCTTTTGCAAGACGGGCTCTGAGAGCTCTATTTTGTCCCCGCTTGCCACCAGTCGAATTTATTTTACGTACAACATGGGCATCCATGGCAACGGCTCCCATTATTACGGCTGCGTCTTCAAAATTCCCTTTCTTTTCAAGACAGCTGTCTTTTACCGCTAATTTGGCTGCAGTCAGCGCAAACTGGGAAGTTCTGCTCAGATGTTCTGGATCATCTATGAATTTTGAAGGGTTAAAGTCCTTTACCTCCCCCGCCTCATGGGTTCGATACCCTTTGGTATCAAAAAGGTCTATTTTTCCTATCCCTGTGCGTCCGGCTGTAAGATTACGCCAAAAAGGGTCAATACCGATGCCTATCGGGGATACTATACCTAATCCTGTTACTACAACCCTTTTTTTGTTCATTTTTTTTTGTTGACCAGTGCCAAGGTAAACTCACCTTTTCCCACAAGTTTTTTTTGAATGCGGACTTCTGCGCGTAGCACTCCCGCATTGGAAATCACTTTTACAGGACACGCAGTTATGACCAAGGTGTCCCCGGGTCCTGCCACATCCAAAAATTTGGTTCTACTAGATGAAAGGAAGGTATAGGTATCCGTTATTTCACCCTCTCCCATCTTGCCGAATAAAAGCGCACAGGTTTGAGCCATGGCCTCTGCTATCAAATGTCCGGGCATAATCGGGTTTCCCGGAAAATGCCCCTTAAAATACCATGCACCCTTTTTTAGGTATTTTTTTGCTGTGAGAACATTTACGCTGTCAGATGTTATCACTTCATCCAAAAGCATAAATGATCCCTTTATGGGCATTATCTTTTTAAGGTTCTTTTTAATGTCGATCTCTTGTTTGTCTAGCTTCCTCATGCTATTCCTTAAAAGTAAGTATTTTTAAAAGCGGTTTTCTTTTGGAACGCAAACCTGTTTCATCAGGAAATCCAACCGTAAGAAGTGCCATGAGCTCATCTTCTGTTCCAATGAGTTTGTTGATGGCTCTTTCACGAAATAATGCCGCTCCTAACCAGGCAGCCCCTACTCCCTTTGCGTGGAATTGAAGAAGAATATTCTGAATAGCGGCTGCTATGCTTTGGGTCTCAAATACCCGCATAGTACCCAGTATTTTCCCGCCCATTGTTCCGAGATTGTTATAAGTATGTGATTTTCGTTTTTTGAACACAGAATCTCTGTATACAAGAATAACAGTCGGTGCATTTTCAATGATCCGCGTGCCCTCTTTAAGAACCAATCTTACCACAAGGGGTTCATTCTTTTTTCGTAGATTCAGCGCATCTGCCAGCTTCTTTTTTGTGGGGCCTTCTACAACAATAAACTTCCACGGCTGCATGTTATGCATTGAAGGAGCCCACCTTCCTGCATCAAGGGCCTCTTTTATCATTTTCCTGGGCACTTTGTCGGGTTTGTATTTTCTTATAGTTCGCCGTTCTTTTATTATCTTTTTAATAGTCATTTCTTTTTTTTGTTTAATATTTCTGACGTTAGATCTATTAATGCCTCAAGATCAACAATTTTCTGAAGAGCTTCTTCGGGAATTTCGATTTTGAATGTTGTTTCGATCGCCGCAAGTATTTCCAGGGCTCCTAGAGAGTCCATGCCCATCTCACTCTCGAATTTCTTTGCAGCAGTAACATCCTTTTTTGGTATATTAAGGATTTCTGAAACGATCGTTATTATTCTTTTTTTTATCTCACTCCCAGTGAATTTAACTGGGTTTTTTAGGATCTTTTTTTTGCTAGTCTTTTTCATGCGGATAACCCCCCATCTGCTATAATAGTTTGTCCTGTGATATACCCCGATTTATTGCTTGCAAGGAAAACAGCAATTTCTGCTATTTCATCCGTTGTCCCGAATCGTTGTAGCGGGGTTTGCGCGAGGATGCGCTCTATCACATTTTTTTTAACAGCCTTTTCTGCGGTTTTTGTTTTTATATACCCCGGAGCGATCGCATTGACCCTGACATTGCAAGAACCGGTTTCTCTTGCCAACGCCTTCGTAAACCCTATAAGCCCCGCTTTACTCGCACAATAATTCGTTTGACCGGGAATACCTAATACGCCGGATAATGAAGAAACGTTTATTATGCTTCCGCCTTTTTGTTTCATGAATGTGAATATACAAGATCGGGTCATATTAAAGGTTCCTGTAAGATTGGTATCGATCACATCATCCCAGTCTGATTTGTCCATCATTAACAATGGTTTATCCTTGAATATACCAGCATTATTAACAAGTATGTCAATATGCTTGAAGTCTTTTTTTACATTATCAAAAAATTCTCTCGTTTTTTTCATATCCCGCACATCCAGCTCATACCCCTTAGATCGAGTAGCGGTTTCTTTTTTGATCACGCCGGCTTTTTTTCTATTTTTTACAAAGGTAAAAGCAACTCTACACCCCTCCTTAACGAACTTTCGCACGATTGCCTCGCCTATTCCTCGTGTACCACCGGTTACGATAGCAACTTTATTTTTTAGAACCATAATTTCTCCTTTTTTATGTGATTTCCCGAGAAAGACAATTTTCAAATGTATCCTGCAATCGCTGCACAGTCATTTCAGGTATCTTAATATCCTGGGTTTTCAGTATATCTGCGGTATTTTTCATGTCAAATCTCTTTTCCTGATTCAAATATGGAATGAACGGTTCTAGCAATCTTTTTTTAACAAAACTCAAGCTGCAATTTTTGAACTCTTCGGGAGAGATGAATTTTGGTTTTTCGAATCCGGACAAACGGCTGGCTATTTCCAAAAATGTTGATATTTTAACCGAACAGGGATTAACAATGTGATAATTGCTATTAGCGGTGAGGTCATCTTTATTTGCAATAAGAAAAATTATCTCCGATGTTATGTCGACCGGTATCAGGTTGAATGTTCCCGTGTCATCCGCCGGGATCTCGGAAAAGTCGTTTGTTATGAACATTTTAAAAAATCGCAAGGCGAATGATCTGTCTTTTTTGTTCACGGGAATACTGTCCATTATAATGCTGGGACGAAACATATCAATCGGCAGACCCCTATTTCTATAAGACGACACTGCTTTTTCTGCCTCGAATTTGCTTTGCTCATAGGTATTGTTAAACTTTTGTGAAACCCATGTCTGGTTTTCATGAAAAGTATCAGTATAATCTCCTGAAATATATGCGGTGCTTATATGAACGACCTTCTTTAGGCACCCGGAATTATACCAATCCGATGCTGTATCCAGAAGATTAACTGTTCCTTGAACATTTATCTTTCGAATCTCTTCAATCGGCCATTCAAAGTCCGCGATCGCCGCGCAATTATAGATCACATTGATCTTATCTTTCAATTCCGGAAGATCCGATTTTCTGATCCCGATATCCTTTTTAACCAGATCACCCTCTATCACGTGAATGCGGTCCAAATCCCTTTGTTTTATGACGGATGGGCCGTATAACATTTTTTCAAATAAGTTATCCTTTCGAGTTAAGATGTCCTGACCATTTTTTTTGCGGAGAAGCAGATATATCTCGTCCGTTGACCTTAAGAGGATCGTTTTCAATAAATGCGAGCCCAAAAATCCCGCGGCTCCTGTTATCAATATGTTTTTCATTTTGCCTAGTCCACTGATCCTACAATGATCGAAGAATTAAAGCCATTGCCGCTCGTTGAGTTAATCATGACATTGTTTATCTTTTTGCCACGCGCTTTATAATTCGAGACCCCGGGAATAAAGTTAGTTCTTATTGCCATGATGGCTGCCGCGATATTGAACGGCCCGCTTGCACTGAAAGTTTCGCCGGTCATTGATTTTATTGATATTACTGGTATTGCACCGCCATGTGTGCCGAACAGTCGTTTTGCTGCGCGGGTTTCTCTCTGATCACAACTTTTTGCAGAATTTGATGAACCTAAAACATAGTTTACTTTGCGAGGGGAATGTCCCGAGTCTTCAACGGCCATCTTCATGGCTCTATATATGCTTTCAGTATTAGAACTCAAACCCTCCCTCTCTTTTGGGTCAAAAGAAGTACCATAACCCTTTATTTCAGCGTATATTTTCGCTTTGCGGCGCCTTGCGGACGCTAAACTCTCAAGAACATAGAGACAGGCCCCTTCACCGGGTATTAACTTTGACATGCATTTAAGGGCTGAAAGAGTTTCATAACTGTCCCATGACAAATCTTCCGTTGCTCCGGCTAATATCGTCGAATAGCCGTATTTCTGTATCATGCGACATGCACTGGAGATAGCATCCAACCCGGATGTTGAGGGGGCTGAGAGAGTGATGCTGAAACCGGTTATGTTAGCCGCCATGGAAATATGACTGGCAGAGGCGTTTGGGCATACATTTGGAAATGCTGATGGCGATATAAATCTTGGACCCTTTTTCAATATCTCCTTATCCAGGGCCGTTATTCCGCTGATATTCCCTATTGATATTCCCAATGAAAGACCATACAAAGAACGTTTCTTATTTGAGACAGGATATATTGATCCGGCGTCTTTTAAGGCGAGCTTTGATGCGATCAAACCAAATTTTGTAGCGCGGCTAACATGTTTGGAAACATCTTTCCCTATATGCCTTCTGAGAACTGTTTCAGGTACTTCTCCACCCATTTTGCAGGGGAATCCGCGCGTTTCAAAACCCTTGATCTTACATATCCCGGACCTGCCGTTTTTAATGCTACTCCAAAAAACTCTTTTTCCGGTCCCGAAGGGTGAAACGATGCCGACGCCGGTGATGACAATTCTCTTCTTTTTGTACATAGATGATTCTTTGGCTCTCCCTCTATTCGCTAAGAGGTTTGATCTCACTCTCTTTCGACTGTTTCCCTCTCGCAATCTTTGCTTTTAACATAATTCCAGCGAAAAAAAGGACACATATGGAGAATATAGAAAATGATGCTATCTGTGCAAGCGTAATACCATTGTACACAGTTATACTGTCCACGCGTAAAAACTCAACAAAAAACCTAAAAAAATTATATAGCCCTATTGTCGAGAAAAACACTATCCCGACAGGAGGTTTCCTTCTGTAAAGGAACCTCATAAGTACAAAGATCGCAACAAGCCCGATTACCATGTAAAGCTGCGTAGGATGGAGCGCCATTGTTGAGACCTTTGGGAAAACTACTCCCCATGGCAAATCTGTGGGTTTTCCGTAACAACATTGATTAGAGAAACAACCCATCCGCGCAAAAGCCCCGGCCAGCATAAAAAAAGGCAGAAGATAATCTCCCAGAGTCATAAAACTGGTTCTATTTTTTCTGAGCTTACAGAAACCGGCAAGGACTATCATTTGGAAAACAAAAACTCCCATGTATGCTATCCCGGCCCCTGTTATGTTCGGGTCACCCGGCGCGGTCTTCGCGAGACTCAACGCTGTCTTTTGAAAGAAAAGGAATGTAAGCTTGCCTCCAAGCAGGGTAAAATAAACAAGCAAAATTACAAGCACAACTCCACCAAAAATCGTTATAGGAAAATCCAACTCTTTCGGCTTTTTTATCATCCCGTACATAGCGCGAGGGATAACTAGGATAAGTCCGAGACCTAGCCAGTCCATCCATCTCAAAGAAAACATAAAATTTAAAATTTCTGACATCATTTCCCGTCTCCTCTCTATGCCTTACAGACACAGCACAGCCTCTATTCGCATTTAGCCACCCTTAACTGGGCCATTAAAGTAAAACATATCATATCTACTATTATAACACAAGAAAGTTGTTATACATGAACAAAAAGGCCTGTACAGGCCCGCTAATTGTGTCACAGCTCTTAATTTATCAGGGCTACACGGTTCAATCCCACCAACTCTCAACAGGCAAATAGTTTCAATTTCCCCGGAAACACATGGAAATTTATCTCATTGACAGGTCCATAGATCTCGCCGTCTATCATGAATTTTGCAGGGTTTTTTAATTTTAGGCATAATCTGTTGGTTTGTCCGTGAACTGTATCCGGATGCCGCTTTTTTATATGAATATGGACCCGGCAAAGAACTATTAGAGTTTCCAGAATTTGTTCAAAACTGTTCTTGCGGGATATAGTAAAATCCATCAAAGAATCATGAATATCGGCCTTTGGGAAAGCATAGAAATTACCGATATATTTCGTGTTGTTTGCAATGAAATTAGAAAATTTTAGGGTTTGTGGGGCATTTTCTCCTATTGAGATCGTCCCTTCAAACTCGTCCTTGTTTAGAGCAGAACGTATACTCGTAAAAAGATAGCCTTTGCTTTCATTCTGATTCGCCATATGCGCACCTAAGACTATACGGCCTGTACCTATAGTCGAGACTGCGTATCTACGTGAAGGTTTGTCATTTTGCAGGAATTCGCATGCAATGAGGTCTATAGCGCGGATCTTACCATTTTTTATCGTCTTCAGTGCAGTCGAAGGATTCTTGACTCCTAAAGTGCGTGCTAGGCCATTGCCTCTGCCGGACGGGATCACTCCCAGCTTTTGAGTTTCGAGGTCAATATTGTTTATTACTTCCGAAATGGTCCCATCTCCCCCACAGCATATCACCGACTCTGTGCTCCTGTTCTTGCGAACAATACCGGAAATATCCGAATATTTCTCTATGAAATGGATATCCGCTTTCAGGTCTTTTTTTAGGGAGTTTATAATCCGCGCTTTCCCGGGGAACTGCTTTTTGCGCGAAACAATTGCCAAGGTTCTCATTTGTTCCAGGATTTTTCAGGTTTTCTAAAGATAACACAGGCGTTATTTCCGCCAAAAGCGAAGGAATTATTCATGACAACACTTACTTTAGCTTTTTTAGCTTTATTTGCAACTATGCGTAGATTACATTCAGGGTCAGGGGTCTCATAATTTATCGTGGGAGGAATTATGCCGTCGCGGATCGAAAGACAGCAGCTTGCAGCTTCAATGATGCTAGCAGCACCCACAGTATGACCCAACATGGACTTTATGGCTGTCGCATAAATCTTGTCGGCTCTTTCTTTGAATATCTCCCGTATGGCCAAAGCTTCAAATTTATCGTTGTTAACGGTACCGGTTCCGTGACAATTAATATGGTCTATGTCCTCTACTTTAATTCCAGAATTTCTTATAGCCCTTTCCATCACTTTCTTCATTCCATCTTTTGAGGGTATAGTTAAACTAAAAGCATCGCAGCTGAGGCCATAGCCCAGCACCTCAGCATATATACGTGCACCACGGGCTAAAGCGTCATCTAATCTTTCCAGGATCAAAGTAGCGGCACCCTCTCCAAGCGTGGTTCCGCTCCTGTTCTTATCAAAAGGTCTTATTTTATCTGTCGTTGTTGCAAAAAGGCGGTTGAAGCCCTCGAACATGCTCTGTATAAGAACATCCACGCCGCTACAAAAGACGACTTTAGACTTACCTTGTCTCAAAAGATCAAGCCCGTACCCGATAGCATAATTCCCGGCTGAACATGCCGTGGCTATCGCAAGATTTATGCCGCCGATACCCAATTTGCGAGCGACTATGATTGGAGGATTTTTAGTAATGACAGAGAAAAGATCCTCCGGATTGATCCTTCTTCTTCCAGTTACAATTTTTTTTTCATTCATTTCCTCAACGAACCGTATATCGACTTTTCCGCTTCCGGTTATCATGCTTACCTGAAGAGGATCATATGAGGACAGGTCTATTTTTGAGTCCCTTTCGGCTAGAGTTACTGCTTTTAGGAGAAACCGTGTAGTACGCCTTTTTTTAGGATGTTCTTTTGTTAAAATTGGGTTTTTAATCTCACCTGCAACATGTGTACGTGAGAGTTTTGTATCAAAAACCGATAGCTTACTAATGCCGGATCTACCCTTGATCAGGTTTTTCCAGAAAACATTTTTACCTACACCTATAGGTGAAACTACTCCCAAACCGGTTACGACTACCCTTGTTCTCATTTATATTGTATCCTTTTTTCTCGTGGCAACAACAAAATCTCCTTGAGCGACCAATTCTCCATCAGAATGAGCCTTAACATGTATTATGGCCGCACTTGATAGCATCTTAACAGGTGTTCCAGTCATCTTAATAGTTTCGCCCGGCTTTGTTATCTTAAAAAATTTTATCTTAGTAGAGTACAGATAATTTACTACCTTTGTCCAATCTCTTTTTTTAAAAAGAAACGAACCCGCCTGTATCATAGCTTCAGCAAGGATGTGTCCCGGCAATACAGGGTTTCCGGGGAAATGCCCTTTAAAAAACCATTCTTCACCAGTAACCTTGTATTCAACTACGACTTTTTTACCTGGATCACAGTATGTCAACCTATCCACAAAACGAAAGGGATCGGTAACCAAGAGCAATTTTGATTTTCTAAGATCAACTGAACAGTGATGAGATATCCTGCTTTTCTTTTTCGAAGTGGTTTTTTGTTTCTTTTTTGAAATGACATCATTTTTTTTCATAATATTTACCCCAGAATGTTCGCAAATATTTACTTTATCTTTTTTTCAAACAAGTCCATCGTAAGCTTAATTGCACCGTCATAGCTCACTAAGAGAGGAAGATCCTCCTCT
>JAVCDB010000043.1 GCA_030765205.1 Candidatus Aadella gelida | reverse complement strand
GTAGCTAAATCCGCGATAATACTAAGCAATAGGGATGCCCGGAAAGTTACGAGCGAGGTATACAATGATCTGAAGAGCCATGAATCAGACCCGCATAAAATGCCGAGTTATGTACTTCTTAACGGTACGGTTGAAGACAACCTTTCTGCAGAGACCAATATGGCGAATCTAGTGCATAGTGTTATCAGAAGCCAACCTTGTGTTGTAGCAGTAGGATACAGTAATAATGACGATTTTAGCAGCATACAGAGCTTATTGAAAAACATAGGATACTTCGCAGTGATCGAGAGAATTACCGAGACTATTGGTCAGATAATGAACGCGATCAACGCGACAGTAACTTCTCTATAATACAGAGGGTAAAAGATGGACGGTAGAGGTTAGAGAACAGAAGTTAGAAGGTAGAAAGAAGCTAGATATTAAATAAGGGCATCCTTAGGGGTGCCCTTATTTAATTGTTTGCCGCGTTCTGGGGACACCCTTCCCGTGTGGGAGGGTATAATCCCGGGTTGAAGGATGTCCCCAGAATATACTTTCATTGAAAGTAGGCATAAATGTCCCCTTATGTTCTATGGAATGGTCCTGTCTAAGGATAATCGACGTATAATCACACAAACCCTGCAGATCCAATGAAAGGCTTGTTTGACTTGTATTTCTATTATTAATGTGATATATTTATACATCTATTAACTTATCTTGTTATATCTGTGGTAAATTATGCAGAATTCTATTATTAGTTACAGCGCTTCCTTTTCTCAATCCAATTTGATACAGTCTCTTTTTTGGCACTTTCCGAGAACTCTGATATCATGGGCTTCCTTTAATCTTTTGAGTGTTATCATTGTTGTTTTGGTAGCTGTATATATGTTCCCTAAAGAGTTTAAAGAAAAACGTATCAGGATCTTTATTGGCTTGATGATAGGCGTATATTTCACGTTTATTGGGGCCAAGATATTCTATTTCATAATAAACGGTATCTACAGCTTGTTGAACAGAGAGACGTTTGATATATCCACGGTTCATTTGGGGAAGGCTTCGTTGGGTTTGTTCTTTTTTCAATTATTGGTTACATGGGTGCTCACCAAGAACAATAAAAATGGTATAACTTTTCTTAAAGCTTTGGATTATTTTGTAGCTGTAACATTTGCGGGATTGGCGCTTACGCGAATAGAATGTCTATGTGTAGGATGTTGTTACGGCAGACCTCTTGCGGGGCCCATTGGGGCGTTGTTTAACGGGAATCACCCTACACAGATATATTCTTTTGTGAACCTTTGCTTTTCTCTTGTTGTTTCGCGTATTCTATACATTAAACGAAGAAATTTTCCCGACGGGAGTACGTATTTCGGAAGTATGGCCGTATATTGCGCATTGCGGGTTATCATTGAAGGGTTTAGGGCTGACAGCGTGCCTGTCCTGGGAAGCATAACCCTGGCTCAAATTACATTCTTACTAATGGCAGCGGGATCCATCTTTGCCCTTGTTCGTATAAACAAAAGGAGTGCGGTATGATCAGTCGTATCTGTTCAAGTTTTTTGGTTATAATGGTTGGAATAGTTCTTTGTGCGGGAGGAATGTTTGCACAAGAGACCTCCCCTGTTTCAGAGGGACAGGCGTCTGCTAGGATCTCAAGAGATGAAATGATGAAACGTATAAAGGGCGTTTTCCAGCATAGACTGGATGTTCTTGCGCTTATGACAGACATTGAACAGGAAAAAAGTTCGGCAGGGGTGATTTATAAGTACAAAGGTGTAAACATTGACGATCTTGATGACGAAGCCCTGTTCGGTCTTTTAAAAGTAGTTAATAGCCAATTGTCTCTGCGTAACATGCAGAAACTTCAGAAACAGATGGATGACATTAAAAAGATAGAAGAGATCAATAAGAAGAGATAGAAGGTAGAAGTTAGAGGGTAGATGCCATAGACTATTGACGATAGACCAAGATTTTTCTGCAAAAAATCTTGAAAACAGGAAATCCATAGTCAATTGTCCATGGTCAATAGTCCAGATAAGGATTTGCGCAAATTATGATGCCATATTTGGGGGTTGTCTTAATAAAAAGGAGAAGATCATGAAAAAGATTTTTTGTTTAGTGATGTCCTTAATGATAGCTGGATCCATGTTCCCTAAATGCGGTATCGCTCAAATGGAAGAAGATTTTTCTTCTGAAATACGCATGTTGGAACTTAAAAAAGATGACATCACCAGACGAATTAATGCTGTTTTGGACCAGAACATTGATATAAGAGCGTTTACTCCCGGAGTAGAGCAAAAAAAGATAGATAATGATCAGGTTCGTTATGCCTATAAAGGTACGGAAATAGAGGATTTAGATAAAGATTCTTTACTTCAACTTTATAGGAATCTTAATCAGCAGCTTGCATGGAAAGATTTTAAGAAACTTCAAAAACAGGATAAAATGCTTAAAGATCTAAAAAAATTAAGCAAGATGCCAAGAAATATGAGAAGGTAGGTTCTATTCGTCTATGCGAGCCCCAAACGAAGGTGAGGGGTGAAGCGATCTCAAAAGACATATGATTTGTAGAGATTGTTTCGTCGAGCTAGGTTCTCCTTGCAATGTCGGATGAGAGGAAAATGACAACAGACGTGAATGAGTATTGCGCTATAGTACCGGCATACAATGAAGAGAGAACGATAGGGAAAGTTGTAAGTGCCGTTAGAAGCAATAAGATTGATGTTATAGTTGTGGATGACGGATCGGACGACAATACCGGGAAATATGCGGAGGAGAAAGGCGCTTTACTGCTAAAGAACGGAAAGAACGAAGGAAAAGGGAACGCATTACGTAAGGGATTTAACTTCGTCCAAGAAAAAGGGTATAAATATTTTTTCACTATTGATGCCGATGCTCAACACAACCCCAAAGACATCCCAAAATTCATAGAAAAGATGAGAGTAACCGGCTCGGATATTGTTGCCGGCAACCGGCTTGCGAATCCTCGCAATATGCCGGACGACAGATTAGCCATTAATAGATGGTCTTCATCCTTAATATCCAAAATAAGTGGTCAATATGTTCCGGATCCTTTGTGCGGATTCAGACTTATTCGTGCAGGAGTTCTAAAAAAAATAGATCTTGAAGGAAAAAGATTTGAGATAGTACCGGAAATACTTATAAAGGCGTCAAAAATGGGGTTTGTTATTGATGAGGTCGAGATAGTTTCTATTTATGCTGATGAGACAAGCTATATCCGTCCTTTAAGGGATGGATACATGTTCTTCTCATTTCTTATAAAAGAGTGGATAAAAAACTAATATGAAAAAAAAGATAAGAGTGGTTATTTCAGGGGTAGGAATAGTGTCCCCATTTGGGGTCGGGAACAAAGTTTTTTGGAATGGGATAAAGTCCGGAAAATCATCTATGTCGAGGACCTTAAAATTTTCTTCTCTAATGAAAAAAAAGATGAAAACAGGAGAAGTTAAGGATTTCGATATAAAGGATCATTTACAACTAAAAGGGTTGAGGCATCTTTCAAAAAGCACAGAGTTCGCTCTTGTCGCATCAAAACTGGCTTTGGACGATGGAAAGGTAGCTTATCCGCTTAACAAAAGAGCTTCAGAATCGTGTGGAGTTGCTCTAGGGACAGTGAATGGAACTCTTAAAGACATCCTTTCCCTTCATCATGAGATCCTGGTAGAGGGCCCTCGCGGGATAAATCCGTTTGCCTTTCCTAATATCAGCCCCAATTCAGTTCCAAGCCATGTATCGATGAAATTTAATATAACGGGCTTTAACGCATGTGTTATTTCCGAAGCCTCTACGGGCATGGATGCCGTGTTTTATGCGGCAAACATGATAAAAGAACACGGGTATAAAATGGGTCTGTCAGGAGCTTCCGAGAGTCTTTGTCAGGAGATATTCGACAGCGGCTATGCTTTGCGAACACTTGCCGGAACATTGCCGGGAACAAAAGAGATAAGTTGTCCGTATGATGCCCGCAGAAACGGCGTTATTATGAGTGAAGGCTGTTCCGTTTTTCTTTTGGAAGAGATGGAACATGCCCTAAAGAGGAAAGCTACAATATATGCAGAGATCAAGGGCTTTGGGGCTTCATTTGATTGCAGGACAAAAAAAGGATACTGTCCCGATGCTAAAGGCGCAATAGTCTCCATGCAAAAGGCTCTAGACGATGCAGGATGTAGTCCCGGAGACATAGATTTTATAATGGGAAGCGCGACTTCTAGGCGCGGATCGGATAGAACAGAAGTTCTAGCCGTCAAGCGAGTTTTTGAGGAAAAGGCTAAAGAAGTACCGATCACATCAATAAAAGGTGCACTGGGTTATTCTTTTGGGGCTAGCAGTTCTTTCGATATTGCAGCTGCACTTTTTTCCTTAAAAAGCTCAACGATCCCTCCTACGCTAAATTACCGCAGTTCGGATGCAGGGTGTCAAGGTCTTAACATTGTGTCAAAAAATGCCGTTAAAAAGAAAGTAAACAAAGTCTTGATAAACTCTTTTAGTACAGGCGGGTTTAATTCTGCCCTGATAATAGAACGATTTAGAGGCAAAAAATGAAGAGATTTTTTATAACAGGTGGCACGGGATTCTTGGGAAGTGATCTTATAAAGCGGATTGTCAGCGAAAAAGGGAACGAGGTCTATGCGCTTGTAAGGGGAGGCAAAAAAGCTCGGACTGATAAAAAAGATCTGTTAATAAATACATGCTTTCCTGAGAAGACAAGAAAGTCCGCTGCTAAACGCATACATTTCATAAAAGGAGATATTTCGTTAAAGAACATGGGTATAACAGGATCGGAGTTAAAATGCCTTAGACAGAAAATAACCCATGCTTATAATTCCGCAGGCATAGTCGGCTTCAATGAAAATCTTTTCAAGATCAGAAAAGTAAATGTTGAAGGGACTAATAATTTTTGTTCAGTCATGAGAGACTGGTCAGAACACGGCAGTCTCTCCAGCATCAATCATGTTAGCACAGCTTATGTTCGAGGGACATTTTCCGGTACGTTCAGAGAGGACCAGATTGACGTTTCGCAACAATTTAATAATACTTATGAAAAAAGCAAATTTGAAGCAGAAAAAGTAATTGAAAAATACAGGGAAAATGGGATGAAAATAAACGTTTTCCGACCCAGCCTTATAACACGTTTTTTTCAGGAGGATCTGGAAAAAATGGATCTCGGACAGAAGATCAGCAAGTTACTAATGGCCGGATTTATAAAGGAACTTCCTTTGTCCGATAGGGCAACTGTTAACATGGTTCCGGTAGAGCTCGTGTCCGAAACAATTTATGCTTTGTCTCTCGCAAATGACCATGTAGGGTGCAGCACTTTCCATATAACAAACCCGCGTCCCCTTAAATTCAAGACATACATTACTGTAATATCAAGCATTTTGGGGTTTGATATGCCGAAATTTGTGCCGGCAAATAAGTTTAACATGAAGGGCTTCTCTCCGATTCAGAAAAGACTTTTGGGTCCTTTTCTTCCGTATATGATTCAGCCCAATGCCTTTGACATGAGGAACACGTCTAAAGCTATTAAGAAAAACAGGGTAAAAGGCGCATATTATTTAACAAAACCGACAAAGGGAATAGATGCTTCTTAAAAATAGGACCGCCATAATAACCGGAGGGACAAGGGGAATAGGACGAGCTATTGTCAAAAAATTCATCAAAGAGGGGTGCAGAGTCGCCTTTACATATAAGAGCAACAAAAAAATGGCAAATACTTTAAGTAAAAGCACTCATTCAAAAGCTGTTGGTTATAAGGTGGATGTTAGAGATCTGGACAGTACTAGGGAATTTGTTAAGGAAGTGAAGGAAAAATTCGGACAGATAGACATTTTGATCAACAATGCCGGGTTAGTGCAGGATAAGCCTTTAATTATGATGGAAAAAGAGGACTGGGACGAAGTTTTAGATACGAACCTCACGGGCGCGTTTAACGGCGCGAGGGTTTGTATGCTGGATTTCATGAAAAGGAAGTCCGGAAATATAATAAACATCTCATCTTTATCCGGGATAAAAGGCGTTCCGGGACAAACTAATTATTGCGCGAGTAAGGCTGGTCTTATCGGCTTTACAAGAGCTTTGGCTAGGGAAGGAGGACCCTACAACATAAGAGTTAACACTATCTCGCCCGGGTTCACAGATACGGATATGACTAAAAAGGTTGAAGGGAAAATTAAGGAAAAGATATTGGAGGAAACGCCATTGGGGCGTTTCGGTTCGCCTGAAGAAGTGGCGGACCTTGCGGTTTTTCTTGCCAGTGACAAGGCTAGCTTTATTACGGGACAGAATATTATAATAGATGGAGGTGTTTCAATATGAGAAAAGCTGCGATATCAAAAAACAAAACAAAAACGGTTAAAAAGAAAACCGTTAAGAAAAAGACAAAAAACAAAAAACCCGTTGCTACGAAAAAAACTGCAAAAACATCAAAAACTGTAGCAAAAAAACAGACGCCAAAGAAAGTAAAAACGGTTAAGAAAAAAGCCGTTAAGAAAAAAGCAAAAAACAAAAAACCCGTTGCTACGAAAAAGGCTGCAAAAGCATCAAAAACTGTAGCAAAAAAGCAACCACCAAAGAAAACGAAAACGGTTAAAAAGAAAACCGTTAAGAAAAAGACAAAAGACAAAGAAACCCTCATTATTGAAAAAACTGAAAAAGCATTGAAAACATTTGCAAAAAAACAACTACCAAAGAGTTCTAAAAATCAGATTAAAAGTTTGGACAAAAAAGAAGTTGAGGCGAAAATTAAGGCGATTATAGCGGAAGTATTAGAGATCGACGAAAAAAAAATAACTAGAAAAACACGCTTTTTTGAAGATCTGGGGATGGATTCAATGATGGCCCTGGAGATCCTTGCTATGATAGAGAAAGTGTTCAAAATAGAAATAAGAGAGGAGGATCTTCCTCTCTTAGTGAGCTATGACGGTGCAATTAAGCTTACGATGGACTTGTTTGAAAAAAAGATAAAGTAAATATTTGCGAACATTCTGGGGTAAATATTATGAAAAAAAATGATG
>JAVCDB010000074.1 GCA_030765205.1 Candidatus Aadella gelida | reverse complement strand
CCGTGGTCGATAAGCAAGTTAGACAACTTGCCCCATTTTTCATTCTCAAATAGATCCATCAGATCGCGTTCGATCTTTACGGGATCCATATTCTCTGTCATTCCAAGTCTTGCGCTTAACCTCTTTACATGTGTGTCGACCGCTATTCCATCATTCTTCCCAAAAGAGTAAAAAAGGACTATATTGGCAGTCTTTCTGGCGACACCCGGCAGAGATATAAGGTCTTCCATTTCAGAAGGTACCTTACCTCCAAAATGCTCCAAAATACGCTTGGCGGAACCTATAACATTTTTGGCTTTGTTACGATAAAACCCGGTAGACCTTATTTCTTTCTCAAGGATAGATTGTTTTGCCCTCGCAAAATCCTGCACATTCCTGTATTTTTTAAAAAGATCTTTGGTGACAATGTTGACTCTTGCATCGGTACATTGAGCGGAAAGTATGGTAGCAACAAGAAGTTGCATCGTATTAGCATGTATGAGTGCCGTACCCGCATCCGGATACATTTTATCTAGTACCTTGTATATCTTGTTGGCGAGTTTTTTCTCCATATTAAGCTATTTCCTGCGGAATCGTCGCTCCATTTCGTCTATGGTTATATTAAAAGTTGTTGGCCTGCCATGCGGACAGGTAAAAGGAAGTTCACATCTATGAAGGTGGTCTAAAACTGATAACATTTCTGATCTGTCCAATTTATCCCCGGCTTTTATAGCTCCCCTGCATGCTGCAATTTTAACCAATTCATCAACCCGGTCTATTTTGCTAACATTAAGTGCCGATATATCTTGAAGAGCCTCTTCCACAACAGTTTTTATATCACGGTCTCTTAATATGGCCGGAACTGTCTGTACGGCAAAAGAATTTTCACCGAAGGATTCGATAGTAAACCCTATTTTCTTAAAACTTTCTGCCATTTTTTCCATGATCACCGATTCTTCTCTTGAAAGGTCCAGAACAACAGGAAAAAGAAGGTTCTGCGTCTCGGGAGGTCCGGATTCTTTAGCCTTACTAAAAAACTCATATAAAACGCGTTCATGTGCAGCATGCTGATCGGTGACCGTAAGATCATCGCTGTTTACCTGAACAATATAACAACCTCCTACCTGAAACATATCTTTGCCGCTTTCAGTCCCCAAACTGCCTCCGGTACTGAAAGATATGGGTTTTTGAGAACTGATCTCTTTCTCTATATTTTTCGCGTCCTTATACGTGAATTCTGACTGCTGTTCAGCAATGTTTTCTCTAAGAACAAGATCTTCTCCCGCCACCTCTTCCCGAACTGTCTGGCTTATCTGATATTTTTCACGTTTTTCATCTCTAACACGTTCTATTCCTTTATGTATAGTTTCTTGAACAACCTCTCTAACCTTCTTTTCATCACAAAACTTAACCATAAGTTTAGCTGGATGAACATTCACATCCACGTCAGAAGGAGAAACTGTAAGAAAAAGAACCGCTAAAGGATATGTTCCCCTCTCCAGCATGCTTCTATAAGAAGATTGCAAAATATCACTCAAGAAACGGCTACGAATGAACCTTCCATTCATAAATAACATCTGACCCCGTCTATCTTTTCTTGTATGGGATGGTTGACTTATAAATCCTTTTATTCCATATCTTCCGTCTTCTCTTTCTATTCTGATCATACCATCAGTAGCATCTTTTCCCAGAATATCGCCTATCCTTTTAATGTGACTATTGCCCTTCTTTGCGTCTAGAAGAATTCTTTCTTCCTGGGTCAACTTTATATCTATCTCCGTATTAGAAACTATGAATCGTCCCACAACCGAGACTATTTCAGCAAGTTCTGTAGATCCCTTCTTCAGAAACTTTTTTCGTGCCGGGACATTATAAAAAAGATTTGCCGCTTCTATTGTTGTGCCTCGAACCCTTCCTTTCGGCCGAGTTTTGACAATCTCACCGCTTTCCAGATAAAGACACGTACCGTTTCCGTCGCCACCGTCAAAACTTGTTATTTCCATTTTTGAGACAGCCGCTATGCTAGCCAATGCTTCACCTCTGAATCCCAAAGTATTTATTCGGTAAAGATCGTCAGCTTCCGATATCTTGCTTGTTGCATGCCGAAGACAAGCAAACCTGGCATCCTCCTCACTCATGCCCATCCCATTATCAGCCACCCGTATCAGATCGATACCCGCACCTTCTATTTCTATATCGATACTGTCAGCCCCGGCATCAATAGAGTTCTCAATAAGCTCCTTAATCACCGAAGCCGGCCGTTCAACAACTTCCCCAGCCGATATCTTCCCAATAACTTCGTCACTAAGCACATTAATCTTCATATTTATTCCTCGTTGCCATAATACCCGACTACCCAGCATATGGGGACATTACCCGACTCCCGCTGCTTTGATTTGCAAAGCAAATCGCGGGGGGAGGGAAGTGTCCTCTTCGCTATTCAATTAGTATTTGTCTATTTCCTTTATTAAGTCAGAAAGCTTCTCCAGCGCCTCCAGAGGCGTCATTCGGTCCACATTTATACCCCTGAGTTTCTCTACCACCGGATGTTCTTTCTGAACTCCGGAGAAAAAATCTATTTGTTTTTCTTCTTTTAAATGTTCCGAAAAACGTGTCTTAAGACTTCCTTTTATGGAATCTTTTCTCAAATTATTCAATATCTCTCTGGCCCTGTCAACAACGTGTTTGGGCATACCCGCGAGTTTAGCTACATGTATACCAAAACTCTCATCACAATTTCCCTCAGATACCTTGTAAAGAAAAGCTATTTCTTTTCCCCATTCTTTTACCTCAAGATGATAATTTTTCACACCATCTATGATCTGACTAAGTTCCGTTAATTCGTGATAATGAGTAGCGAACATTGCCCTGGCTCCCCGGATATGATGATGGATAAATTCCACTACGGCCCAAGCTATCGATACTCCGTCAAAAGTGCTTGTCCCTCTACCGATCTCATCCAATATTATGAGACTTTTCGATGTAGCATTATTGAGTATATTAGCTGTCTCAAGCATTTCTACCATGAATGTGCTCATGCCTTCGTATAGCCTATCTGAAGCTCCCACACGCGTAAATACCCTGTCAACTATACCTATATCTGCTTTCTTTGCGGGAACAAAACTGCCCATTTGAGCCATTATTGTCAAAAGAGCTGTCTGTCGTATAAAAGTTGATTTTCCTGCCATGTTAGAGCCGGTTATGATAAATATACGGTTATCCTTAGGGTCCATTCTTATATCGTTCGGCACGAATTCCTTGCCCTTAAGTATTTTTTCAAGCACAGGATGTCTACCGTCATCGACGCGCAATATTCCATTTTCATTTACTTTCGGTCTCGAATATCCGTTACAAAAAGCTACTTCGGCAAGACCTGAAATAACGTCAAGTTCCGCTACAGCATCAGAGGTTCTTTTAAGCTTCTCTATCTGCTGTCCTATCATGCTCCTTATCTCACAAAAAATATCGTACTCTGCATTTTTGAGTCGTTCCCCGGAACTAATTATCTTCACCTCGTTTTCCTTGAGTTCCTCGGTCACAAATCTTTCCGCATTTACCAGAGTCTGTTTGCGAATATAACCTTCCGGCACCTCACCCATTTTCGCATTACTTATCTCGATATAATATCCAAAAACCTTATTAAACCCGACTTTTAGGGAACTTATACCGGTTCTTTCTATCTCTTTTTTCTGAAGTTCAGCTAACCAATCCTTGCTTCCTGAAACAAAATCTTTTAATTTATCTACCTCTTCGCTATATCCTCTCTTTATTAATCCACCATCCTTGATGGTGATCGGAGGAGAATCCGAGATAGCCATATCCACTTCTTTTATTATATTGTCAAAATTATCTAATCTTAAAACTATGTCCTTTATCAGCAAAGGTGTATCTTTTGAAACGGTATCACGTAGCTCCTTAATTTTCTTTAATGATGAAACAAGAGCAATTATGT
Source organism: Candidatus Aadella gelida (assembly GCA_030765205.1). Lineage (GTDB taxonomy): Bacteria > Omnitrophota > Gorgyraeia > Tantalellales > Tantalellaceae > Aadella > Aadella gelida. Next base: position 1,117 of record JAVCDB010000074.1, on the reverse strand, counting down.
CTCTTGCATTAGCAGCTCCTAAACTTACCTTATTAGATAGTCTCTCTGCGTCATACATCTCCCCTAAAAGATCCCTTACCTTATCCTTCTCCGTGAGATTATCATAAAAATATTGAACCGCATCAAGCCTGTCTATTATCATGTTCTTTTCTATTAAAGGATTCAAAATATACCATTTAAGTTTTCTTTTCCCCATGGGCGTTTTTGTTTTATCCAGAACTTCAAACAATGTTCCCTTAGCCGTCATATCCTCGTTATTTTTTATAAGCTCAAGATGGCGATGTGAGTTCCTGTCCAGACTCATATATTGATCCACTTTGTAAGAGGTTATACTGTCTATATTATTGAGTTTTGCACGTTGAGTATTTTCCAAATATTTCAAAAGAGCTCCAGCTGCACCAATAGCCGCGGGCATTTCATGACATCCGAAACCTTCTATTGTATCAACCGAGAAATGTCTCTTCATATCCTTTAAAGATAACTTACTATCGAACATCCAGTCGTCCTGTTCGGTGAGGGCGCCTAAATTAATATCTCTAACTTCTTTGAGACCTCCCTCCCGGTATAATACCGATGGAACCAGACATTCCGAAGGAGATATTTTGTAAAGTTCGGTCGAAAGATCCTCTTTACTGTCCAGCTCTGTTACTCTAAATTCACCGGTAGAAAGATCAGCATAAGCGAGCCCAAACCGGCGCTTATGAAAATTCAGGGAAAGTATATAATTGTTTACTGCTTCATTCAGAGTTTCATCGGCAATAAAAGTCCCCGGGGTGATAACTTTTGTTATCTGCCTGTCGACAAGTTTTTTCCCCGGTTCAGGTTCCTCAATCTGTTCGCATATAGCTACTTTCATGCCATGTTTTACAAGTCGTGCGATATAACTTCCGGCTGCGTGATGAGGCACCCCGCACATAGGCACCTTGTTTCCGGCTCCGGCAGCACGTGAAGTCAACGTGATATGTAGGATCTTCGCGGCTTCGATGGCATCATCAAAGAACATCTCATAAAAATCCCCCATCCTGAAAAAAAGTATAGCATCTTTCTGGCTATCCTTTATCTCCAGATATTGCCTCATCATTGGGGTAAGCTCAGAACTCATATCATCCTTTTCACT
>JAVCDB010000084.1 GCA_030765205.1 Candidatus Aadella gelida | reverse complement strand
TTTATTGAGTCTTTTAGGCTGGCAACACTTTGATTTTTTGGATCGTTCTCAATGTCTATAAGAAAACGGCTGAAATATCTACTGGCAAGCACAAAAAAGGTATCCTCATGACTAAGTCCCGTGAAAACGGTCTGAGCCGCAAGGGTAGAAGAATTAGTCTTTGAGGATACAGGATATGCTCCGGCAATATCACTAACAAGAAAACAAATAAGTGTTATTGTCGAACATATCCGCAATATGTATTTTTTATAAGGATCCTTCCTAGGCATAACACCTCGTCTTTATTTTATTCTCTTAACATATTTAGTGTCTATAATATAACAATAATACCCCCATTGTGTCAACCTATCTTTCTATATTTTTGTAATACTAACGAATTGGGGACGTTACCCTAATAATAAGAGAATTGAAAGCAAGAAGGTGGTGAGTAGTTTGTAGTGGGTATATATCAGAAAGAAGAAAGATGAGCTTAAGAGTGGAAGTTCTGTGGACACTTTTCCCGGGGAAGTGTCCACAGATCACAAATTATGGATCACAACTTATACAGCTACTGGTTCGATATTCTTGTCGTTAACATCGGTTTCTTCTGTAAATTTGACCGATACAATCTTGGAAATGCCTTTTTCTTCCATTGTAATGCCATAAAGAACATCAGCTAACTGTATAGTCATTCTGTTGTGGGTCACAATAATGAATTGCGAAAGTTTGAGAAAATCCTGAAGCACGCTGCAAAATCTTACAATATTGGATTCATCAAGAGGCGCATCGATCTCGTCCAATATACAGAAAGGACTAGGATTGACCTTAAATATGGCGAAGATCAAGGCTATAGCTGTCATAGCTTTTTCCCCCCCCGAAAGCTGCATTATGTTGTGAAGTTTCTTTCCCGGAGGCCTTACAATTATGTCTATCCCGCATTCAAGAACATCGGCGCCATCTTCAAGAACGATTTCCCCTTTTCCTCCGTTAAAAAGCATACGGAAATAATTGTTAAATTCTTTCTTAATGGCTTCAAAAGTTTCCATGAACAGTTTACGTGTTGTTCTGTTTATTTTTGTTATGGCTTTGAGCAAAGCTTCACGACTTTCCACAAGATCATCTCGATGTTTGCTCAGGAACTTGAATCTTTCTTCAAGTTCTTTATGTTCCTCAACCGCAGAAAGTGATACGTCTCCCATTTTCTCGAGTTGAAGTTTAAGTTCGTCTATACGTGCTATCATTTCGTCCCAATTAATATCCCCTTCAAGTTCTATTTGTGATCTGGCTATATCGACTTTATATGCATCCATTATCTTGTTAGCCAGAGCTTCTCTCTTATACTCCAATTCTTTCTTCCTTATGTCAAGATCTCTCGATTTATTGCGTGACATATCAAGTTCATTCTCTTTTGCTTTCAAGTTTCTTTCGTGTTCCCTTATAACCTCTGACATGTCTTCTTTGCGTCTCATCTTCTCGCCCATCTCACTGTTCCTGACCTCTAATTCTTCTCTGTCTCCTGCAACTTGTTCGGATAAAACAACCTTTTCCTCGGTAAGTCTCAATATACGTTCGGCATATTCCTCTATACGGGACCCCTTCTCAGCACTCTCTCTTGATATCCTCTCTGAATGTTCCCTTTCTCTTCCAAGATTATAAGAAAGATTCTCTTCTTCCTTGATAAACGATGATAGTTCCGCTTTGCTGTCAGCCATACGAAAAAGCAGCTCTTCTCTTTTGTGTGAACTATCCTGAATGAATCTTTGTGCTTCTTCCAAAGACTCCTGCATCCTGAAAGTTTCTGCTTCAAGACGATCCGCCATCTCGGTAAGACGAACATCTTCCTCTTGAAGTCTCTTAACGGTCTCCATCTCTTCTTCTATTTCATTCCTTAATACAAGTAGTTCTTCGTCTAGCGAATCACATTTTTCTTTTATCACGGCTCTCCTGCTGGATACCTCCGAGACCCGGGCTCTTTTCTCCCTAAGTTCAGATTCTATACTATCTCGCTTTAAAGAAGCTTCCTTTAGCCATTCTTCGACAATTCTAATGCTTTCTTCCAGACCCTGTATCTTGCCTTGCACTTCTAGTTCTTCCGCGCGCAATTGTTCAGCTTTTTCTTCTCTACCAAAAAACGGAATAGGCTCCTTTTCAGAGAAATTCCTGCTTCTTCTGAACCCTTTACCATACACTTCACCTTTTTCCCCGATAATTCGGACATCAGAACCAGAATTTTTATCTCTAAAATCATCCCAGCCTCCAGACTTATCAACAAAAGTATCTTTTAAATATAGCCTCAAAGCCGTTCCATAAGGTTCATCTGCGGCTAGAACTTCAGTGATATCGGAAGCTCCTTCGGGAAGAACTGTTTTCACTCCGGATCCGGGTTTGATAAGGTCTTCCAGGATTATAAGATTAACATTTTCCATGGAATTATCCTGAAGATATGAGACAACCCTGCTCGCACATATAGAATTTTCGACAACTAAAGCCTGCGATACTTCGCCTAAAAGAAAAGACAAGGATTCTTCATGACTCTCTTTAACATTTATTAGTTCGGACAGTATCCCATGCACTCCAGAAAATCTCTCGTCCCCTTTTTCCGTAAAACTCATTATTACTTTAACGCTTTCCTTAATACCTGCTCTTTCGGAAATAAGTTTTTCTAAAAACTGGCGGCGAGGTTTTATTTCATTAAGTCGCTTTTCTTTTTCACTCCGGTTTTTATTCAGCTCTGAAAGTTCGTGCTGTTTAGCGGAATATTCCTCATTAAATACACGAGCCTCTTCTCCTTTTTCTTGAAGCTCTTTGACGGCAGAACTGTTCTCTTCCTCCACAACCTTAAAACTCTCATATACATTATCTTTTTCATTCTCAACATTATGTTTTTCCAGATTAAGTCTTTTTTGTCTGGCTTGTGCATTCTGCATATCCGCATTAACTCTTATCTGCATATTCCTTGTTTTAGTTTGTTCCGAGACAAGGTCCACAGTCTTTTCTCTGCCCATACGCAGCTCATGCTTGTAACTATTAACTTCTCGGGTTATGTCATCTGTTTCCTTCTCAACAGAAGCGAACTCTTCTTCTTTAACTTTTCTATTTTCGTTTATATCTTTGAATCTGACCTCCAGAGTCTCAAGCCTTCCTGCGAGGGATTGCCTGCGCACAGAGAGCTCTTCTATGTCCAACTTTAGCCGAGACGTATTCTTTTCAGATTCGCTTATTCTTTCAGTGTTGATCTCTATTACATGTTCATTCTTATCAATACTATTTTTCAGAGACATTATCTCATTCTGCGTTTTCTGAAGATCTTCCCATATGGCATTAAATTTTTCCCTTTCACCGTTTAATTCACCTTCGGCTTTTCTCAACTCTTCTTCAAGTTTTTCGGTGAAAAGTCTATTCTCATTACCCGTATTTTTTACAGAAGCATCATCAGAACCTAATTTCATATATTGATCATACGCAAATTTTGTATCCAGCTCCTTTAGCTCATCGTAACGCACCTTGTAACGTTCTGCCTTCCTTGCTTTTCTTTCAATAGCTGTTATTTGTCTCTCAACTTCTCTTGTTATATCGTTTATACGCGTTAAATTCTCCTGCGTACGTTCGAGCTTAAGCATAGCTTCTCTTTTTTTAGCTTTATACCTAGTTATTCCACTAGCTTCTTCAAACACATACCGTCTTTCTTCGGGTTTAGAGCTGAGTATCATATCCATTCTACCCTGCTCAACTATAGAATATGAACTCGTACCTATTCCCGTACCCATTATTAGGTTTCTCACATCTGTAAGTCTTACAGGAGTTTTATTTAAGAGGTACTCGCTCTCACCTGAACGGTAAAGACGTCGGCTTATTACTACTTCATCATAATCCACAGGAAGGCTACGATCCTCATTGGAAAGAGTTAGAGCTACTTCGGCAACATTTACAGGTTCGTATTTATCGGTTCCATTAAATATCACGTCCTGCATCGAGGATGACCGCATAGATTTGGTAGATTGTTCTCCCAGCACCCATTTAATAGCATCAACTATATTACTTTTTCCGCAGCCATTGGGTCCTACAACAGCGGTAACTCCGGGTTCAAATTTCAGTTTTGTTTTATTTAGAAATGATTTAAACCCTACTATTTCAAGTTTCTTAAAATGCATGTTTTCTGTCCCCTTCCATATATTCAGCAAATAATATTCTAGTTTTGTTCAGCAGTTTCCGAACCGTTTACTATTCCACGTAATCTATCGACTTCTTCTTCTGTATATTCCCTGTATCCATTTATAGGATTCCTCTTTGGAGGAGGAAATATACCTCTTTTTTCATAATTGATCACAGTCCCGCGATAGATGCCGAGACTATCGGCAACTTCTTGTACATTATATTTTTTTGTGGTTGGCGTTATCATCTCTTGTAATATTTTTGTTGTGGCGCTCTTGTATAGGTTTGTATAAGTATACACAAGTAAGTACACCTTGTCAAGATAAAGTTAGTAATGTTATAACATACTTTAGAAAAAGGAGTTACGTACGGATGAATTAATCTGGATTTAATTATGCGAACGATGAACCGCTTACTACTAACTTATTTGAGCATCTGTTTGAACTGTTCAGTAAGGAGGGGCACTACTTTGAAAAGGTCACCTACTATGCCATAAGTGGCTACACTAAAAATAGGTGCTTCAGGATCTTTGTTTATGGCTATTATTATATCCGAAGATTTCATACCTATAAGGTGTTGTATCTGCCCGCTTATTCCGCAAGCAATATATATTTTCGGACATACTGTCTTGCCTGTCTGGCCTACTTGATGGGAATACGGGATCCAATCGGCATCAACTGCTGATCTTGACGCACCTACCGCAGCATTAAGAGATAATGCAAGGTCTCGTACAATACTAAAATTTTCTTTCGACCCGACGCCTCTACCTCCGGAAACTATTATATCAGCTTCGGCAAGATTCACTGTCTCTTCTATCTCTTCAACTATGTCTATAAGTTTTGTGCGTGTATCATAAGCTTCATCAGGAAATTCTTCCTTTATTATTTCACCTTTTCGTTTAGGATCAGCTTCGGATTCTTTCATGACCTTGTGACGTACTGTTGACATCTGAGGCCTGGAATTAGGCGCTATAATGGTAGCCATTATGTTTCCGCCGAATGCCGGACGCGTTTGAAGAAGCAGTTTTTCTTTGGGATCTATATCAAGTCCCGTACAGTCAGCTGTAAGTCCGGCTCTTAAAGTCACCGCAACACGCGAAATAAGACTTCTACCTATTGTTGTAGCTCCGCAGAGTACTACTTCCGGCTTATGTTTGGCAATAAGCTCTGTAAGCACTTTTGTGTAAGGATCGTCCTGATAAGCTTTTAGTTTAAGTGAGTCTACCACGTAAACTTTATCCGCGCCTCTTGAGATAAGTACTTTGCAGGCCTCTTCTGTTTTGTCACCTAAAAGCACCGCACAAAGATCCGAACCGAGTTTATCCGCAAGTTCTCTGCCTTTACCAAGAAGCTCAAAAGATATAGACTGCACTTCTCCTTTTTTCTGTTCGGCAAATACCCATACATTTTTATATTCCGAAAAATCTACGGGTTTAGTTTCTTCTTTTTCCTCCAGTATTATCGCTTCGAATTTGCAGGCTTCGACACATGCTCCGCATAAAGTACATTTAGCAAGATCTATAACCGCTTTTTTGTCCTCCATGACTATAGCGCCAAACGGGCATACTTTAACACAAAGTGTACACCCTACACATTTATCATTGATCACATTTATCGAATCTTTTACTGACATAAATATTCTTCCTGTTAGATTCTTTCTAACTTAATATAGCGTCTTTAAGCAAGCCTGCCAGCTCCTTAGCTATTTCAGAAGGTTCACCTTCTATTATCCTTCCTCCTTCTCTCGGAGGAGGTGAAAAAACTTTTACAACCCGCGTAGGCGACCCGTCAAGACCGATCTTATCATCCGGGCAAGACAGGTCTTCAGCCGTCCATACCGGTATCTCGGCTTTCTTTGCCTTCATCTTTCCTTTTAAGGAAGGAAGACGCGGTTCGTTTATTTCTTTAACCACGCTGAAAAGCGCCGGAAGAGGGGTCTCTACTATATCATATCCTTCTTCCGTCATGCGTTCCACAGTAGCGGAAGAGGTGTCTATTTTTTCTATTTTCTTTATATAAGTGACTTGAGGGATATTTACATGCACAGAAACACCGGGACCAACTTGAGCCGTATCCCCGTCTGAAGCTTGCTTCCCGCAAAGTATGACCTTATAATCACCTATCTTTTTAACAGCCTGCGCAATAGTGTAGCTGGTTGCCCAAGTATCACTTCCCGCAAATTTTCTGTCGCTCAAGAGAACACCGCTGTCACATCCCATAGATATAGCTTCCCGGAGAGCCGCTTCGGCCTGCGGAGGCCCCATACTTATGACGACAATTTCCCCTTCGCCTACTCTTTCTTTTATACGGATAGCTTCTTCTATGGCGTACATATCAAAGGGATTGATAATTGCCGCAACGCCTTCTCTTTTAAGGGCATTGGTTACCGGGTCTATTTTTACATCAATTGTATCCGGTACCTGTTTTATGAGGACTATGATCTTCATTTCTTGGACAGGCTTTCTTTTATAAGCGCAGATCCTATGACGCTTCTCTGGATCTGATTGGTTCCCTCGTATATTTGAGTTATTTTAGCATCCCGCATAAGTTTCTCAACGGGATATTCTTTCATGTATCCGTATCCACCGAGCACTTGCACCGCATCGATTGTCACTTTCATTGCCGTATCCGAAGCGAATGTTTTGCATATAGCGGATACCTTCGCTACATTTTTTGCGCCGGAATCTATCATTCTTGCTGCGGAGTATATAAGAGCACGTGACGCTTCGATCTGTATGGCCATATCAGCCAGCATGAACTGTACTCCCTGGAATGATGCTATGGGTTTCCCGAACTGCTTTCTTTCTCTTGCATAATTGACGGCTTCATCCATAGCTCTCTGAGCTATACCAAGCGCCTGTGCCGCTACACCCGGCCTGGAATAATCAAAAGTTTTCATAGCAACTATAAAACCTAACCCTTCTCTACCCAGCAAATTCTCTTTGGGTACCCTACAATCCGTAAAGACAACTTCTCTGGTAGCTGATCCTCTGATCCCAAGCTTATCTTCTTTCTTGCCAAAACTAAGCCCCGGAGTACCTTTCTCAACAATAAAGGCACTAGCTCCCCTGGGTCCTTTTTCTTTATTTGTCATAGCGACAACTGTGTAAATTTCAGCTTCTCCCCCGTTAGTTATCCATTGTTTAGTTCCGTTAAGAATGTAATGATCCCCGTCTTTTTTGGCTGTTGTCTTTATGCCTCCGGCATCGGATCCGGCTTCAGCTTCAGTGATACAAAATGCCGCGAGTTTTTTACCTGCTGCTATATCAGGAAGATATTTGGCCTTTTGTTCGTCATTTCCGAAAAGAAGTATGGGATATGTTCCTAACCCCGTCGCGGCAAATGCCAAGGATATTCCTCCGCATCCCCAGGACAGTTCTTCAGCAGCTATAGCCATTTCAAATACGCCGCCGCCCAGACCTCCGTATTGTTCGGGAATATATACCCCGCAGATATCTGATTCTGCAAATACTTTGACTAGATCCCAGGGGAACTCGTCATTTTCATCATATTCGGCAGCGACAGGCTTGATCTTTTCTTCCGCTATTTGGTGGCACAGATCTTTGATCATTTGCTGTTCTTCAGTCAAAAGATAATCCATATCTTCAATCTCCTTTTCTAAAAAACCTCATTTATTAGAGAGAACTCATCCGTTATAACGTTTAACGACAAGCGTAACATTGTGTCCGCCAAAACCCAGCGAATTGCTTATAGCCGCCCTAACATCTTTTTGCCTGGCTTCGTTGGGAGTATAATCCAGATCGCAATCCGGATCGGGAACCTCGTAATTTATGGTTGGAGGAATAACTTTTTCTGTGATAGCTTTCGCACAAGCTATTATTTCTGCCGCACCGGTAGCTCCCAAGAGATGTCCCGTTACACCTTTAGTTGAACTTACCGCTACCTTATATGCATAATCACCGAAAACACTTTTTATAGAACTTGTCTCCACCTTATCATTCAAAAGTGTGGATGTTCCGTGCGCATTTATATAATCAATATCTTCGGTATTCAGTCCCGCATCATCAAGAGCATACCTCATACACCGCATGGCTCCATCACCGCTAGGATCGGGCGCGGTCATATGATAAGCATCTCCGCTCATGCCGTATCCCGCCATTTCGCAATATATGCGAGCTCCTCGTTTTTTAGCATGTTCCAATTCCTCAAGCATACAAACTGCTGCTCCTTCACCCATAATAAATCCATCTCTCTCCCTGTCAAAAGGACGTGATGCCTTTTCGGGAGCATCGTTCCTGGTGGAAAGTGCTTTCAGTGCACAAAACCCTCCGAAACCCATCTTTGTTATAGCGGCTTCAGTCCCTCCGGCAGCCATAACATCGGCATCTCCTCTTTGTATAAGCCTGAACGCGTCACCAATAGAATGACTTCCTGTAGCACAGGCTGTAACTACTGATGAATTCGGTCCTCTAAAACCCAGTTCTATGGAAACAAGTCCCGATGCCATATTTACTATAAGCATGGGTATAAGGAAAGGTGACATACGTGAAGCCGCTCTGGACTCATCCGAAGCCTCAAGATATTTCTTGTGCTCGGATTCTACAGTATGAAGCCCTCCAATACCAGATCCTATATAAACTCCGGCTCTTTCTTTTCCAAGAGTTTCAAGATCAAACCCGGCGTCTTCTGCCGCCATTTTAGCCGCAGCTATAGCATACTTGACGAAAGGATCAAGTCTTTTGATCTGTTTTGAAGTAAGGAATTTTGACTCGTCGAAATCTTTGATCTCGGCAGCTATTTGAGAAACGAACGGTGTAGGATCAAAGGCTTTAAGACGAGCTACGCCTGTTTTGCCATTCACCACCGCATCCCAGAAATCATCAACATTATTCCCAACGGGAGTAACTGCTCCTACTCCCGTAAGGACTACTCTTCTTTTTGACATATTTATATTTGGAAGGTTAAATTGTTATTATTTTGCAGCTTTTTCTTCTATATATTTGACTGCTTCGCCGACAGTGGTCATCTTTTCGGCATCTTCATCAGGTATCTCAGCACCAAACTCTTCTTCAAGAGCCATGACGAGTTCAACTGTATCAAGAGAATCCGCTCCCAGATCATCAATAAACTTGGCATCTTCTTTAACTTCCTCAGCTTTAACACCAAGCTGCTCCGCAACGATCCCTTTTACCTTTTCCGATATCTCTGACATTTGCCCCTCCTTAATTTGCGATTAAACACAAACACTATTTTTCTGTATCTTCTTAATTGAGATCCCTCGCTCTGCTCGGGATAAATTCGCATTTATAACTTATTCTCCCTTAGGTCGCATAAGTTATGTGCGAATTTACATTACCATTCCACCATCTACTTTAACAACCTGTCCTGTTATGTATTTCGCGTCGTCACTTGCCAAGAAAAGAGCCAGTTTTGCGACATCTTCGGGTGTTCCCATACATCCCAACGGGATATGGGCAAGCAACTTCTCTTTAACGTCCCCACCTAACTTATCGGTCATATCTGTCTGTATAAACCCGGGTGCTATAGCATTTATATTAATATTCCTAGAACCCAACTCTTTGGCCGCTGTCTTGGTAAGGGCTATAAGCCCTCCCTTACTGGCTGAGTAATTTGCCTGACCGGCATTACCCATTATTCCTATAATAGAGGCCATATTTACTATCTTACCACTTTTAGCCTTCATCATGGGCCGCGAGACCGCTTTAATGCAATTAAAGGCCCCTTTAAGGTTAACGTCCAGAACCGAATCCCATTCACTTTCAGACATCCTCATCAATAGGTTGTCTCTGGTGATGCCTGCATTGTTGACAAGTATATCTAATCTATTAAAATTGTCAAGAATTTTCTTAACGAATTCACCAACTTCTTCCGCTGAAGTTACATCCACTTTCCCTGTGAGGACTTTCCGGCCCGTAGAAAGCTCAATCTCTTTTTTAGTTTCCGCTAGGATCTCTTCATTCACGTCACATATTGCCAGATCCGAACCCTCTTTAGCGAACTGAACAGCTATTTCCTTACCTATCCCCCTAGCCGCTCCTGTAATAAAAGACACCTTATTCTCTAATTTCATAAGACTCCTTTCTACATATATGTCCCGGGTTTTGTTTGCCCCCGATATCTGTTAAATCACAATATTTCCTGATGAGGTATTTCCGGAAAAACTATAGTTTTTCCATCCCGGTGTAGATTTTAACAACAAAAGAAGTTTTGTCAAGGTATTTTAGGTCTTCATCTCTGATCTTAACTTATTCGAAAATTTTCCTCCGGTCAAAGCATCAATATATCCGGTAATCTCTTCGGCCCGGAGCATCTTATCTTGCCACATTTTATTCGATTTCTCGTCCGTTCCCACCCCCTTGCCTTCCAATATGCTAGCATCAGCTATCATACGTTTTCTTTCAAAATAAAGCCGCGTGACCTCTTCAAGAATGTCCTCTCTGAGCTGCACCATAAGCTTACTTCTAACATCGATAGAGGTTTGAACATCATTCCAGATAATATCAGAAAGGTCCCAAGTAAGATCTACGCCCCAATCATTATCCGTCTCAATGGGCCCGCTGACAACATATGACGTCGTCGCGCTTTTATATATTTCAACGTTCTCATCCGTGGACTCTGAGAAACTAAGACTGAGCCTCGGAAGGAAAGCTTTCCACCTGGCACCTTCTCTCCACCTCTTAATTTTATCAGGACTAACTTCGGCATACTCAACGGCCATCTCCTGCACTTCTCTGATAGTTATTTGATGTTCATTATGCAGTTTTTTAGGATGGTATTTTTCTTCATCCTCTTTCTTATTCGAGCTAATACGGTTAAGGTCACCTCCCGCAGTCACCCAAACTATGTCTTCTCCTTCTGCATTTTTCTGCTTATTGAGAGTCACATCTATTTTGACTCCGGATTCATCTCCGGTTGATGCGTCTACGTCATCCCCGAAATCTTCGCCCGCAACAACCCCCTTGATAGTTTCCTTACCAAGAATACGTTCCCATTCTTTATTGCCTTCTTTGGTATACACCCCGGATGACGCAGCAATGAACACTCGCTGTTTTGTTACCGTAATATCGTTTATCTCAGCCACTCCCGGCGGCAGGATAACTCTTTCCCAATTTTTCCCGGCATCCTCTGTCTTGTAAAGACCGTCTTCGGTAATAGCATAGAAAATATCACTTCTCTGTATCCCTTCCCCTCCCGTAACTTTGCCAAGGGCCCCTATGTGCATTTCCTCTTTATCAAGGATCTTTGCCGAGGCTGATACGAAACCTCCATGCAATGTCAAAAACAGCACTACCAAAATAAGCACACTAAGATGTATTTTTTTCATAATATACCTCCCTGAATTACCCCTAACTCATTATCAAAATATTCTTGACAACATCCAATATTTTGATAAAATATCAGGGTCAACATTAAAGTGAATCCAGTTCTGGGTCACTTATAAAGGCGGGTGTTAAGGTCCTACCCTCACCCGCCTTTTATTATAAACTCTCTTTGATTTTTTGTCAAGTTATATTTAACTTTTAACAATAAAGATATGCTCGCAAAGAAATGAAATTTGCACCTAGGGAGCTTACTGAGCTATACTGTTACTGAAATGAAAAACAAGTTTCCTGACAACTTTTTATGGGGCGCTTCAACATCTTCTCATCAGGTAGAAGGCAATAACGTTAATAACGACTGGTGGAAGTGGGAACAGTCCGGCAATACCGAACCCTCCGGGTCAGCATGTGATCATTACAATAAGTTCCGGGAAGATTTTGCAATGGCAAAAGAACTCGGTCATAATGCTCATAGACTGAGTCTCGAATGGAGCCGTTTAGAAAAGGAGGAAGGTGTCTGGAACAATGATGAATGGGACCATTACAAGTCAGTCATTGATGAACTCCTCAAACTGGGTATCGAACCCCTGGTAACCTTGAACCATTTCACCGTC
>JAVCDB010000015.1 GCA_030765205.1 Candidatus Aadella gelida | reverse complement strand
TCAGGGATAGCGCCGTAATCTTCTACAGCTTTTCCTACGGCTGTCATGATGTCCGGTGTGCTTGGCCTGCGGTCTCCTCCTATAACAACCACTTCACCTGGCTGGACGTTCTGCGATTTAAGAAAACCTTGCGTATTTATATACATTTCCATATCCGTCATAACCGCTATAAATCCCCTCAGGCCGCTTGTTCCGAATTTAAGCGGGGTGAACTTTGAAGCAAGCTGTTGATACCTTTCAAGTTTTTCCTTGATCGGGGCTCTTAGTTTTGCGTCGATCTCACTTTCTATGGCTTGAGGCGATACTTCTCTCTGTCTCATTATTTCTCTCATCTCGTTAAATGACATGGGATTCCCGAACTGGGGTTCATTGTACAATTCACCTTTACCTATGTTTATTGAATTCCCTTTATCATCTAATGTCGGGGCGCGCCAATTATCCAGTCCTTTGGATATATCGGAAATATCCTTGGGCATACTTGTATGTACGCTTCGTTCCTGCACATCTATTTTATTTCCTACAGACATGAAGGAGAAAGCGTTCTCGCCTACAGTAAGATCAATGACCGTTGAATTATACACAACTGATCCCGCGCCGACCATAACGTTTCTCAGATCACTATCAACCAGAACCGCATCGCTGATATCGGCCGAACCGTATATTTTCGTATTGATAAGCGTGCTATTCTTAACACTTCCGTCTTTAGGATACACACAGTCGCCTATCACCCTGTTTCCAAACTCATCCGGGTTAACATCTTCTATTCCGGCGAGCATACGCGCGAATTCACCGTCGTAATCGTCCTTATTTACATTATAAAAAGCTTTACGCGCGGCATCTAATTGCCCAACATCACCCCAGTAAAGATCTTCACCGAAATTTATCACTTTTATATTAAGCTGCGCATCAAGAGCTTTACCTCTACGTCTATTAATATTTTCTCTTAGTTTCTGGGCCCTCTGATAGAAATCCGGACAGTTCTTGAGAACTGTTTCTATCCCGGTTGCGCCTACCCTTCTCTCCATATGGTATTCACTATCCCATGTCTCTTTATCCATGGTCAATGCTTCAATAAGATATCCGTCAACATCTATCCAGCTTTCCTGCGGGACATCTTCAAACACTTTCATCGCCTCTTCAATAAAAATGTATGAGAACGCCGGACTTCCTATATGTACAAATGCTTTCGCATCGTCAGTTTCTTCAACCCCAAGTCTTTCCAAAAGATCCTTGCGATTTCTTCTTCTGGCCCATCCTACCAAATTTCCTTCCTCATCAGCATTTATCCATTCCTTATTTTCAGCAAGATCATCCGTTACAAGCATTGTGGACCCGAAACGTACTATATCCGTTTCTGACAAGTCGTAATTCAGCGAACCCAGGCTCTTTGACGCTATCTGCGGTTCGTCTCCCCATTTCCAGGCTATCCCTCGAAAACCCATTCTTTTCAGATTATAGGCCACCTGGTTCCACGTATACATAGAAGCAGTCGCGCCGGAAAGCCACTTTTCCCCTGCTTTTATGAGCATTGTAATGAAAGGTTTTATGCCATGCAACCTGTGAGTAAAAGGACTTAATCTTGTTCCTTTACCCGGCATCATTATCCCCAAGCTTACGCCATCCTTTTTAAAGTCTCCGTTCTTTTCCTTCCATGCTTTCATAGCATCCAACAAGCCTAAGAACTGACCGCGTCTAGTAACTTCTTCATGAGCCATAACCGCAACAGGTTCTTTTGCATTAAAAATATCCGAGGACAGTTGTTCTAAATACGCATTAACTATCTCTCCATCACCACCATTTGTTATAGCAATAACTTCGGTAGCACCTTCACCGTTTTTAACAATATCTATTATGCTGTTAAGATTCTCTCTTTTTACCTCGAAAGCTGCTTCTTGAGCCGCCAATTCAGTATTCGCTGCCGCACCGAGTGATCTTGGTTTCGCGGGCGCGTTGAACTGTTCGGCAAAAACCTTTATCGCGACATTTCTGAGAGCTTTATATGTGCTTTCCGTACCCCTTATTCTTCCGGTTATGCCTTTTGCTTTTTCAATCTTCTGAAGTTCGCTCCATATGATCTCAAGATATACGCTGAGAAGGTCTTTCTGGTAATTTCTATTGTCCCATATTTTCTGCCATCCATCGTGGCCGGTTTCCTGCATAAGATTTCCGTGCACTTTAAGCAGCCATTCATCGGTAGCCATAGAAACGGCTTCCGTGAAAGTGCTCTTTACCCTATTTATGAAGGTTGCCTCTTCCATACCGTCTATATTTCCAAGCTCCTCTGAAAGTTTTTCAAGCTCGGATATGCCTTTCTCATTGAAAAGCATATTAGCGTATCCCACTCTGTAAAGCGGGGATACCAGTTCCCGGGCCGTTTGAGACGCCATATTATTTTGAGAAGAAGTTGTGCCCATGCCCGGCATTACTGCGCTTTCGGTGATCATGTCCTCTATAGAAGTTCTCTGATTGGTAAGTACCTTTATATAAGGAGTCTCGACATCCTTAGTTATTTTAGGAGTT
>JAVCDB010000006.1 GCA_030765205.1 Candidatus Aadella gelida | reverse complement strand
TTTGAGTGTTACTATGTTCGAGAAAACCCCCATTTTACAGGTGTTTGCGGCGCTTGACTACAAAGAAGAAATGGGTGATTCTCATAACCAATTGTTGTTATTTGACTTATAACGAGACACTAGTGATTGCCAGTAGAAAATAAATAGCCTTTACTCGCATATTATCTCCGGTTTGGTTTTTTCCAAAAATCTGAGCACGATGGCTGTAATGATCCCGTCAACGAACATAACAGGAATATGCGTGATAAAAATAAGCTTCGCTGATGCTTCGAAATGTTCTCCACTTAAACTAAGTGCTAAACTTAACAACACCGCGCTTAATAACACGGAAACGAATCCCGCTAGAAACCCCCGGACAGTTAAAGATAGTCTTTTTGCCTGAGGCAACTTAACAAACAAAAAATAACAAAATAGCGCCGGCATAGCCATATTAAAAGTATTTACTCCCAGACTTGTCAAACCGCCAAATTGAAACAGTATCCCCTGAAGAAGTAACGCCACAAATATCGCGGCAAAACAAGCCGGCCCCAGCAAAAGCCCCAGTAAACCGTTAAGTATAAGATGTACATTCCCCAGGCCTACCGGCACATGAATAAGAGAAGCGATAAAAAACGCTGCCGAAAAAACAGCCGTTTTAACTACATCTCTATCCTTCATCCGTTTCAGCCCTATACCGACACCGGCGACAGTTAACGTATATCCTGCCATAATAACAGGTAAAGCCAATATCCCTTCAGATATGTGCATATATTATTCTCCCATATCGTAAGCTTTCAGCCATAACACGGCCCCGATCTCGATCAGTTTTTCTTCATTGCCGTATTTAATGGTTGTAACATCTTCATTAAGCGCGGCAAATCCCCACCATCCCGCTTCAGGAATAGCGTACGTAAAAACACCGTTCGCGTCGCATTTAACGACCTGCGTCACGAAAGACCCCTTAGGAGCGGTATAAACACCGTCTTCGTTATAATATTCGACCTCTACCTCGCTGAAAGGCGCCGGACTCCCGTTCACCTTAACGATCCCTTGAAAAACATTACCGGCATATATACCGAAAGGACGGGTTAAAGGAACTATCTCCGTTTTCAGCCCGATCTCTTCATCCCAACCTTCTTCTTTTCCAAAAGCATCAACAATGACTTTTGTATAATGCACAATATAACAATCTTCAACAGGTTCCCAATATGGAACAGGTTCAACATAAAACATATAATCACCCGGACGTTTGATCTTATAATCCGCCTGCCACCCTTTAAAGGTTTTAGTATCAGCATAAAGCTTTACTTCATAAGGTTCCAGACTTATCAAAAGATCTTCTTTCTCTCCGTCAACCATCACACCAAACTGAACAGGTCTTTCCATGTTCATAGATTCACCTTCAAAAGGATGAGCAAACATGACCTTAATATTGAGATCAGTATCTTTCTGATCTTCTACGATATCTTCATCAGGTATCACCATCCCAAAATGAGCCTCGGCCGGAATTTGAATAAATAGTACTCCCGCAAGAAATACAGCAACCCTTAATCCTGTTTTTACTTTTGTACACATTTCAACCACTCTCCTTTGGTTTTAACTAATTAGTTAATGTTATGTTTTCAATATTCGTGTTACCCAGCAGCTAAAAAAAATTTATCCGGTTGTACTCATAACCAACTGTCCGTGCTTAATACCTTTTAATCCAATTAGACGATCGGCTAATTCTTTGAGATCTCTCGCCTTTCCTTTCAATATTATTGTCTCAATACAATTATCATGATCTAAATGAACGTGCTGAGAAGAAAGTACTATGTTCTGATAATCATGCTGGATATTAACCGCTTTGGTCAAAAGATCCCGCTTATGATGATCATAGACCAGGACGACACAGCCACTGACAACTTGGTTCGTCTCCCATTGTTCGGTAGTTACGCTCTTTCGAATAAGATAACGTATGGCCTGGGAACGGTTAGGCAGTTTATTCTTTTTTACCAGACCGTCCAGCTCCTCAAGCAATTCTTCCTCTAACGATACGCCAAATCTCTTCATAATATAATGCCACCTTTTTTAATAAGATAACACAACCATATTTTTTGTCAACAGAATAATCGTAGTTACACTACATGACTACGTTCAATGCACCACCAACGACTATACTGCTAATAAGCATTATCAGAACGCTCTTGAGCATGTCTTTAACCCCTAACTCCCTCACCAAAACAGCGAAAGCCGCGACACAGGGGAAAAACATAGCTAGTACCGTAGCGGCTACCGTAAGCTGTTTAGCTGTTAAACTAAGCGGCCCCAGCATGCCGATCGCGACATCCTTACGAAGAAAACCCATCGCCAGGGCCATCACGGAATCCTTGGGCAGCCCCCATATCCTGGTTATCACCGGCGCCGTAAAATCGGCAATAACGTCAAATACTCTCAAATAATACATCACGTTCACTATCAAAATACCCAATAACACGATTGGAAGAGCTTCTTTTACAAATCCCAGCATGCGCATCCACAGTTTTTTACCAAGCGTATACAAAGATGGCAGGCGATACGGCGGAATTTCCATAATCAACTGCGGAGAAGTGCCTTTAAATACCGAATTCATAACCCAGCCCAAAATAACCCATGACACAAATAAGGCTAAATACACGATCCCCACATATCCAATCCCATGGTCTCCAAGGAGATCCCAGACCATCGCCTGAAGCGCGACACAAGGAACCCCGATACAAATTATTGTTGAGGCGATCAATTTCTGCCGACGATCTTCAAGAACCCGACAGGCCAAAACTCCGGGCACGTTACAACCCAGCCCCAAAAGAGTAGGTATGATAGCCCACCCGTGCAATCCCATCCGGTGCATTATTTTATCCATGAGCACCGCCAACCGGGGCAAATAACCAAAATCCTCTAAAAACCCCAGGACTAGATAAAAAGCAAATACATAGGGCATAACAGCCCCTATGGGTATAAATAGGCCCGTAGTAAGCAACCCAAAAGATTGGCCAAAGTCAATTTCCCCATCGATCAACTTACCGATCACAACTGCATGTAAAAAACTTCCCGGCTGCAATACCGAACTAAGTTGCGTCATCAAGGGCAACCATAATTTATCAAAAAGTGGTTCAAATACATTGCCGATCAACCCTTCTCCTATATAACGGACAATTTTAAAAGAAGCAAACATAACCATAGCAGCTATAGGGATCCCCGTGATAGGTTTAACCGAGGCGTCACCAAGCCTTTCTAAAAAAGTAGGATGCCGATGCTTAAGCAACTGCACTTCATCTACTATCCTACCCGTTTCCTTCCATCTTTCTTCTTCGGAACGTTCCGCGACTTTAGGGTTAGTTGCCTCCCTTATACGTGATACGAGGTCTTTACACCCCTCTCCCGTAACTCCTACTGTAGGAACAACCGGAACACCCAGTTCTTTTTCCATTTTTTTCACATCGATCTCAATACCTTTATGTTTAGCATCGTCCCATATGTTAAGAGCAATTATCATAGGAATATTCTGCTCCAAAAGATGCAAAGTAAGATGCAGATTTCTCTCGAGGTTAGTAGCGTCAATCACGTTAATAACTACTTCCCCTTCTTTTTCCTTAAGCATATCTACGGCGATCTCTTCCGCCTTGCTAGTAGCTTCTAATCCATAGGTTCCTGGAACATCAATAAGAAGAGCTTCTTCACCTTCTATGTTCATACTGCCCTGAGTAAACTCAACTGTTGTTCCCGGATAGTTTGCAGCAACAACACTTATCCCTGTAAGCCGGGAAAAAACAGCGCTCTTGCCTACGTTTGGATTGCCCATCAGCAATAATTTCTTCATCGATCCACCTCCACCATTATCTTGCAGGACATCCCGTGCCCTATAGCTGTCTGGGAAGCACCCACCTTTATCACGACCGGACCGCGCTTAAACGCTGAGCTTACTTTGGAGATCTTGCCCCCCGCCCTGATACCCATTGAACTCAAACGCTTCCGCATACCGGCTCCTCCTAAAAACTCAATAACTTTTCCGCTCTCCCCGGCATTCATATCAGTTAATGGAATTCGTTCTTTTACCATATCCGCATCTCCTTTTTCCTTTTTAAAAATATGTTTAAATGTTTTCAAACTTGTTAGTTATGTCTAACTTTTGGTATAAAAAAATTTTTACGTTTTCGTTTTTGGTTTAGTACGTTTTATTTTACATGCCCGCCGCTTACCTGTCTTCAGATAGCAATTAAACGCTTTTAACCATTCGGGCTTGTCCTTTACGGGAGCTGTTTCTATAAATTCCATGAATTTTGTCAGTTTTTCAAAAGTCTGAGAACTGATAGAATGCTCCATTTTGCAGGCATCTTCTCCGGCTATTTCAGGATCAATACTTAATATTTCTGTCAAAAACTTAACCAATATTTTATGTTTTCCGGCAATATCTCTAGCCATTTTTTCACCTACCGGTGTAAGTTGGACATATCCATATCGTTCATGAACAACCAAGTCTCTTTTGGATAGATTATCGATAGCCGCTGAAACACTTGAAGCTTTTACCTGCAAAAGGTCACTAATATCTTTTACTCTAGCAACTTTATTCTTTTCTCGGAGATAAGCTATCGCTTCCAGGTAATCTTCCATATTCGAGCTTAACTTTTTGTTTTGCTTTATTCTTGCGGACATACGAATTCCTTAAGTTAGTTTTTACTCTCTTTGTTAGTTGATACTAACTTATTTGCATCTTTTTGTCAATCCCAAAATATTTGCGTCAAACTGGTTTCCTATGTTACTTATGTCCTACCCCATCAAACCAGTATTCATAATCATTGAGTCCCTTTACTTTAGGTTCCAGGATCTTTGTGTTTCGTCCAAATATATATCCCGACCCGTACCAGTTCCTGATCCAATAAAGTGCTTCTTTACCGAGATAGTAAGTTATATGAAGCCACAAAGGGGGTGATATTTTCCGCACTTCATATGTCACATAATCATTATTTACCATTACCCGAATATAGTGAAGATATCCTCCATCTGACTCAGGTATTTCAATAAGCATACCTCCTCCACCTGTACAAATATTTTCAACGCCATCAAATTCTTCGCGTTTAAACATATGTTTGTGCCCGGAGAAGACAATATCCACATCATACTCAGCACACATTTTTCTTAAATTATATGCCCACGGAGCGTTATCCATGTTGTACCATTCCTGCTGATACGGATCGAATGGAGGTTTGTGCATGGCAATAAAAATATGTTCATACTCCTTCCCCTTCTTCAATTCTCCCTCCAACCATTCAAAATCAGGACTACCACCTTCATTATCCACGATAATAAAGTAAGAATTCCGGGTAGCAAAAGCGAACTGCAGACTCCCGCAATACTTTTCAAAAAGTTTCCTATCGTCATGGTTCCCTATAGCCGCTACAACCGGATACTTTATAAGCTTCTGCATTTTCTTCCATGCCTTAAAATCCCACTCCGAACCGTCAAGCGTCACATCGCCCACGTTCAAGACAAAATCTATCGGGACTTTCCTAAACCTATCTTCACGATTCATGTTCCAGATCAGCTTGAGAGTTGATGAGTCATTCGTAAAAAGTCCGTTATGATTATCCCCGAAAACAATAAATGAAAAATATGCTCCTTTGTTCTCCTCTAATCTTTTAATATTTGTTTGATTATTGTCGCTTTTAGGCGCCGGTCCCATGAACCAAAAAGGAATAAGTGGCAGAAAAGAATACACTACCGCGGCGACGATCAATATCATTATTAGTTTTTTCCAAGTGACCATCCTGACTTTTTTACCCTCCATAATCCCTCCTTGCCGTAATAAGTTTTAAGCATATTCGAAAAAAGACCGCGATAACTAAGCTCCCCCCAAGAAAAAGAGAAATAGCAGAACCTATCGAGAAATCGAAACGGTTCGCGAACAGGAACCCCGCGATCGTTGCCACTATACCGACCGCCCCGCCGATAACCAAACGTTTCCCAAAACTTGAAGAAAACAGGGCGGAAACTGTTGCCGGTATAATGAGCAAGGCAAAGATCACTACTACACCACCGATTCGAACGGCCAATGTAATCACAATACCAAATAACGCGTAGAAAAAAAGATCCCACCATACTACCTTTATTCCCTTCTTAAGAGCGTTTTCATAATTATCGGAGATTTCTTTAAAAGGTCCTCTAAAAATATAAAAACAACAACCAACTACTGAAAAGACAACAACACACAACAGAACATCTCTCCATGTTGCCCAAAGAATACTTCCGGCCAGCATCTGTTGCACATGAATATGCCCTCCCGGAGCTACACCAACAAGAAAGAGTGCTGTCGCGGCGGCAATTGCATATGAAACACCGATAACCGCTTCTAAAGGAATCTGATTAACTTTCTTGCGAACAAGAGAATAGAAAATAGATGCTATTAACGTAACTCCAAACGCACAGGCATAACTGAGCATTGAATCTCCATGTACTCCAAAGGTAACATGAGCGACGATTGCCCCTACCACCGCGATCTGAGCAAGAGCGATATCAATAAATATTACCTCCCTCTGGAGAACATGGATTCCCATATATCCCAAAATGATAACCATTGTCAGACAAACCAGGAATGGCTGACTAAAAGTTTGAATGAGATGTGTCATAAATTAGTCCTTTTGTGGCAACACAATGCGTATAATTACAGCACAAACAAAAACTCCCCCTAACGATAAAACTAGACTGGGTCCATAAGGCAGATCGAAAAAATATGACGCAAAAAGCCCTGCCAAACAAGCCATAAATCCTATACCCCATCCGATTGCCACAGCACTTGCCCATTTTCTTGTAAACATAGCAACTATTGCTGCCGGGATCATAAGAAACGCATATGCCAAGAGAACTCCGGCGATAGGAACAACAAGAACCGTAATGATCCCTTGTGTAGTAAAAAATAAAAAATCCCAGAACTTTTCATTTTTAATCTCAACATTCTTTTCGGTCAAACCAATAAATTTATGGCGGAATTTGTAATGGAACAATAATAGTGCTA
>JAVCDB010000051.1 GCA_030765205.1 Candidatus Aadella gelida | reverse complement strand
TTTACCTTCTTTATCTTCATTAAGAAGTCGCCGCTCAGAACAGCTTTGATAAAGAGGCTTACGTCATTATTACATTCTTTTTCTATATAGTCTTCCATGTCTTCATAATTATCCATTAAGCCGGACAGAAGAACCTTTATACTTGTTTCAAGACCCTCTACTTTTTTCCCGTCCTCATAAGCCCTATTAAGATCCATAAGCCCTAATCCCAGGACAGTCAAAGAGACCAATGAAAATCTTTCCAAATCATTTTCTGATACAAAATCTCCTCTTACAAAACCTGATACTTTTCCCTCAAACTCTTCGCCTGTCATAGTACCCTTCAAAACACCTTCTGTCTCGTTACTACAGAAGGCTATCACTCTGGCTTTGGGATGATCGAACCCTTTAATCCCTTCGACTGTAGCACCAATGCCCTTCATGCTGTCCTCGGTATTGGTATAAAAGATAACAGCAGTGTTGATCCCGTATTTCCTGACAACAGTCCTTCTGGTATCGTTTTTCAATTTAGTATATTTAGATCCGTCAAAAAGTAACTGATCTTCAGATACCTCCAGGAGAACAATACTCGGATATGTTCCGGCTTTTATCTCGGACAAAACATTCTTATCAGCTTCTGCAAGAAGCTCTAACTCTGCTTTCTCTATTGCTGCGGGATCAATATCCTCTTTCGATGTAATCCCCACAGTCGGGACCATATCATCCCGTGACCTGGCGACCAGTTCCGCTTCTGATACCGACTCTGTCACTTTGGGAGGTGTAGGATCAAAACGAGCCATCATCCATTCGGTTATCTTTAGATTTTTAGGCATCTTACCGGTAATATCCAGACTGATCATCTCACCCACCTGATCAGCATTATACCCATCTGCTCTCAAACCTTTAGCTATAACCATAGGCATTTCCCTGTTTAGCTCTCTTTCCAGAGTTTTATTTGTATTTTGTTCCCTTAGAAATCGTCTCGAGAACTCAAAGAATTCTCCATCATGTCGCATGGGACCTAAGACCAATGATTCCTCTGGGCCAAAGCTAGGTGAAAATACCGAGAAAGCCGGAGACCCTCCGTAATGTATATTATTTGTCTCGGAACTTGCTATTACAGTATAAATAAGTCTCTTGCGTTCAAGCCCTTTAGTGGTCATCTCAAATATAAAACCTTCTTCACCGGGAAGCTTTATGGCGGACAGACTAGGTGTATGGGTTATAATAAGACGTGCGCCGAGCTTCATATGTTTTTCCATTGACTGCAAGACCTGTTTTCTTCGTCCCGGGTAAAAATAAGGTATCATAAGATTGCTTACCCGAATAATATCAGCTCCCTCTATAAGGGCTGTGACCTTTTCATCTACGCCTATATTGAAAATATTACCCTGCACGATATCCGGGGCAAGGTCTTCTGGGATATTTTTCTCAACATATTCTATTCCCCTAAGCTTTGCTTTTCCTTCTAAAGCGCTTTTTAGCTCTCTAAAGGTCGGTGCACCAGATCCTCCTAAACCTATTTCAACAACTGTTCCTCCTTCGGGCACTATCTCTCCTATAACACTCTGGCTGGCCGAAACTCTCTTTGGGAAGGTCTCATATGCAGCACCTTTAAGATTTTTTGCGTTTTGCATTATACTATCAGCTAGTTTATCTCCCATCACAACGGCTACCTCTTTTTCGGTATATTTATTGACTATCTCCACCTGAACAGCACGATAAAAGACCCCCTCAGGATCTAAGCTATGCTTCAACTGAATATCAAGCAATTGATCCAAAGTCATATGTTTTATAGCCATTCTGTTAAGCGGAGTCATGTCGCCTCCGTTTCCGTAATTATCTACCATTTCCAAATATTTCAAATCTCTATGAACATATCCATTTGCTTCCAAAAATTCATGCATTATAAGGTGCGCAAAAACTTCTTTATCCGAAAGATAATCTGCATCACGACCGTTTTTGTTGTTCATGACTATGATAAGTGTATCCCCATCCATATACCCCTGCGCCTCGATCGTATCATCCATATCGGTCGTCACTACCTTTACACTATCTATGGGTTTAATCTCCTCTCTCTGCTTCTTCCTCTGCCTCTTTTCCTCATCCGTACCCTCTTCCTCCTCGGGATTCAATAAAATCCGATTGTTATAGATCCTATCTATGACGCTTTGAGCGTACTCTATCGTTATATTGTTTACCTCGAAAACATGCCCGTTAAGCTCCGCCTGCTTGAATATTGCTTCTAGCTCTTGATCACTGAGTATTTTTTCTTTACTAACGTTTGGTAACGTTTGCGCGTTTCTTACCCCCTCTTTATGAGCCGTATCAGTATCTATCTCGGACTCTCCTATTGCAAATTCAGGCTGTATTCCTTTCTCACTGAGCCCTTCGATAATGCCATTATCGGCTATCCCGGTTATGTCCTTTACGCTGGTAATACCGAGATTGTTCACTATCAGGGTCAGATCATGCTCGACATTAATGTTTCCAATACTTTTTCCTGACCATTCCATAAGATTTGAGAGATAAAGAACAGATATATTAAGGCCTTGATCCGCCAACTCTTGTTCGAGCGCGTCATTTATATCTTCCGATAAAATGCTTCCGGTAATACCTCTTATCTTCCCCTTTTTCACCATACCCTTTATTTTTGAAAAATTCTGTTCATCAGCGAGCCAACTGCCCCTGATCTTTATCTCATCTAAGTCAATAGTCTTTCCGCTTATCTTTGCCGACTCTTCTGCCTTCTCTATCTGGTACTTCTCATCCGTCTTCTTCATTTGTTCAACCATATTACCTAATCCGAAATACCTTGGTGAATACCTGTCCCAAAAACCCTTAGCTTCACTTCTAATTTCCTGAGGAAATATCCCTTTTATTTCGTTCCAAAGCGTTGCCATATTTTTTGCT
>JAVCDB010000059.1 GCA_030765205.1 Candidatus Aadella gelida | reverse complement strand
ACCTTTGCTCTGAATCCTGACCCAATTTTCTTTTTCATCCCAGACCTCCCTTTGCCATGTTTCGATTATACAGCATTTTACACTTCATTTTTGGCAAATTTTGGTCCAGTTTTACCCGAGTATTATAGTTGGTTTGTTTGAGTTTAAACTCACTTACAAATTGTTCTATCAAAACTCTATGCTCTTTTTTTGGTGGATGCGTTCCTTTAAACCAACGCATAACCGTACGTCTGTTAACTCCTAAACATATGGCGATACCAGCCTTTGAAAACGGGCCTGTTTTATAAAAATCATGTAATCTCTTTAACTCTTGCAAATACTCGTCCATATTACAGGTTCCTTTCAGCTTTTATCCCAAGTAAAAATATATCATATTTGCGTTTCAAGAATAAGCTGTTTTGTTTGGACTTCTCGTAAAAAAGATGAAATAATTTCACACTATCCCTATGAGAGTACTTAAACATATATGATACAGTGTTTTTTGTCTTCTGCTGATAAATAACCCTCTTAGGTAGCCCTAAAACGTGCAATTTTTTTTCTGCAGTTCTTCTTTTTCCAGCGTTTTCCTTAGCCCCTTGCCCATAATATATCAATATACGAAACAATTTGATAATTGTCAATGTTAACTTAGGACTTTTGTCTTATTTGTATACATCTCTTCGATGCATGACTTTGATGACTTGAATTATTAGTTGGTGTTTGATGATTGAATAAATTATGCGGTAGTCGCCGATCCGGTATGAAAATAAGTCTTTCAATTGTGCTTTCAGGGGGTTTCCAAGATGGGGATTATCGGCTAGGGTTTGAAGTGCGTTGGCTAGTTTTTTCTTAACCTTTTCGTTAAGTTTATCTACTTGTTTTTTGGCTTTTGGGGCTATTATAATTGTATACTTCATTGTCGCTTTTTAGCGGTCTTTTTTGGTTGGTCAAATACTTCATCAAAAGCAAGACCTTTTCCTTCCGCGAGTTCTTTTTGAGCTTCTCTGATGTCCTTTAAGGCGTTTTTATCTGACAGGATGTCCAATGTTTCCAACCACCCTTCGTATTCGTCTACGCTCATAATTACAACCTTTGGTTTACCGTTCTTGGACACAATAAAACGTTCCATTGTTTTGGCGGATTTTCTGATTATTTCTAATAAATGTGTTTTGGCTTCAGTTACCGTTAAAGTCGTCATTTCTTCCCTCCTACCCACACTTGAAATGGTCATTTTTCTAACCACTTTGTTGACAACTTAAGTATACATTATTTTTAAAAAGTTGTCAACTCTTGTCCCCTCTTTTGGGGTTTATTGGGTCTATCTTGGGGCTTATTAAAGGCTTCGGGTTTGGTATTTGACAAGATCCAAACGCTTCACTCGTATACTATTTTATTGAGTTAAGCATTTGGATTATCATGTATGAATTTTGCTAGAGTATTTATTGACTGAAATGCTGTTTTTCCTACGTCCATATCGCTGATCTCGACGTCGAAATTCCGTTGGACAAGGACGACTAATTCTACGGCATCAAGAGAATCTAGATTTAAACCCCCTCCAAATAAAGGTTCATCATTCTCAATCGCTTCGGGTTTAATGTCGCCGAGCGACAAGTTCTCTACCAGGACTTCTTTTAGCTTTTTTCGGATTGGATCAAGTTCGTTATTCTCACTCATGTTCATAAAATGATTCCTTTCAATGTCAACTATTGTTCAGAAACTAGTTTCCTGTTCTCGCTGTTTTTCCAATTGCGGTCAGGACTCAGGGTTACATTCTTGTAAGTTCCGTCTTTTTTTTCTCTGTCAAAGACCTGCATGTACAATTTTGCCATTTTTAGTTCTTTACTGCAGTCTTTATAAAAGGTCTTCCATGCATATTCATTCATTTTTTCAAGTGATTCAACGGTCATTTTTGCGGGTTTAAAAACCACATTACCGGCGGTGTATTTTGACCAGTCGTTGTGAAGTATTCTGCCTTCTTTTTCCAGTTGAGCCCTTATTGGCGTGTGTAGAAAAGGCGTAAGAATAGTGAATTCAGCAACGTCTAACTCCACCTCCAGGAGAAAATCCACCAGTCTTTTGATATAGTCCTCATCATGATTGTCGAGCCCAATGATCACAGCTCCTTTTACGCCTATACCATTTTCTTTGTAGCGCCTGATCCTGTTACGGATATAATCAGATGTATCCACAATTCCCTGATAAATAAACCAGCATCCCGCTTTCGCAGCGAGCTCTGTGATCTCGTGGCTGTCAGATATGGGATGTGACACCCACTTCTTCTTTAGCGGCACCATAGCCTTGAAAAGTTTCTTCTGCCACTCTTCATCTTGCGCCATAGAGTTGTCAGTAATGAACATGCGGTTATTGTCAATATTTTCCATCTCACTTATGACTTTATCCAGAGGACGGGGTCGAAATTTCCCTCCTCCCAGATAAGGCGTACAACATGTAAAACAATCGAATTTGCATCCACGGGCAGTGTGCACAAGATCGAGCATTTGAATACCACGAAATTTATACAGTTCTTTTTTAAGAAGATCTCTTCTCGCCTCCCCGATACAGTCGGTGTCAGGAAAGTCAAGCCTATGGTCATAGACCTTTTTCAGTCTTCCCTGCTTAAAATCGTCGATGACCTTGTGAAACCTGCCCTCAGCTTCACCCAAAAATATAGCATCAGCGTGCTCAAGAGTCTCTTTTCCGTGAAGAGTTGTCGCTATCCCGCCAAAGATAACTGTTTTCCCTTCTTGCCTATACCTGTCCGCGATCTCCCAACCCCGAGGCATTTGGCACGTCAGCATGGCTGATATAGCTACCAGATCCGCATCTTCGGAAAAGTCAATCTGTTCAACATTCTCATCGCAAAAAGAGACATTAATGGTTTTATCAAGAGCGGCGGCAAAGCACAATGGGCTGTGCGGCGGAAGGTTAAATTCCGTTTCATATAATAATTTTTGCCATTTTGGGTATATTATTTTAATATTCATAATTTCGAAGTACGTCATTATATACAGCGCGCAGATCGTTTGTCAACGTAAAATTATTTCCGATTTTGCCAACAGAAAACAAGTAATTCCGGTTTGGTCCGAATCTACGATAAGCATGGCGTTGGCTTCCCCTCTGCCAATTATGTCGCGTCCCATCTTCAAAAGATTGGAGGTTTTTCTCTCGTTAAACATAACTTGCAGTAAGGGCCCTTTTAGTCCGAAAAAGATAGCAGTTTCTGCCAGAGGGCTTGTTGCCAACGTATAAATAAAAAGATTTCCCCGTCCAAATTTTCTGCCGTTATCGTAGAAGTCCTTGTAATACAACATGTTAGATTTAAATGATCCCTCGGGATCATTGCCGATTATTCCAAAATCTTCCGGCATGGCGGGAAAATTTGCATCTGCAAGCGCCAATGCAGCGGCGCACAATGTTAATTTTGAATTTTCATCAAATCTGTTGAAATTTCGTATAGGACCCGGGATAAAAGATTGTTCGATCAGTTGAGAATAAAGTTCTTGTATATCTTTATACGCAGTTTTAACTCGCCCATTAAGACATCCGTAGCTATTATTTATTATCCATCCTGTTCCGGCTAATTCTATCATATTCAATAAAAAATATTTATTTTGTTATTACAAGAGCGCTATTTATGCCGCCAAACCCTGCGTTGGTCGACAGCGCTGCTTTCTGATCTATTTTTTGAGTATCCTTTGATACCCATTCTTTCGCGTCTTCTTCCGCTTCGAGAAGATTAACAGTGGGAGGTGCTAAACCGTCATCTAGAGATTTTAACGCCACAAGCACTTCTATTAATCCTGTTGCACCCATTGTATGTCCTATTCCTCCCTTTATGGAATAAGTTGGTATTGGACTGCTGTTTCCGAAAACAGATTTAAATGCTTGCATTTCCATAGCGTCATTCTGAACTGTTCCCGTTCCATGTGCGGAAATACTTCCGATGTCCTCTATGGAGAGACCCGCTGCTCTTATGGCTTTGCGCATACTTTCGGCCAGTCCGCTGCCGTCTTCAGAAGGAGCTGTCATATGATGGGCATCGTTGGTCATGCCCCACCCTGCTATTTTTCCATAGATGGTTCTTTTTTCACTGGAAGCGCGTTCCTCGCTCATTAACAGCAAAAAACCAGCTGCTTCGCCAAGGCTTAAGCCTTTTCTGTTCTTGTCAAAAGGACGCGCTTTTTCCTTATCAATTGACATTAAAGATGAAAATCCCGAAAAAATAAATTCACTTACACTGTCCGCTGTTACGATGATAACTGATTCAGATTCACCAGAGGAGATCAAAGAAGCTCCTTGTGCAATAGCTGAACTTGACGAGGCGCATGCCGCGGAAATAACCGTTTCTTTTCCGCTCACTCCTATCAAGGTCCTGGCCTTTCGGGCAAGCCGGTCAGGACAGCTATCTTCGGCTCTGCCTTCACCTGTTTGAACATAACGCTCCAGGATTTCTACCTCCCCCACTAATGTTGCGAATATCAGGTCGGTGTTTTTCTGGATATTTTTCAGGGGCTTTGGGAATAAACGTGAAAGAAGCTGCATGACAAGCGAATCGCTGCCGTTATACTCAAGGGACGGCACAATACCTGCTGTATACATCTGCGCGGGATCCGTATTAAATCTTTTAAAAGGTTTGATAGCTGAACTCCGGGACAATAGCCCCTTCCAGCAAGCATCAATTCCCATGCCATATGGCGTTATCATGCCTGAGTCAACAATAACAGCTTTTATTTGTACCATAAAACCTTAGATAAAAAGTTTAAGTTTTTTCGGCAAAACGCGGTATTCTACCCTCTCAACCGATCCGCATATTTCACCGTCAAGCATGAGTGATGCTGATTCTTTCAGTTTAACCGTTATATCGGATACCTTATCCGGTATAACGTCCTGATATTTGGTCTGGTAAAAATAGGTTTTGGAAACAGACGAAATATTGAACATGGTTTGTGTAAGAAAATTTGCTTTATCGATTACCACATCGAGAAATGAGTCGTTAGTGTCCGCGTGAGGAAACATTGGTACAGTCGCGGCATATGGAATATTACTCACCATTAAGCTTGTAAAAGGCATATGCGTTGGAGTCTTACCGTTTATGCCTATATCCGCATGAAACGGTCTCTGGAAAAATGTGGCAAAGAGCCCTGCCAGAACATAACAATGTTTTCCGACGGGCTTAAAATGCCGATTGGCAATGGCAGCGGATCTCGCGATGAAACCTATCCCGCTGGAAGTGGCCATAAGTCGCTTGAATGCGCCTCGATTCGTTGAAAAGCGGCATTCTATCAGATCGATGTTTGCTGCCTCCTTTTTTAGC
This sequence comes from Candidatus Aadella gelida, assembly GCA_030765205.1. GTDB lineage: Bacteria > Omnitrophota > Gorgyraeia > Tantalellales > Tantalellaceae > Aadella > Aadella gelida. The sequence continues at coordinate 1,068 of JAVCDB010000059.1, read as the reverse complement.
AACAATTGAAAGGCCTGCGGAAAGGAAAAGATCCCTAACGATCTAGCAAGACTGTTTGAGGTGCCAAGAGGGATTATGCCGAGAGTTTGATTCTCCAGGTTCATTCCGTTTATTATTCCCGCTATAGTGCCGTCCCCTCCGGCGGATATAATAATGTCGTACTCGGACGATGCCCTTGCCAGTTCTTCAGCATGCCCCGAATATTCTGTAACCGCGATATCTGCATTTAGATCTATTGTTGAAATATTCCGGTGGTATTTCTTTTTATATAGTTTGTTCAGGATGATCAGGCTCTTCGACACTTTTTTCCTCTGGTTTTTAGGCGGCCGAATATGACGCATGCATTATTTCCGCCAAATGCGAAAGAATTGTTCATTGCAATATTTATTTTTTTCTTCTTATGCTTATTGGCAATGATATTCAGCCGGCATTCAGGGTCCGGAGTTTCGTAATTCATTGTCGGTGGTATGATTTCGTCTCGTATGGATAAACAGCAGCTTACTGCTTCAAATATACTCGCAGCGCTCAAAGCATGTCCCAGCACGGATTTGTTCGAACTCACCGCGACCTTTTCAGCATGCGGACCAAATAACTCGCGTATCGCCTTTGCTTCGTTCCTGTCATTGTTTGGGGTGGCCGTCCCGTGGGCATTTATATAATCAATATCCTTGTTTGTTAAACCGGAGTTTTTGACGGCCCTTTTCATTGCCAATTTTATCCCATTTTTCGTGGGACTGACCAGATTATGCGCGCCACAGCTTACTCCGTATCCAAGAACCTCCGAATATATTCTTGCACCTCTGGCTAATGCCGTATCCATGTCTTCAAGAATAAGTACCCCCGCCCCTTCGGCAATGATCATTCCATTCCTATTTTTATCAAAAGGCCGGCACTTATCAGGTGAAACTATAAATAGACGGTTAAATCCGGCGAAGATCGCCTGTGAAAAAGAATCCACACCTCCGCAAAAAGCTGTTTTTGCCTTTCCCTCTTGTATGAGGTCATAACCGAGAGTTATGGCATAATTACCGGCTGAACATGCTGTGGCAACAGTATAGGCAAGGTTTT
>JAVCDB010000023.1 GCA_030765205.1 Candidatus Aadella gelida | reverse complement strand
GTGCCTATTTTTTAATAATTACTCACTATTCCGCCCAGCCTAACCTATTATTTACTCTTTCGAGATCGCTTCGTCGCTTTGCTCCTCGCGATGACGTCGCGAAACGTCATTTCGCAGAACTCTTTCTTTACTCTCAACTTTCACAATCCTCGTAAACACACACTTAAACTCCTTATATGTAGCCGGGGCATTTGCCTTATACTCGGGCAGTTTTTTCTTTTTTTTTAAAATCCACCTAACTTATTTTTAGTCTCTTTTGCGTGTTTCATTTGCCAAACGCGGATATTGCTCACCATTTCCTTGAAATCTTTGATCCGCATTTCTTCCTCTTCATCTAAAAGACTGCTGAGAGAGGCAACTATTTCTTTATACTCTTCTTGAAACTCTATGAGTGCGGTCTTTATTCCCAGCTCTCTGGACTTTTGTCTCGCCTGAATGTTTTGTAAACTCTTCCTAAAATCGTCTATTCTCACCCGCTTGCCTTCCGTCAAAGACTTTCTTACAACTTCAGCAACCTCTTTCTGTTCTTCGAAAAAAGTATTCAATAATTCCTTTACCTGTTTTTCTCTTTCGTCCTGATGGAACAATATGCCGCTTATCATAATGTCGAAATCTTTTCTTCTCAGGGATCCTTCCCTGGCAAGTGCCTCTTTGAGCTGGTTGCTCATATTATTCCTTCTGGTCTTGAAATCCTCAAGAATTTGGCGGGTACTATCTACCATCGCAGCCACCTCAGAAATCCTTGACTGATAGGAAGACACTATCTCTTCCGCTACTTTTTTCATATCTTCTGCCGCTCCCATGGTCCCACTCCTCGATTTCTTCTAACTTTCCCTTTTAAAAAGGGGAAAAAGGAATTTCTTGGCGAATCATGCTTTTTGTCCTCAAGAGACGTAAGGATAGTTCGGCAAAAATCCCTTTTTCAACCATATCCTTACGCAGCCGATGCGGTTAAACCGATCGCTTCCGCATATTTCAGGTAAGTCTCAACTGACGCCACAACTACTCTGGCTTCAACCGCGAGTAATTCAATACCCACTAGGGATACTCTTACCCATGCGTCCACAACAACACCCTTGTCCAGGATACGGTCTACAACCTCGACCAAGCTGGATGAACCAATTGCTTTTTCCACTGCCATTTTTCTCACCTCCTTTCAGTTTTTCGTTCTTTTTTAGATTACTTCCTAAATATACTCCCTATAAAATTACCGGCTTTTTCCTTCGCGCCCAACCCAAAAGCAACAGCAAATCCCAATGCCAGACTGCCAAGAATTATATCCTTAGAATTATCGGTTAGAATCACTCCAAGCCCTAATTCCTTTAACGCAATCAACCCGCTAACTATGATAATCGCGTACTTAGCAATGTTGCCCAGTGTCTGCGTTTGAGCAATCCTGACATTTCCGCCTACTAATATAATTATGCCGGAAATAAATATCGCCATCAGTATTCCTAAAACCAATATAAACACAGCTGCAATCACGTGTGGAATGTAGGTAAGAATCTGGTTAGTAAATACGCTTGTAGTTAAACCGTAGAATTCTAAAGCGGTAATTAAAGCACCAATGATAACCAGAAAAAATACTATTTCCGTGATCAATTTATTCAAAGTGAGTTCAATGCCGCCTTTTTTAAGGATTTCTGGAATTTTTATTTTGTTGGCACCTTTCTCCAGACGAATAATTTTAAGCAGCTTTTCGATTAAAACTGCAAAGCCTACCGCAATCAAAGCACCGACAACAAGTATCAATAACAGTCCGGCCAATTTAGGTAAATACCCGCCTAACTTGGTTAGTGAAATTTTTGCTGATTCTAATATGGATGATATCAATCCTGGTTGTTGTTGAGTTACTCCACCTGCTTTTTCTACTGCTGCGGAAACAGAAATCGCCAATGTAGTCATTAAGGAAAAAAGAAGTACCCCTGCTACGCCAATCGGTTTCATCTTCATCGCTTTGCCCCCTTTCATTATTAATTCTCTATTTTAAAATCCAAAAAGCATGTTGCAGGTAAGACACTTACAGTGGCATAAAAATATTCCTTCAAACAATTCATCTTTTCTAAAAACAACAAAGTGGTCACCGCAATGGGCATATTAATTTACCAGTTTCAGAACTTTTGATTGTTTCAGTCATTTTAATCCAAAAGAGCAGGATAAGTCCAAAAGTTAATGTGTACTGCAATTATGTTAAGCATTACTTAAGTTACAGAGTAAAAAAAATCCTCCTCTTTAATCTTTGAAAAGGTGAATTTTATAAGTTCGATTTTTTTACTCTAAATATTTTTATCATTATTTTATTTTCCCTCTGCCTGCGTGTGTCGCTACTTTACACGGAACTGAATATCTTGTCAAATGTTTTTAATTTTACAGTCGCACCGTCATTGCGACCCTGCCCTTTTGTAGAAAGAGCGAGGGAAGCAATCTCAAAATTAAGATTTTTTCGTCAAAAATTTTATTTTTACTCGGTATGTATTTCTATTACCGTTAAATCCGCTACAACTGGTACTTTTCCTTACCCATACCACTTTCGCAAGAAGATAAGTTGAGCTAATTATATCCTCTTGATAATCTCTCGGCTGATATATTTCACATTCTAAAGTAACGCCTTGATCTATTGGTTCATGAGTCTCAAAAATTAATCCTGTTGCGTTTATATCGTTAATAAATGACTCTCTTATTTCATCAGCACTTCCGTCTTGCAGTATTTTATAAAACATAATACCCTTATTTTTGTTTACAAGTGCGGCATTATTTTCTTCCCGTACTTTCGTTTTTTTAAGCATACCATATACCCTTTATTAAATCCCGTAGGAGGGTCCTCCCCTCGACTTCGCTCGGGACAAGCCGGCTCCGAATAGCCTCCACTTTTTAGTTAGCTTACACTACTGCTTACATTTTGTAAAGTAATACTTAAATAGAGGAACAAAAAAACTCTTATGCAGCTTTTAGTCTGTTACTTACGTAGTTTCTGATCCTGTTTTGACTTTTCTTGTTCATTTCTATAATCTTTGCGCCGATTAAATATTCGTCGTTATCTTCTATCTTTCTAATCCAAACTATTTGGATCTTTGCCTCCATCGGTAAAAATAAATCTTTATCAGAATTTAAAGGTTGTTGTATTTCAAACTGTACCTCAGTGCGTTTGGGTATAGAATGAGAGGTTATAAACGTTAGCCCACCTTGACTTATATCTTTAGTCATTGTCTCAAATGACATCCCACCTTCTACGGATTGAAAAAGGGCAACAATATTATCTTTAACGCGTGAAAATCTTCTACGTTCTTTAGCTAACTTCATACTGTAGTTCCTCCTCCGCCTTCTTGCGCTCGACTACCATACCAATTAAATGTCCCAATTCTTCAAGAAAACATATATCATCCAATGAGAAAAAATCCCGTCTTTTATCGTTAACTTGTAATAGACCTACATTATCACCAGTTGATTTAATAGGTGTAAGCGCAACGGATTCATACCCATAATCATTGCATACATTACGAGTAGTTGTTCCCCTGTGCTTTTCTCTTGTAGAAGCTAGAAGATCACTTGTGCTGTTGGTCCAGAAACTGCCTTCTTTGGTAAAAAAGGGTTTATCTTGATGAAACTTAGCGTTGATAATAATTCCGCACATACATGCGATAACAGAACATCCTTTAGAATCTTTTATGATGTTTCCTTTTTCGTTATAAACGCAAAGATAATTTTCTGATTCTATAAGCTTTTTTGGGAAACCGTTATTGACAAAATAAGGATAATCTTCGCCTTCTTTCAGTCTCAAAGCAACTACTTCGCAATTCAAATGTTCCTTTATTTGAAAGACTATATTTTCACACATACTTTTCAATGACTTTTGTTGGCATAATATTTTTAAAATTTCAAGTCGTAATGTTTGCTTCTCTTGCACCTTCTTGCGCTCGGTGATGTCACGCGCATATAGGTTTGCGTAACCTGCATTGTTTATCGGCGTAATGGTAAGCGAAAAGATTCTACCTTTAACTTCTTCTTCTTCGCTTCTGTCTTTTACAGATTTAAAAGCATCTGCGATTATACTACGCCATTTTTCCGGTACTACTTCCCCAATTTTAGAGTTCCACTTGACAAGCAACAGCTTACCTGCATCATTACTATATAAGACTTTGGCGTCTTTGGTAATACGTAATACAGGATTGGAATTTTCGGAAGGAAATTTGGCAAGATTTTTGATTTCTTCCTCTGCTTTCTTGCGCTCAGTGACGTCAGAGAAAAGACCATCGGCATACATCACACCATCTCTTTTGTAACTAGCAACTGACCTGTTATGCAACCAAATCCATTCTCCATCTTTTCTCTTAATCTTATACTTAATATCAAATTTTTCCGCTTTTTCAGATAATGCCTTATATGCCTCCTTCACTTTTTCAAGATCCTCAGAATGGATTCTTCTAAACCAAAGAAGGTCTCCTGTCTTACAAATTTCTTTCGAAGAATATCCATAAATTTTTTCTACACTTGGACTGATAAAGGTAGTATTTCCCTTATAATCAGCCGTCCATGTGATATCGGGAATATTTGCAATTAGTGAATGATATTTCTCCCTACTCTCACGTAATGCCTCCTCCGCTTCTTTTCTTCTGGCAATTTCCTGCAACGTATCGGTCGTAGGCAGGTTATAACCTTCATCTAAAAGATTTTTAACGTTTTTTAAGATAACCATATCACTTTGAGTATAGCGTTTGAAATCTCGAGTACCTAACTTTTGATGAGTAGGCTTTATTATGCCCTTAAGCTCCCAATAAGAAAGCTGGCGATAGGTAATATTAACCATCTTTAATACTTCAGAACTTGTAAAAAGTGATTCGTCTTTCATCTTATACGTTTTTAACCCCTTCAGTTGACCTTCCCTCAAATAACACTAAACATTTCGTATATATTTCATAGATAAAAAGTACTGACATTCGACAACAATGTAGAACATATGCCACAAAAATAAGGCCTTTTTGACAAAAGACCTTATTTTTGGTTATCTACTCTTAATCCATAAAAGAACCGCTTCTTCACTACTAATATTTGCTATTTTTTGAGGTCGTTTTCGGCCCTTGCAATAAAAACTATCACCCTTATTCAAAACAAACCTTTCCTCTTCACAAAAGAGCTCTACTTCTCCTTCCATTAGCATCACGAATGTATCGCCTTGTTCCAGCAGTACTTCTTTTTTGATTTTGCCGCCTTTTTGGAGCCTGAATATCAGCGGCTTCATCTCTACCCCGAGAAGATCAGACACTAAGATCTCGTATGAAGATTTTGTTTCTTTATCTACTACTTTTAAAGCTTTGTCTTTTCTGATAAAGGTAAAGTTCTTCAGGTCTTCTTCAAAAACCTCTCCGATACTTACGTTTAAGGCCCGGGCAATCTTTCTTAGGGAATCAATAGACGGCGAGACAATCCCTCTTTCGACCTGAGAAATAAAACTGGTGGTCAATTTGGTTATATCGGCTACTTCCCGAAGAGTGGTTCTCTTTGAAGTTCTTATGTTTCTTATTGTAAATCCTAATTTAATATCCAGCATCTTCTTTCCTCCTTGTTATATTTTTACATACTTATTTATCTTTGTCCAATAAATTTCCCTTGTGTCTAATTTACTACAATACTTTGTTGAACAAGACTTTGTTATACTCATGATAAAAATAAAAAACTCTGACCACTCAGCATTTCTGCAAGCAAGACAAGTCAGGGCTATCTTCTAGATTCGCCTGGTAATTTGTACTACTTAATGATCTCTACCTATATATATACCATTTTAATCTGATTAGTATAGTTATGAGGCACAAAAAATCCACTTAAATCCTGAAGCTCCTCGCACCACATCTGTATTTTTTCTCAGCCAATTGCATCGATCCACTAGAACATCTTCCAATTCTTCTATGTTATTAAAATATTTATTCGCAATAGGTTCTTTCAGTAACGGCCACAACGGTTCGGCTGGT
>JAVCDB010000017.1 GCA_030765205.1 Candidatus Aadella gelida | reverse complement strand
ATGGTGGGGAGAGAAGGATTCGAACCTTCGAAGGCTGAGCCGACAGATTTACAGTCTGTTGCGTTTAACCACTTCGCTATCTCCCCATATATGATCATATGGAGCCGGCGGAGGGAATCAAACCCCCGACATTCTCATTACAAGTGAGATGCTCTATCAGCTGAGCTACGCCGGCACTAATTTTTCAAATAACAAAATACGTTTGAGTATTATACCCTATCTATAAATTTTGTCAAATATGAATATCACTCATTAAGTCCAACAAAGTCGGACCAATCCTCACAAGATTCCTATTCCCTTTACTCTTTATATTGCCCCATTTAAATACATGTAGGCTATCCCGTCCCCGTGCACTAACTTTGTAACTCAGGGGTGTGAGCATTGTACACGAGTTCCCGCAACCCCGCTGCTTTGTTTTGCAAAGCAAAACGACGGGGTGAGGACTGTTTGAGTGGGCAATGCTTGCGCCTCTGGGTTACAGTTATAATTCTCCTCAGGGACAGCAGTTTCGGCCTATTATATTCCAGCCTTCTCAAACGCTTCAGGTAAATTATCCAGAAGATCAGTAGCTATCATACTAAACATACCTTTCTTAGCCGCCGCAATATCTCCCGCCAATCCATGCAGGTATACCGCACATGCCGCCGCGGAATGCGCATTCACTCCTTGCCCGATAAACGAAGTTATCATACCGGTCAAAACGTCTCCGGTCCCGCCGGTCGCCATCCCCGAATTTCCTGTAGCGTTAACATAAACTTCACCTTTAGGTGAAGCTACAACTGTCTGATGGCCTTTAAGACATACTATCGCACCTGTTTCTTCTGCGGTTCTTTTTGCTGTACCTTCCCTATCAGACTGCACAGCATCAATGTCTCTACCCAGAAAACGTGCCATCTCACCGGGATGCGGCGTTATAACAGTCACGCCCTGTCTTGACTTAAGTACGGTATGATCATTCTCAAGTACATTTATTCCGTCCGCATCAAGTACTATTGGTTTATCTATATTAGCTAGTAATGCTCCTACAAGATTTGTTGTATCATTATTCACGCGCAAACCAGGTCCGATAGCAATAACATCACATGTCTCGGCGAAAGATACTATTTCTTTTTCGGCTTTCGCGCTGAACGTACCTTGATCAGTCTCAGGAAGCGGAAGCGTCATAACTTCCGTGAGTTTTGTTTCCATTATGCTATTGAGTGATGCTGGTATACCGCAAGTTACCAGACCGCTACCCGCCAGAAGTGCTCCCTGCGATGTCAGATATGCCGCACCGGTCATGCCGCGTGACCCCCCTATGATCAACACTTTACCGTAATCACCTTTATGTGAAGCGTTTTTGCGTTCGGGTATTTTGTCTATATGTTCTTTTGTCATTTTTCCACCCCTATTGCGTTGGACACGGCAACCTCTTTAGTATGAGATATACTCACAAGCACACTTTCGAGTCCGTGTTCTTTAAGTAAACCTTTAGCTGTACCATGCAGACATGTATAAGGTTTACCATCCTCATCATTAAGTATTTCTATCTCCGGCCAGTTAAGTCCTATTCGAGCACCATCTGGCAGAGCTTTTTTCACAGCTTCTTTCGCGGCAAATTTACCGGCCATATGCATAGCATAAGCTTTTTTCCCACCGGCATATTCCATTTCTCGTTCGGTGAACATTTTTGTTAGAAAATTCTTGCCATGCTTTTTAACGGCTTCTTCAAATCTTTGTATGTTAACTACATCTATACCTATCCCTGTAATACTCATTTTATCAGCTCCAACATCTCTTTTACCGCTTCATATACCCCCGAGAAAAGCGCCCTGGATATTATCGAATGGCCTATATTAAGTTCTTCAATTCCCTTTATCCCGGCTATAAGGGCTACATTAGCATAAGTCAAACCGTGTCCCGCACAAACTACCAGTCCTTTGTTTCGCGCTAGCTCCGTCATATTAACGATAACATCTAATTCTTTTTCATACTGTTCCCCCGCATGAAACGCTTCCGCATACCTTCCTGTATGAAACTCTACTATCTTGGCTCCGGTTTCTCCGGAGGCTTCTATCTGGTCGGGATCAGGATCGATAAAAAGACTTACCTCAATACCCTTCCCGGTCAGAGTACCGACAACATGTTTTATTTTATCGAATCCGGCACATACATCCAACCCGCCTTCAGTGGTCAGTTCCATACGTTTTTCCGGGACTAGAGTAGCTTGGTCGGGCACGGTCCGTGCCGCGATATCAACTATCTCAGGGTCTATAGACACCTCCATATTAAGTTTAGTCCTGACTGTTTTTTTTAGGAGTTCAAGATCCTTGTCCGAGATATGACGTCTGTCTTTACGTAGATGACATACGATAGAATCACATCCGGCTTTTTCGCTTTCTGTCGCGGCTTGCACGGGATCGGGTTCAAAAGTCCTGCGCGCCTGCCGCACAGTAGCTATATGATCAATATTAACACCTAACTTCATATACTACCTCTATTCTTAACGAGTATCATTCTATTTCACTTTTGGATCTATTTGCTTGGATTCCACAGGAGGGTCTATTTGCAAGGGTTCCACAGGAAGATAGAGATCCACAACTTTATCCTGTATTTTTAAAAATTTTATATCAGAATTAAGCCCTAAACTCAATTTAACACTGCGGGTATACTCCCCAAGGTTGATCTTATCTGTCTGAAGTCCCTCAAGATCATCCATGGCTTCTTCCGGTCCAAAAACCGATATTTTTTCCGGTTCTATCTTGACTTTATCAAAGAGAACTCTGTACCCTTCGGGTGATTTACCAGAAAACACGGGTTTAACAGGCACCTCTTTCATGACAAATTGGTAACGAGAGAAAACGTCTTCAATGGTCTCATTTTTTTGAAGGAACGAATCGGTGTTGACTAGATCGAAGATATAGAACCACGTAGCGATTGCCAGCGCCAACGATATTATTTTTGCTAAAAAATTGTTAGTTATAAATTTAAACCCGTTCATGTTAGTTTTGTACTATCCTTCGTTTTGCGATTATACGTCTAAGAAGTACCAGAAATGGTTGTTTTTTTATTTTAGGAGCATATGCTTTTTCTAATATCTTGACCAGATTTTTTGGATCGATGTCTTCAGTTATTTTCCCGCCAACCGCCATACCTATATGCCCGGTCTCTTCGCTAACGACTATGATTACCGCGTCAGTCTCTTCACTGAGCCCTAACGCAGCCCTATGCCGTGTACCCATTGTCTTTGATACATTAGGGTTCTGAGTAAGCGGAAAAAGACAGGCCGCGGCCTCTACTCTCTGTTCGGATACTATTATACCTCCGTCATGAAGAGGTGTATTCGGGGAGAATATGGTATTAATTAATTCGCTGGTCACGGAACTGTCTATACTAACACCGCTTTCAACATAACGTCTCAACCCTATTTCTCTTTCTGCGGCTATTAGTGCCCCTATGCGTTTTTTTGATAGTATTGTTGCGGCTTTAGCTATCTCATTTAAAATTTCTTTCTCACCTGAAAAGATACCAAACCTGCCTATTCTGGCAAGGCCTCTACGTATCTCCGGTTGAAAGATTATTAGAAAGGCTATCACGGATATAGCCAGGAGTCTTGTGAGAATCCAATTGATTATAACCAGATTCATCCCGCCGGTAAGCATTATGACTAGAGATATGATGATTATCCCTTTGAGTACCTGTTCTGCGGCTGTACCTCGGAGCAAGAGGTATATCATATAATAAGCTATCCACAGGATCGCCATCTCAAGTACAATTTCCCAATATCCTAAAAAGAATTCCATGAGTCTGTCTACTCTTTTGTTATGGCTCGTATCATCAATACAGCGTCTTTGACGGCATCAACATCATGCACTCTAATTATACCAGCACCTTTCATTATTGCAAACATTGATGCTGCTATAGTCCCGGAAAGTCTGTCTCGGGTGTCTTTGCCTGTAACGGTCCCGATAAACGATTTCCTGCTTGGACCCACAAGTATTACCTTCCCCAGTTTATCAAGTTTATCCAGTTCGTTAAGTATAGTAAGATTATGCTCAAGCGTTTTTCCGAAACCTATACCCGGGTCTACCCCTATATTATCGGGATTGAGCCCGGCATCTTCTGCCTTTTTTATCGATTCTGAAAGGTAAGAACATATCTCTTTCATTATATCTTTATACTGGGGATCATCCTGCATATCCCGGGGCATACCTTTCATATGCATCAGTATAAGGCCCGCATCATATTTCGCGGCGATACTTGCCATATCCGCGTCACCACCGAGAGCGGTAATATCGTTTATTACACTTACGCCTTCTTCCAAAGCCGCCTGAGCAACATCCGCTTTCCAGGTATCGATAGATAGCGGCACTTTTACGTCTTTTAAAGCTTTTATGACCGGTATAACCCGTTCCTTTTCTTCCTCCGGCGTGATCTCTCGTGATCCGGACCTGGATGATTCCCCACCTATATCTATGATATCCGCACCGTTCGATATCATCTCCAGCGCTTTATCCCTAGCTACCCGTGCATCAATATACCTGCCTCCATCACTGAACGAATCCGGGGTAATATTGAGTATCCCCATTATGCATACCTTGCGGGATACCGGCAAGAAACTGTTTTTAATACGCAGATCTTTTTTCACTATTTTATTTCTTTTCCCCGAGGTCAGTTTTATCCTCTTTTTTATTACCACCAAGTCCGAGCATCTCACGCACCTCGGCCTCTTCCAAAGTCTCTTTTTCTATAAGCTTAAGAGCCAGTATATTCAATTTATCTTTATTCTCGGTCAACCGGGTCATAGCTTTCTCATAACATCTGTCCACTATACCTTTGATTTCCTGATCTATAAGTTTAGCGGTATCTTCACTATAATTTCGTTCTTCAGAAATATCTCTTCCCAGAAAAACCTGATTATGTCTTTTTCCGAAAGTTATCTGTCCTAGCTTTTCGCTCATACCGTATTGGGTTACCATATCACGGGCAATTTCGGTAGCCTTTTTAATATCGTCATGTGCGCCGCTGGATATTTCATTGAACGCTACTTCTTCACTGGCACGGCCTGCCAGCATTACGGTGATCTTTCCTAAAAGCTGTTTTTTCCGTACTATATGAGTATCACTTGTTGGTAGATGTATAGTATAACCCAGAGCCATACCGCGTGAGACTATGGTCACTTTATGCAGAGGATCCGCTCCTTCAATAAGATAAGACATAAGTGCATGGCCTGATTCATGGTAAGCGGTGATTTTTTTCTCTTCATCATTTATTTTTCTGGATTTACGTTCCGGACCCGCTATGACCCTTTCCATAGCTTCCTGCAGTTCTTCCATACCAACAGCTTTTTTGTTACGCCGCGCGCCTAAAAGAGCGCCTTCGTTTATGAGATTAGCAAGATCGGCCCCGGAAAAATATATTGTTTGTTTAGCTATCTTCTCGTAATCTATATCTTCGTCCATTTTAACATTACGTGCATGCACTTTAAGAATCGCTACTCTCCCTTCAAGATCGGGTCTATCTACCACTATTTGTCTGTCGAACCGGCCCGGTCTTAGAAGCGCTGAATCCAGGACATCCGGACGATTAGTAGCTGCTATGAGAATAACTCCGGTTGCTGTGTCAAACCCGTCCATTTCAGATAGAAGTGCGTTAAGTGTCTGTTCGCGTTCGTCATGACCCCCGCCTATCCCAGAAAAACGCTGCCTGCCCACCGCATCTATCTCATCCATAAAAATTATGCAGCCTTTTTGGCTCATCTTAACGGATTTTTTTGCCTGCTCGAAGAGATCTCTGACCCGTGACGCTCCAACACCTACGAACATCTCAACAAAATCCGAACCTGATATACTAAAAAACGGTACGCCCGCTTCACCGGCAACAGCTTTTGCTAAAAGCGTTTTACCTGTACCCGGAGGACCCATAAGAAGCACTCCTTTAGGCATCTTCCCTCCAAGTTTCTGAAACTTTTTAGGATCCTGCAAAAACTCGATCACTTCTTTAAGCTCCTCTTTAGCTTCTTCTATTCCGGCAACATCGTCGAACGTGAATTTCATTTTGTCCTTGCCCGCAAGCTTTGCCCGGGATTTCCCGAATGCCATCATCTTCCCGCCGCCCGCGGAAGCTCCTCGATATATGAAAAACCACAAAAACAGTATAAATATTATCATCGGCCCCAATGAATAAAAAAGGTTTGATAAGAACGTTTGCGGCGGCTTAATATCGAACTCCGGAACGTTACGTATCATAAGATCTATGAGCGCCTCGTTCTCGGCTGGGATATTGACCATATACGGCTTGCCATCACTCATTTTCCCGATTATGCGATCCTCGACTTTAACAGCCGAACTTATCGCTCCGGTTTTCTCGTTAACCTCAAGTGTCTGGTAAAATTCCTTATAAGTCATCTCATGCGTAGTCTCCTCGAACGAAGAGAATACCCACTGAAATATAAGAAATACACCGGCAACTACCAGTATCCATGCGAACCTATCGGGCATATTCTTATTCTTCTTGCCGCCATTTTTTTGCGGTGTCTTTTTCCTGCCGGTACTGCCGGGTTTGTTATTATCCTTCATCTATTATGTTTCCTTTTTTTTGTAGCGCTATTTTGGCTTAACACTATTATTAGTGCCCCAGTATTCTAGCACACTGCTTATGCCGGGTCAAACATGTCAATTCTTTTGTTTTTCTATAAAAACAATTTTGCCCTTTTTCTTAACTATCGCGACATTACCCGGAAGATCTAAAGACTTCCCCTTCCCGGAACTCTTTATTAGACCATTCATGTCTATCCAATGCCGATACGTGAGTTTTTTCACATTCCCTCCGGAATTTATAAATAATTCTTTGAGAACGGTTTTTCTGACAGTTTCAGGCAAGGACAAAAGCTCTTTTACTTTCATCTCTCCCGAACCCGATTTGCCCGTGCCCTTATTTTTATTAACATTTTTTTTCGCGTCTTCAATGAAAGAAATATCTTCCCTCAAAGTATCGGACAAGTTAACCAATAACCTTTTTATCCGTGGACTATACTTTTCCAGATACGGCAGAATCTCCTGCCTTATCCGATTCCGTCTAAAACGCATATCTTTATTAGAACTGTCCTCAATATGATGTAACCCGCAACCGTCCAAAAACCCGATTATATCTTTGCGTCCGGTCCTTATTAGCGGGCGGATTATCCTGAACTGTTTTTCTTTCCTTACTGGAGGTATTCCCGAAAGACCCGATATTGATGACCCGTACAAGATCTTCATGATCACTGTTTCCGACTGATCGTTCATAGTGTGTCCCGTAGCTATGACCGTACACCTTTTCTCCTTAGCTATCCTGCAAAAAAACTTATATCTAGCATCACGCGCCTTTTCTTCGACAGACATCCCTCTAACCCCGCGCGATTTAACATTGATCTTTTCAGAGACACACTCTACGCCCAACTCTTTTGAAAGCTTGACGACGAATAGTGACTCTTTAGCGGATTCGGCGCCCCGCAACGAATGATCCAGATTAGCAACAACAATATCTATTCCCAAAGTCTTTTTAATGCCTATTAGCGCTTTTAAAAGACATACCGAATCGGCCCCGCCGGATACTCCGACAAGTACTCTGTCGCCTTTTTCCAGCATATCATACTGCTTAATGGTATCTTTAACGTTCTTCAAGAACGCGGAATATGATACTTTTTTATTCTTCATAATAGTCCCATTAAATTTAAAATACTGATTCAGTAGTAGCTGGGGTTTAAACCCCAGCTACTACTATTGTCGTCCTTCGTCTTTCTTCCCTCTTCCTTCTAACTTCTCGCCTCTATCTTCTCTCTTCAGCATCTCTTCTTTACTATAGATACATCCGCAATAATGCTGCTGGTATAGGCCTTGTTCTTTCGCGATCTCAACGGCTCTTTTGAACCCGTCTTTTTTCTTGAAATTGAACGGCAAAAATTTTTCCCCGCCTATATTATAACCTATTTCATTAATCTTTACGGCGTTTTTCATGGGCCCAACAGTCAGTGTCGTTGTGAACGCGTCAAAATCTTTTTTCTTGAGCATTTCATAAGTTTTTTCTAGCCTCATCTTGAAGCAAATATCACATCTTGTTCCACCTTCCGGTTCATACTCAACACCTTTTACCATCTCAAACCATCTCTCCCTATCATATGGTCCTTCAATAACCTCTACAGAATATATATCACATATTTTTTTCACTGCATCAAGACGCTTTTTATATTCATCTACCGGATGTATATTGGGATCATAAAAAAATCCAGTAACCTTATGCCCGTCGCATAAAAGCTGTTCCGCGGCGGATGCCGCGCATACCCCACAGCATATATGTAATAAAATATTCATAATTCAATCCAAGTTTTAGACCACGTTAGACAATTAACTATTGACTATTGAAAAGATTAATATTTCACCCCGAGTTTGCGTATCGGTCAAACCAAGTCAATAGTCCATTGTCTATAGTCTATGGTCTTTTCTCTTACTCTTCCAATGTCTAACCGTCATCTTGAGTCCCTCTTCGGTAGATATTTTAGGATCATATCCTAAAACATCCACGGCTCGCAATATGTCATACACACGATCTTTAAAAGTCCGTTCCATCTTTCGTCTTAAAAAAGGTATGATCTTACCTATTTTTACTATCCACCCCGGGATAACAAATGGAGATTTCCCGATCATCTCTTCGGTGACAATCTCAACGAACCGTTTCATTGTAATTATCTCTTTATCCGCCACCATAAATGTATCGGTAAGTGCTTCCTCTTTGTTCATAGCCATAATAATGGCTTCTACTACATTGGAAACATGTACAAGCTGCAGCTTTGAATTCATGACGGGATCATTCAGAACAGGGATAAACCTTTTTTCAGCGTACCGAAAGAGCTTGTCCAAAAGATGAGGTTCGTCGTTCCCGTACACCATACACGGTCTTAGAATAGCTGTTTTTAGCCCTTTTTTTCGATATTCTTTAACCATGCGTTCTGCTTCTATTTTAGAGAACCCATATCCGTTACTTGCTGAATAAGGAAGATCTTCTTCAAGCGGAACTTTCGGATTCCCACTGATAACCGAGACTGAACTTAAATAAACAAACCTTCCGACATCATGTTCATAAGACGCTTGAGCAATATTCTTCGTAGTAGTAACGTTAACATCCATCAATTTTTCTCTATCTTTTTCCATCACGGAAGCTGCACAATGTATAACTATATCAGGCCGGATACGATTAAAAACGTTCTTAATCTCCTGCTCGTCCATAATGTCACATACAACAAAGTCTACATCCAAATTTTCCAATAAATCCGTGTTACTGGTCTCCCTCACCAGACAGGTTACATCATACCCTTGGGAATTAAGCTCTTTTACGAGATTCCTTCCAATAAATCCTGTCCCACCAGTAACAATTACTCTCATTCTGATCCTTTTTTCCCGTATACTATTTTAGCTGCCATTATCAGTGAGCATAGAACAGCCGCGATACTGTTCGATAGGATCACTGGCAACTCTTCTATTAGAGATCCGTATACGATCCACATACAGAGATACCCACAGTAAGAACTATATACATACCCAGAGAGATGTCCCTTACCTGTTTGGTCCTCAATATCTTTAGAGCTTGAGGCAAAAAAGATAATGATGTAAGAAACCCCGCTGTTAACCCTATTATACTTATGTGAACTCTTTCCATATTCTTCCTTTCTTTTATCAGGCGACCGCAAGGGGCGTCCTATTCTTTCGTCATTTTCTTAAGTTTCAATACCTGATCACGACAAACAATAGCTTTTTCGAACTGCAAGTTCCTAGCGGCGTCTTCCATATCGCGTTCTAGCTGAGCTATCGCTTCATTCAGATCATATTCTTTATCATTTTCCCCTGTGACTTCTTTAACTATCTCTTTAGCACGCTTATATGATTCTATCCCGCCGGATATAGCTTTAATTATTGTCGAAGGTTCGATCCCGTTCTTTTCGTTGAATTCTGTCTGCTTCTTTCTCCTTGTCTCGGTAATATCTATAGTTTTTCTCATAGATCCTGTTATCTTATCTGCGTACATAATGACTTCACCGTTAATGTTCCTGGCAGCTCTGCCGGCTACCTGAATAAGCGAGGACCAACTTCTCAAAAAGCCTTCTTTATCCGCATCCAAGACAGCTACAAGAGAAACTTCCGGTATATCAAGGCCTTCTCTAAGAAGATTTATACCTATAAGACAATCAAAATTTCCCAACCGAAGATCTCTAATAATCTCCACTCGATCAAGCACGTTTATCTCCGAATGCAGGTATCTCACTCTCAGCTTACGTTCTTTTAGAAACCGTGTGAGTTCTTCCGCCATACGTTTAGTAAGCGTAGTAACAAGTGTCCTCTCACCTTTGGAAGCCCGTTTCAATACTTCCTCCATTAGATCATAGATCTGCCCTTCCGTAGGGCGCACGGTTATTGGAGGATCTACCAGACCGGTTGGACGTATTATCTGCTCGGCGACCGCAGAACTCTTCTGCATTTCATATTCACCCGGTGTGGCCGACATGAACAGTATTTGATCCGACAAATCCAGAAACTCTTCGAACTTGAGCGGCCTGTTATCGAGAGCTGAAGGTAAGCGGAACCCATAGTCCACAAGTGTCCCTTTCCTGGCCTGGTCACCGTTATACATAGCTCTAAGCTGCGGCAGGGCAACATGTGATTCGTCTATCATAACAAGAAAATCATCCTCAAAATAATCTAAAAGACACCAGGGACGGCTGCCCGGAGGCCTTGCGGAAATATGTCTTGAATAATTCTCTATCCCGCTACAATACCCCACTTCTTTAAGCATATCCATATCATATCTTGTACGCGATACCAGCCGCTGCGCTTCAAGAAGTTTCCCTTGGTCTTTCAGTTCTTTAAGTCTCGTGTCAAGTTCCTCGGAAATAGTACCTATAGCTTTTTCTATTTTGTCATCGGTAGTAACAAAATGTTTTGCGGGGTATATTGACACTTTTTCAAGTTCAGTAAGTATATCTCCCGATACCGGATGAACTTCCGCGATACGCATGATCTCGTCACCGAAAAACTCAATTCTCACAGCTGTTTCTTTATATGCCGGAAACACTTCTATAATATCACCCCTTACCCTGAAACGTCCTCTGGCAAGATCGGTATCATTGCGGTCATACTGTATATCCACAAGTTTCTTAAGTATATCTTCCCTTGTTATCTCTTCACCTTTTCTGGCAGTAATAAGCATATTAGAATAATCTTCGGGACTTCCTAGTCCGTATATACAGGACACGCTTGCAACTATAATAACATCTTTTCTTGAAAAGATAGAACTTGTCGCGGAGAGTCTTAACCGATCGATATCCTCGTTTATCGAAGCGTCTTTTTCGATATACATATCGGTTTGAGGTACATATGCCTCAGGCTGATAATAATCGTAATAACTTACGAAATATTCAACAGCATTGTTGGGAAAAAGTATCTTAAACTCAGAAAAAAGCTGTGCGGCTAAAGTTTTGTTATGGGACAGCACTAAAGTCGGACGATTGATCTGCTCGATAATATTGGCCGCTGTAAAAGTCTTACCGCTTCCCGTAACACCCAAAAGAGTCTGAAATCCATTTTTTTTCTCGATGGAACGGACTATACGGTCTATAGCTTTAGGTTGATCACCGGCAGGTTTAAGGTCAGTGACAAGTTGGAATTTATCCATGGTTTCGTAATTCGTGATTTGTGAACAGTAAACAGTGAACAGTGAGCAGTATATATTGACCGATCCTATTGAAACACCTTTGACTATGCGACAATTGACTATTGTCTTTTTATGAATCTCAGACTATAGTCTATGGTCAATCGTCTATAGTCTACTATTGCCCGAAAATTAACGTCCTTCGTCTTTCTTCCTTCTGACCTCTAGCCTCTAGTTTCTAAACCTCCACTACTAACTATGAACTACAAACTACGAACTATTATCTGATAACTGTCTCTAGGCTGAAATCTATAGGATTGATCGCTCCGGTTATGGCGCCTGTTGAGATTATTTCCACACCCGTTGCTGCGTAAGACTTAATATTATCCGGACCTATGCCGCCTGACACTTCAAAAACAACTTTACCTTCAAGTCCTTTTTCTTTCCTTATAATTACCGCTTTTCGAATAGCTTCGGGTGTCATATTATCCAGCATAATAACATCAGGTTCGTGTTCTAAAGCATATTCACATTCTTTAATATTTTCTACCTCTATCTCGATCTTTATGTTCTTCTGAACGTTCTTTTTCGCGCGTATCAATATTTCGTCTATTACCTGTTTATTGTCGTTATATTTCATCTGCATACCAAACGCTCTTAAGTGATTATCTTTTATGAGAACCATATCCCACAAGCCTTTGCGGTGATTATGGCCACCTCCCACGGTAACGGCATATTTTTCTAGATATCTATGCAAAGGTATGGTTTTACGAGTATCATATATCTTTACCGGATGTTCGCCTACCGCGTCCACCATATATCTTGTTTTAGTAGCTACTCCGCTCAAAAAACCCATAAAATTTAATGCTGTTCTTTCGCCTCTAAGTATAGCCTGAGCTTCACCTTCGATAAACGCTATCTCCTGACCGGGCTCGATCTCATCCCCGTCTTTAACTAAAGGGCGGAACTGCAGACTGCATTCTACCGCCGAGAACACTCTTTCAGCTATATCCATCCCGCAGACAATTCCTTTATCGCGAGAAACTATAACCGCGCACATCTTAAGAAACTTATCCAAGACCGCTTGTGACGTTACGTCCCCCGTCCAGATATCCTCTTTCAATGCGAACCGTATTATCGCGTCAACTCGTTTTTTATCTAGGTCTGTTTGCATAATTGTTCTTCCGTAATTCGTAATCCTTCTTAATAGACCATTGACTATTGACTATGGACTATTGACTTTTTAACGGCTAATCGCAAAGCGCATAGTCCTCGCCATTCGTCCCCCCTACCCTTTGCCCACTGACCTCTGCCTTCCAATCTTCCTGACTCTTTGACTCTAATTTCTCTTGTCGGTCACTCTATGTCAATAGTCAATTGTCAATTGTCTATAGTCAAACTCTACTCTTTTAACTTTTCAACTTCCTTCTCCGTAAGCTCTCTATACTCTCCCTCTGGAAGACCTTTAAGGGTAAGTCCGGCATATTTTACCCTTTTCAGCCCTATGACTTTTGATCCTAAAGCTCCAAACATTCGTCTTATCTGACGGTTTCTTCCTTCATGTAAATTAATGCTGTATAGACCTTCTTCAGCGGTTTGTCTTATTTTTTTTATAATGCATGGTGTAGTCTTTCCATCTTCTAGAAGCAATCCTTTTTCCAAGTTCTTTAGATCCTTATCCTCAACAGGAGGCTTAGCACGTACCTCATACTCTTTATCTATCTCGTACCTAGGATGCGCAAGCAAATTGGTAAGTGTTCCATCATTTGTGATGATTATAAGCCCTGTAGTATCCTTGTCTAATCTTCCTACAGGATAAAGTCGGGCATCTATATCCCAAAAAAAATCCGTTATCTTCTTCTTGGCGTGAGCATCTTTTACGGTAGACACAACACCCACTGGTTTATTTAGAAGAAAATAATATTTTTTCTCCTCCTGAATTATCTTGCCGCCCACAGATACCTTTTGTTCCGAGGGATCTACCCTGAATCCTTTTTCCCTCACTACCCTGCCATCTACCTTAACCTCTCCACGTTCTATCAGGTCACCACCCTGTCTTCGTGAAGCTATACCGGCATGAGCCAGAATGTTCTGTAACCTTTTTTTTGTGGAAATAGCGTACGATCCTTTATTTTAAAGCAGCAAGGTTGCCTTTAAGAAAGTCTCTTTCTTCTTTCCACTTTGCCTGCTTCCCTTTTTCCTTGTCAACAATATCGGCAGGAGCATTTTCGGTAAATTTCTTATTTTTAAGCTTATTGTTTATCCCTGTAAGGTATTTTTCTATATCTTCCAGTTTTTTTGATACACGCGTCTTTTCTTTTTCCAGGTCGACAATATCCTCAGATAGCCCCACCAAAATCTTAATACCTTCCGCCAAGACCTCTATCTTACGTATTTTAGCCTGATCCTGTTCTGACATATTCTCTATAATCCTGCACTTGCACAGTTTGCTTACGTAAGCAGCAGCATCCTCCGATAATTTCCCGGATTTTTTTACTTTAGGTTCTAATGATATCTCTATTTCGGCAGTATGCGCTATATTCCAAAACGCCCTCACGTTCCGTACTGCCGTAATGATCTTTACCGCCCTTTCCATCTCTAAAGAGGATTCTTGGTCATCAAATTTTTTCTGTTTTATCGGCCAAGGTGAAGTTATTATCCATTTCTCCTTTTGCACAGGAAGACTCTGCCATATCTGTTCAGTAATGAACGGCATAAAAGGATGCAAGAGTTTCAATGAGACCTTAAGAACTTCTATTAAAACTTTATGAACAGTTTCCTTATTCCCGGAAAACTTGGATATTTCGAGATACCAATCACAATACTTGTGCCAGATAAAATCATATAAAACTGCAGCCGCATCATTGAATCTGTATGCCTTGAGATTCTTGTCGACCTTTTCGATAGTACGGCCTAATTGATCTAGTATCCACTTATCCGCTAAGGTCAGGTCGGCCGGATCTATATCGCCTGTTAGATTCTTTTCTTCGACGTTCATAAGAACGTATCTTGACGCATTCCATAACTTATTAGCAAAATTTCTTCCTATATCGAATTTGTCTTTCGAAAGAAAAACGTCCTGCCCCTGTGAAGTTATCGAAATAATGCTAAATCTCAAAGCATCGCTCCCCACATCTTTTATAACATCCAGGGGATCTATAACATTACCCAATGACTTCGACATTTTAGTACCGGTAGCGTCTCTAACGGTCCCATGTATATAAACATCCCGGAAAGGTATATCTTTTTTAAACTTCAAACCCGCCATTATCATTCTTGCTACCCAGAAAAATATTATCTCCTGCGCGGTAACAAGAGCGTCTGTTGGATAAAATTTGTCCAGTTCCGGTCCCTCTTCAGGCCATCCCAAGGTAGAGAACGGCCATAACCATGAACTGAACCACGTGTCCAGAACGTCCGGATCCTGTTCTAAATTTTCCCCGCCACAAACGGAACATTTTTCAGGCTTCTCTCCGCCCACATGAACACCGTCTTCTCCGGGTTTGGTTATATTCACATCCCTAACATCTTTATATTTAAGACAATCTTTGCAATACCATACAGGTATACGATGTCCCCACCATATCTGCCTCGAAATACACCAATCTCTTATATTTTCCATCCAGTTCAGATATACCTTGGTCCATCTTTCGGGATGAAATTTTATTTCTCCATTTTTAACAACTTTTATGCCCTCTTTAGCCAAAGGTTTCATTTTCACGAACCACTGTTTGGAAAGACGTGGTTCCACTACAGTATGACACCGGTAGCAATGACCGACTGCATGAAGATGTTGCTCAGACTTTATAAAAAGGTTTCTGTCCTTGAGATCTTTGATAATAGCTTTACGACACTCAAACCTGTCCATCCCCTCGTATTTCCCGCCCAAAGAGTTTATACGTCCGTCAGGATGCATGACATTTATGCTGTCCAAAGAATGTTTTCGGCCTAACTCAAAGTCCACGGGATCATGTGCCGGAGTAACCTTAAGAGCCCCCGTACCAAAATCAGGATCTACATCCCTGTCGAATACTACCTTGAGCTCTCTTTCAACTATCGGAAGCACTAGAGTTTTGTCCTTAAGGAAAGAGTACCTTTTATCTTTCGGATTAGCTGCAACAGCTACATCGCCTAACATAGTTTCAGGACGCGTTGTTGCAACGACTATATAATCCTCATTCTCTTTCTCGATACTTTTACTGCCTTTAACGGGATACTTAATATAATACAGCATCCCTTCAATGTCGCAATGTTCGGCTTCTTCATCAGAAAGAGCTGTAGAACATCTCGGACACCAGTTTATTATGTAATCACCCTTGTATATCAAACCTTCTTCGTACAGTCTTACAAAAACTTCCTTGACCGCATTAGACAAACCTTCATCCATTGTGAACCTTGTCCGATCCCAATCACATGAACACCCTAGACTTTTCAATTGACGTATGATGGTAGTCCCGTATTCTTCCTTCCAATCCCAGACTTTTTTCAGAAAATTATCCCGGCCTACGTCCCTTCTTTTAAGACCGTTCTTTGCTAGTTCCCTTTCAACAACATTCTGAGTAGCTATCCCTGCATGATCGGTGCCCGGCATCCATAAGGCATCGTGGCCCTGCATACGTTTCCACCTGACAAGGATATCCTGTATCGTATTATTCAAAGCATGTCCCATGTGAAGTACGCCTGTTATGTTAGGCGGTGGGATGACTATACAATAAGCCTTACCGGAACCTTTTTCATCGGCATGAAAAAGGTTTTCCTCCATCCATGACTCGTATATCTTCTCTTCGTTTTCCTGAGGATTATACCTGGTGGGAAGTTCTTTCATTATTTTTTCTTCTTACCCTTTTTCTTGTTATCCTTAACAAATTTATACTCGATAGAATCCTTGAGAGCGATCCAGCTGGCCTCTATGATATTCTCAGAAACGCCGACGGTCCACCAAGAGTCTTTACTGTCTTGGGATTGTATAAGAACTCTCACTTTTGCGGCTGTAGCGGACCTTTCATCCAATACCCTGACACGGAAATCCGATAAGTGCATTTCCTTGAGGCTAGGATATATTTCCACTAATGATTTTCTGAGAGCCTGATCCAATGCATGTACCGGTCCGTCTCCCAGAGATACAGTATGTTTAACTTTATCCCCTATCTTAAGTTTCACCGTAGCTTCCGAAACTATTGGTCCGTCTTTGCGTTTTTCTATGATTACCCTGAAATCTTTCATTTCAAAATATTTCTTGAACGTATCTGACGCCCTTTTCATAAGAAGAAAAAGAGAAGCCTCCGCAAGCTCGAACTGATACCCTTCCTTTTCAAGATTCTGAACATGCGTAAGTATTGTACTAGCCTCTTTAGAGGACTTTTCTATTTTAACGCCCATATCATCGGCCTTTTCAGCAATGCTGGACTTTCCTGAAAGTTCAGAGATAAGCATACGTCTTTTGTTCCCAACCTTCGCAGGATCAATATGTTCATAACTTCTGCTGTTCTTCAGTACAGCATTAACATGTACCCCAGCTTTATGCGCAAAAGCGCTTCTTCCCACATAAGGCTGTGAATCTTGCTGTTTAATATTAGCTATCTCGGCTATGTACCTAGACGCTTCGGTAAGATCCTTAAACTCAAATTTAGATAAACAATCCATTCCCAAATTAAATTTCAGTGTAGGTAATATGGATACCAAGTTAGCATTACCGCATCTTTCTCCATACCCGTTAAAAGTCCCCTGAACTTGTTCGCATCCGGCCTGTACTGCGGCTATAGAATTAGCTACAGCCATATCGGCATCATTATGTACATGTATTCCCAAAGGCGCCTTTATAACACTCTTAACCTCTTCCACAACTTCAAACACTCTGCTCGTCAAGCCTCCTCCGTTAGTATCACACAGAACAAGGGTTTTCGCTCCGCCATTAAAAGCGGCCTTGATAGTTTCCAGCGCATATTTAGGATTATCTTCGTATCCGTCAAAAAAATGTTCCGCATCAAAAATAACATGTCGCCCTTTTTTTGTGAGATATTTCACCGAGTCCTCTATCATCTTAAGGTTCTCGTTAAGGGTGGTTTTTAGAACACTTTTAACATGAAGATCCCAGCTTTTCCCGAAAATAGTAAGATGCTTTGTCTCGGCCTTTAAGAGACCTTTCATGACAATATCAGATGCCGTCTTCGTTCCCGCACGCCTTGTACTCCCAAACGCAGTGAGTTTGGATTTTTTCAGTTTAAGAGACTTGGCGGCCTTAGCAAAAAACTCGTCATCTTTAGGATTGGATCCCGGCCATCCTCCTTCAATAAAATCTACGCCTAGCTCGTCTAATTTGAGAGCTATACGCATTTTATCTGTCACGGAAAAAGAAATACCCTCAAACTGGGCTCCATCTCTCAACGTAGTATCGTAAACATATACTTTTTTCATCTTAATTCCTTTTTCGTCTAAAACTTATTTAGACTTTTTTCTTGTTTTAGTACCTAAACCAAATGATTTATGCATAGCATTAACGGCTTTATTAGCGTCCTTACCGCTAACAACACATGATATTTTTATTTCACTCGTAGATATCATGGCTATATTTATTTTTTTAGAAGCGAGTGCGTTAAACATTTTAGCGGCGACACCGGAATGGCTGCGCATACCTATACCTACAACCGATACCTTGGCAATATTCTCATCATATCTAACCTCGCCCGCGCCTATACTGTCTGCGATCTTTTTAACCACTTTTTTTGTTTTACTAAGATTCTTTTTATCTACCGTAAAAGATATATCAGTGGCTTTTGCGCGAGACACGTTCTGTATGATCATGTCTACGTTTACGTCAGATTTCGCCAAATGTGCAAATATTTTGCTTGCCTCACCTGGTTTATCGGGCACGTCACATACCGTTACCTTAGCTTCATCTTTATTCACGGTAACACCGCGCACCAATACGTCTTCCATAGCCCTAACCTCCTTAGTTATAAGAGTTCCTTCCTCCTGGAAAAAACTCGATCTTACATGCATGGGTATATTAAATTTGCTGGCGACTTCCATGCTTCTTGCCTGCATTACCTGTGCTCCCAGAGAAGCCATCTCCAACATTTCTTCATAACTTATAGTACTTAGTTTACGAGCCTCCGGGACTATTCTAGGATCAGCTGTATATACACCTTTAACATCCGTATATATTTCGCACATCTTAGCCTTAAGTACCTTGGCTAATGCGACCGCTGTCATATCTGATCCACCTCTTCCCAGAGTGGTTATTTCCTGATTTAGATCCATCCCCTGAAACCCCGCAACGATGACTATTCTGTTTGCTGCAAGATGTTTCTTTATTTTTTCCGTACCCACATCTATTATTTTGGCTTTAGTGTAGGAGGAATCCGTCCTTATCCCTATTTGCGCGCCGGTAAATGATATGGCTTCATGACCTAATTCATGAAGCGCCATAGCTAAAAGCGCTACCGACACCTGTTCCCCCGTCGAAAGGAGCATATCCATCTCTCTTTCCCGAGGATTCTTACTTATACATCCCGCAAGTTCCACAAGTTCATCAGTAGTATTCCCTAACGCGGATACCACAACTACAATATGATTACCTTTTTTCTTGCACGCGGCAACTCTTTTTGCTACACCTTTAATTTTTTCAGGGTTAGCAACACTTGTCCCGCCGTACTTCTGTACTATAATCTTTTTCATGTTTCCAGCAACTTCCTCATTAGTTTCCAACCTTCATCAATTTTTACACTACCCGCCCTAGCAGCCCTCTCATTAAAAACGGTAACGTCATCAGGTTCTATGCCCTTACCGGCCATCGCAAAGGGTACAGGTTCCGCAGTATGGGTACGTTTCTTTACCGGGGTTGGATGATCCGGTAATATAAGTATCCTATGCGGTTCTTCTTTGTGCGATAATGCTTCTATTATTCTTGCCGTTATCCTGCTATCAAAATTTTCGATAGCTTTTATTTTTTCTTTCACATCACCATTATGTCCTGCTTCATCAGGAGCCTCTACATGAACAAATACCATGTCGTTTCTTTCCAATATTTCTAAAGCCGCTTCAGCTTTCCCTTCATAGTTCGTATCATAGTATCCCGTAGCTCCGACAACATCGGCTACTTCCAGACCTAGCACTCTACCCATGCCTTTTAAAAGATCCACGGCAGATATTATTCCTCCTGTAATTCCGTATGCATCCTTAAAAAGAGGTATATCAGGCTTTCTTCCCTGCCCCCATAACCAGATACTATTGGCTGGATTCTGCCCAAGATCTATTCTCACTTTATTTATATCGTGCCCTTCCAAAACTTCTTTTGACCTATTAGTAATCTCCACCAGCTCCTGTGACTTGGGAAGATGTTTTGAGATAGATTGATCCAAGATGTCATGCGGCGGATAACATTTCACAAGTGAAAGATCTTCAGCATCCCCCGGCGACGCACAATGAAACAAAAGCAGGTTACGATAACTTGTCCCCGGATAAAAAGTATACTTATCACTCCCCATTTTATCTTCAAGATCTCGTACCAGGACCTTGACCTCTTCTGTGGAAATATGCCCTGCGCTATAATCCAACATCCTATCTTCAGCCTCGGTAATCACGTTAAAACGAAACGCTACGTCACTCTCACCTATTTCGACTCCCAGGTTTGCCGCCTCAAGTGGCCCTCTTCCGCAATAGTATTTTTTCGGATCGTATCCTAGTATAGATAGATTAGCCACGTCACTAGCCGGGGTCATTCCCCTTGGCACATTATTTGAGGTGCCAACTATTCCTTTAAGAGCTATCATATCCATATTCGGCGTTACGGCAACTTCCATACAGGTTCTGTCATTAAGCTCTTTAAGAGGTTCTCCCGCCATACCGTCAGGAACAAGTATTATGTATTTCATAGTCCAGCTTCCTTTAAAACAGCTTCCAGTTTTGCTTCAACAATGGGAGGATGATCTAAACATTTTATGGCTCTGTCGGGATCTTTGAGTCCATGCCCCGTTAGAACACATACTATGTCTCGTTCATCTCCTGGCTTTAATTCTTCGAAATACCCTTCTCCTGCCTTTTTCAATATTCCAGCTACGCTCGCCGCAGATGCAGGTTCCGCAAAGATCCCGACTTCGTTAGCAAGTATTTTATAAGCTTCTATGATCTCCTCCTCTGTAACCTTCGCTATCATCCCTCCGGAAGCGTCACGCGCTTCTTCGGCCTGTTTCCAGCTTGCTGGATTCCCAATCTTAATAGCGGTAGCCAATGTTTTGGGCTCTTTGATAACTTTTCCCTCAACTATAGGCGCCGAACCCGCAGCTTGGAACCCGAGCATCTTCGGCAGAGAGTCTATTTTTCCTTTTTCTTTGTATTCCGTATAACCTTTCCAATACGCAGTAATATTACCGGCATTACCTACGGGCAGAGCATGATAATAAGGGGCTTTGCCCAGCTTATCACATATTTCGAACGCACCGGTCTTCTGACCTTCTATCCTATACGGATTTATGGAATTTACCAGAGTTATAGGATACTTATCAGTAAGCTCCTTAACTATATCTAATGCCTGATCAAAATTTCCCTTTATAGCTATAACTTTTGCGCCGTGTATCAGTGTTTGTGCCAATTTACCTAAAGCGATCGCACCTTCGGGAATGACAACTATACATTTTATTTTGGCACGCGCCGAAAAAGCCGCTGCCGATGCTGAAGTATTTCCAGTAGAAGCGCAAGCAACTGCTTTTGATCCTTCTTCAACCGCTTTGGATACCGCCATCGTCATGCCTCTATCCTTAAAACTCCCGGTAGGGTTGAGGCCTTCGTATTTTAACCAGACATTGTACCCTTTACCTATTCTTTCGGCTATAGGCTCGGCATTTACTAGAGGTGTATCCCCTTCCTCTAGACTTATGACAGGGGTCTTGTCACTTACCGGTAAATATTCTTTGTATCTCTCAATAACACCCATACTAGCTCCTCTTATCTGTTCACAAATTATTCTTCTATCCTTATCACGACAGTTTCATCACTTATCCAGTCCATTTTATCTATCTCAGAAATAGCCTTACGCATATTCCCTTCTTTAGCTTTGTGGGTAAGAATAACAACCGGTACGGTCTCCCCTTCTTTTCTTTCGTCTTGAGACACATTGGCTATACTTATGTCATTTTTAGCCAACACAGAAGATATCCCTGCCAGAACACCCGGCTTATCTATGGCAGAAAACCTTAAATAATACGATATGAGAAGATCCTCAATACGTTTTATTTTTACATTTTTTGATGCCTGACCGGACCTGTAGGGTTTCATCCCGCAAGACGCGTCATCTTTTATTTTTTCAGCTATTTCAACTATATCCGCAATAACCGAACTCGAAGTAGGCTTACTCCCGGCTCCTTTGCCGAAAAGCAAAGACTCTCCTATAAGGTCACCTTTTACGAACACGGCATTGTCCGCATTCCTGACCCCGGAAAGAAGATGAGACGAACTCAATAGAGTAGGATGCACTCTGAGTTCCAAACCTTCACCGGTATCCTTTGCTATAGCCAGAAGTTTTATTCCATATCCCAACTTGTCGGCATTCTTAACATCTTCCGGCCCTATCTTGACTATCCCTTCGGTATACACATCATCACCCGAAACATCAGCTCCGAATCCAAGAACGGAAAGTATAGCGAGTTTATGCGCGCTATCCGCGCCGCTCACATCAATTTCAGGATCACTTTCAGCTATTCCCTTTTTCTGTGCAACGCTTAATGCTTCCTGAAAGGAACATCCTTTTTCAGACATTTTGGTCAATATAAAATTAGTGGTCCCGTTAAGTATTCCGTATATAGTGTTTATCTTATTCGCCACAAAACTCATTTTAAGAGTACGTATTACCGGTATAGCTCCTCCCACCGCGGCTTCGAAATTCACTATTACATTATTCTCCGAAGCAGCACTAAAAATGGTTTTCCAGTTAGATGAAAGCAATGCTTTGTTCGCGGTAACAACATGTTTCTTTGAATTTAGGGCTTTAAGAACTATATCTTTAGCGGGATCAATTCCCCCTATAAGCTCTACGACGATATCTATATCTTTATCCTTAAGAACGTCATCCGCGGAAGAGGTTTTAACAAGCCCTTTGGCCTCTTTTATCTCTCCGAGAACTTTTTTATCCTTATCGCATACCGCTTTTATGTTCAAAGAGACCCCTGACCTTGATTTTATAAGATCACCGTTACTTAATATAGCGTCATAAACACCTTTTCCTATGGTTCCCAGTCCTATTATTCCTATGTTCACGGATCCCATATCATCTCCTTATGCTATTTGTTTTTGCCCTACTTCGCTGTTCAAAAAGTAAACAATGGTACAACTTCGTAGAGACATTCTTCTTCGCTTGCTTCGTATCTAGAACTTGTTCCTTCGTAGCCCTACCAGATAGCCCGCTTATTGAAGGGCGAAGAAGAATGGTCGGGACGGCCGGATTCGAACCGGCGACCCCTTGTCCCCCAGACAAGTACGCTACCAGACTGCGCCACGTCCCGATGTTTCGTGATTCGTGATTCGTGGTTCGTGATCCGCACAACGGGACACGGGCCACAAGCCCCGAGACACGGTTACATGTAATCTTCTTCTTTAGCTTCCCGTGTCATCAGTTCTTTAACTGCCGACAAAGGATCCTTCCCCTTATAAAGAACTTCGTATACTTTATTTGTTATGGGCATATCAACTTTATATTTTTCCGACATTTCATATGCCGATCTACAAGTTGCTAAACCTTCAACAACCATCTCTGTATCCTTTAAGACCTCTTCTTTACTTCTCCCTTTTCCTATCTCTTCTCCGAAACAACGGTTCCTTGAATCCCGGCTGATACATGTCGTCATTAAGTCCCCTATACCGCTAAGCCCGCGAAAAGTCGAAGGATCTGCCCCCATCTTAACGCCTAAGCGCGTTATCTCGGCAAGCCCTCTAGTAAGTATTGCTGCCTTTGGATTAGTCCCGAAACCTAATCCGTCTGATATCCCCGCTGCTATCGCTATTATATTCTTCAGGGCTCCTCCCAGCTCTACCCCGATAACATCTTTCGAAGTATAAACCCTAAAACTTTCCGTCATTAATAGATCCCGAACATCCTCTTGTTCGGCCCCGTATCCTGCGACAACTACAGTGGTAGGAACTCCTCGTGCAACCTCAAAAGATATACTGGGTCCAGATACAACACTGATCCTGTCTTCTTTAAAATACTCTTTCAATATCTCCGTTGGTCTCATTAACGACCCGTTCTCTATTCCCTTGGTAGCACTTATGATACGTTTAAAATCCGCATCTTTGAAACGATCAAGCACCCCACGCATATATTCGCAAGGTACAGCAAAAATAACATATTCGCTGCTTTTGACCTCATTATCATCCGAAGTGATCTTAAGGCCTTTGGGCAAGGTTATCCCTTTAAGAAATTTTGTGTTTTCTCTGCTTGAATTCAGGCATGCAGCATAATCATCAAATGCGCTCCAAAGAACAACTTCCGTCCCTTTAGAGTGCAATAAAAGTGCTAATGCAGTGCCCCATCCCCCATCACCAATTACACTTATCCTGCTCATAATCATAAAAGTCTAACACATATAATATTTATAGTCAATAGTATGATATAGCACATATAAGGACACCTGATCAAAGATTAAGAGACTACTTTGTCCCTTTTCCAGGAATAACCGCGCCGTGGATATTCCTTCCCATTGGAATGGACACAAAATACTGCTTGGAAAGCAGTATTCCGAGGCAAGCTCTTCGCCCTAGGCACGGAGTACTCATCCTACTTTTTCCCCTCTCATCTCAAAAACACTGTTTAGCACCTGTATAAAGTTTCTAGGGTTCCCTGTCACAAATTTTAGTTTTTTATATAGCTTTTGAAAGAAGAAGGCGTTAAATATGTCTGAACCCGAGCTATGCGAGGGTGAGTTTATTTAACGCCCTTTCGAAAGCTATATAAAAAGCGTTAAAAAATTTGTCAGGGAGGAAACTTTATACAGGTTTACCGGACTTTTTTTTGCAAAAAAAACGGGGGGAATCAAAACGGAACACCCGTTAGACTCTCCCCCGCGAATTATAAAAAAGTCAGGCTACCTTCTGGTTGCAAGTTCTAGTAATCGTAGCCTGCCCTTAAGGAGGTACAGTTTTATCAGCGCTATGGGAAGCGCCATAATATGCACGTTCTTATGTTCCTGTGTATTCATGTTATTCCCCTTCCTCGGCAACGCTCAATCTTATTTCATTCATGTATACCACTTCATATGCAGTATTTCCCGACACTACATAAAAATCTCCTAATACTTTACACACAACTTTTTCCTCTCCTGTGTGGGTGTTAGATAATCTGAGAACATGACAATCCTTTTTGCACGATACTTTCTGTTTTTCAGCTATCCACTCTTTAAGCTCCTCCGTATCTGAAGAACTATAATGATCTCTGATAAAATATTTGCAGGTCTTCCTCTTCGAGATTTTAGAATCCTTAAGATCACTCGTTTCCTCAACGGTAACCTCATGCTTTCTCGGGTTTTTACCTAAAATGTCCTTATGAAGAAGTTTTTTCATCTCGTCCATATTCTTGTCTTTTTAAATGTATTTATTAAGATGCGTAAAAAAATAATCTCGTTATCTTACTTTCCCAAAACTAACAATAGATAGTATACTGGATTCTGGAGAAAATACAAGGGAACTACTCTAGCTTTTTGAACTACTAACCAAACGGTTCTCTGTTCCCTGCATTAGACGCCGTATATTCGATCTATGAGCATATACTCCGATCATACTTAATACGGCTGTAAAGATGATAAATTCGAGGCTTTTCCCGAAAATAAGCGCAAAAACGGGCATTGATACCGCACTGCATATAGATGCGAGTGATACATATTTCCAAATACTAAAAACAACGATCCAAACTACAAGACATATTCCTAAAATGCCTGGCGCAAGACCTGCTAATACACCGGCTGTTGTAGCAACTCCTTTACCTCCCTTGAACCCTAGAAAACATGTCCACATATGGCCTGCTATCACGCAGGCGCCTAAAGAAATATAAAAATAATAACTAAACGTAATATTAGCATCCCCTCCTATAGCCTTAATTGCCAAAGGCAGAAGAACAACCGCTGCGGTTCCCTTTAGGACATCAATGATGAATACCACTATACCGGCAAATTTTCCTACGGTACGATATACATTAGTTGCGCCAACATTCCCGCTTCCGTGTTCCCTTATATCTATACCCTTTATCGCTTCTCCAAAAATAAAAGCTGTTGGAAAAGAACCTAATAAATATGCCACAAGAAGGGCCGGTAAAAAAAACACCATGTTATCCTCCAAATAATTTTAAAAAAATCGCCTCTCTACTGAAAAACAGGTTATAGGTTTTAGGTTATAGGTGTTAGGAGACGAGGGGCTATCACTCCAAAACCTATAACCTAAAACCTAGAACCTAACACCTAGCGCCTATTTCTTCTCCTTCCTTGATCTTTTTATAATGATCTTTATCGGAATTCCTGAAAGCGGCAATTCTGATCGCAACTTGTTCTCTATATAACTCATATGTACGGGTAAAACGCTAGACGGATCATTGACAAAAAACTTGAACTCTACAGGTCGCTTGCTAGATTGAACAATATATAGAAAATTAGGCCGCTTCTTGCTCCTAGGAATAGGGATTTCAGAGGGATCGTTCTTTTCAAATATCCTATTAAGAAACCCTGTCGAAACAGTAATATCAAGATTTGTGTTAAGTATTTTTGCCTGCAAAAAACTCGATAATATATTCTTTCCTGTTTTCGCAGAAACGAACGCTATAGGAAACTTGCTTATATGATTTGCGGCATATCCCAAATGTTTACGATAATCTTCCTCTGAAATATCTTTAATATCCTCGGAAAGGTCCCATTTGTTGACAACAATAAGACATGCTTTTCCGTTCTCCTCAACGAACTCAAGTATACTAAGATCGTCTTTGGTTACCCCGTCTGTAGCATCCAAAAGAAGCATAACAACATCCGCCCTTGCAATAGATTCCTTGGATCTCATGATACTATAAACATCAACGGCATTCTTTATCTTTCTTCTATGTCTTATTCCGGCCGTATCTATAAGAACATAACTCTCATCCTCATAAGTAAAATATGTGTCTATAGAATCCCTGGTCGTACCCGGGACATCACTTACTATGACTCTATTGCGCTTGAGAAGATTGTTTACTAAAGATGATTTCCCTACATTAGGACGACCCACCATAGCTATTTTTGTGCTCTCGGAGACTTTATCGGCTTTCTTGATGCGAACAATGTCGGGTAGGCCCATGAGAATAGTAGATATATTCTTTTTAAGCTGCCTCAAACCTCTTCTGTGAAGACATGAGATAGGTTGCGGTTCACCGAAGCCAAGTTTATAAAACTCCGCGGTTCCAGTCATCATCTTATCGTTATCCGCTTTATTAGCCACCAGTATAACAGGTTTATTAAACTTTCGGAGCAATGCCGCGACCTCTTCATCGAACGGGAGTATTCCTGCTTTAGTATCTACCATCATGATCACAACTGAAGCTTCCTCCATGGCTCTGTATATCTGTTCCTTAACCTCAAGGTATATCTTATCGGAGTCACACGAATCATATCCACCCGTATCTATAAGCTTAACGTCATGTGATCCTATTTTTGTTATCGTCTCAACACGGTCTCTTGTGGTTCCTGACTGCTCTACAACAACTGCTCGACGCTCACCCATAAGCACATTAAAAAGTGAAGACTTTCCAACATTTGGACGGCCCATTATGCATACTGCCGGTAAATTATCATAATTTTTCATTTATCTGCCTTGAAAATATACGTATATAATCTAACCCTGAAAACACGGTTAAAACGATTGCTACATTCCATATCCAACTTGAATACACAAACTGCGTAAGCATCATAATTATAGTAAGCATTTGAAAAAAGGTCGTTACCTTACCCAAAATGCTGGGTTTTATCTTTATGTCACCCGCAAGCAAATAGATTATCATGGCTCCAAGAAGAATTATAACGTCTCTTGAGATTATTATCATCGGAACATATATGGGCATTTTTAGATATACAGGAAGATCCTTAACCAAACTAAAACTAACAAATGCGCTTCCGATAAGCATCTTGTCGGCGATGGGATCCATTATCGCACCGAATTTAGTCTTTTCTTTACGCATACGCGCTATATATCCATCAAGCCCGTCCGTCACTGCGGCTAGTGCAAAGATAACAAGAGCCACATCAAGCCGCTTATAAAGAACAGCCATAATAAAAACAGGTGTAAGTACTATTCTGAGTATCGTAAGCCTGTTAGCCCAATTCATCTCTCTCTCTCTCTCTCTCTTTGTATAACGTATAGAGCATGTCATATAGCGCAATACGTAGTTCGTGATTCGTAATTCGTGAACAGTAATCTTTGGACAATAGACTATTGACTTGACCCGTTCCCTTCACCTTTCACTTTGTGCATCGGTCATTCCCTGTCAATGGTCAATGGTCTATAGTCAATGGTTTACCTTTGACTTTTTAACTGCTATCTATTCCCCTTCCTTGATCAAATGCATTCTTCCCGGCGGCCAATGTATAACAAAAGCTTTACCAACTATGTTCCTATCGGGGACATATCCCCAATATCTTGAATCCATGGAATTGGCGCTATTGTCACCCAGGACATAAAATTTACCTTCGGGAATTTCTACCCTTCCGTCTTCCGCTCCGTATTCTCCGCGATTATAATAGAAGAGATCGTCAAAAGGGGCCTCCGAAAGTTTTTTTTCATCTACAAATATACTACCGCTTTTTATTGATACCGCTTCTCCTCCGTCTGCAATGAACCGTTTAACTAGATACTTGTTTTTTTCTACAGGAGAAGTAAAAACAATTATATCTCCGTCCTTTGGGGTTTCCAGTTTCGGTAATCTAATATTTGTGAACGGTATTTTTGCCCCATAAATAAACTTGTTCACAAATATCCTGTCACCCGGCTTCAATGTCGGATACATGGAACTCGACGGTATCTTGAACGGTTGCACCATAAACGTCCTAACGAATAGAGCGAGCGCCGCAGCTATCAATATGGGTTTTACCCATTCTGTCCATAAATAATCCCATTTTTCTTTGCTTATCTTCATGATATCCTCATCGCTTTCAAGAACGCTTCTTTAGGCACCTCTACTTTGCCTATTCTGCGCATCTTCTTTTTTCCCTCTTTTTGTTTATCCCAAAGTTTTCTTTTTCTGGTAATATCACCGCCATAGCATTTTCCCGTAACATTTTTTTTGAAAGCAGAAATGGTCTCTCTTGCTATAACGTCCCCGCCCACAGAGGCCTGTAGAGCTATCTTAAACATATGTTTAGGGATAGTATCCTTTAATTTTTCCACCAATTCCTTTCCTTTTCTCCTCGCTCTATCTCTATGCACTATACAAGATAACGCGTCACAGGGAACCCCATTTATCAGAATATCCAATTTGACTATGGAAGACCTCCTGTACCCTATAAACTCATAGTCCAGCGAACCATAACCCTGTGTAGACGATTTTATCTTGTCATAAAAATCTATTATTATCTCTGCCAACGGAATATCGTATATTATCTGCACCTTGGTCGTATCAAGAAATTTAGTGCTGATGAATTCACCGCGCTTACTCTCACAAAGTTTCATTATGTTCCCTATGGATTCTGAGGGAACAAATATATGACACTTTACATAAGGCTCTTCTACATATTCTATTTTATCCCTCTCAGGATATTTAGTAGGATTATCAACTTCTATAAG
Source organism: Candidatus Aadella gelida (assembly GCA_030765205.1). Taxonomy (GTDB): domain Bacteria; phylum Omnitrophota; class Gorgyraeia; order Tantalellales; family Tantalellaceae; genus Aadella; species Aadella gelida. The sequence continues at coordinate 25,806 of JAVCDB010000017.1, read as the reverse complement.
GTCACCGTGTTCCAGTTTGACCTTATAATTAACGCTGGGGGAAGAAGCTATCAGATCAAGATCGAATTCTCTTTCCAATCTCTCCTGCACTATTTCCATATGCAGGAGCCCCAGGAACCCACACCTGAAACCAAACCCCAGAGCGGCGGATGTTTCCGGCTCATAAATGAAAGATGCGTCAGACAGTTTAAGTTTTTCCATAGCTTCTTTTAGCGCCTCGTAATCCTCGTTACTAACCGGGTATACTCCGCTATAGACCATGGGTTTAACTTCTTTGTATCCCGGAAGTGGCATTTCGGCGGGACTCTCAACAGTGGTCATAGTATCCCCTACAATTATCTCCTTGGCTTCCTTTATATTACATACGACATATCCCACTTGACCACATTCAAGTTTGTCGATAATCTGTTCACGCGGCATAAAAACCCCGACTTCCTTGACCTCATATCTCATGCCCTGATTCATGGTCTTTATAGCCATACCCGCTTTCATCTCACCTTCCATTATGCGGACATATACTATTACCCCCCGGTAAGTATCATATGCTGAATCAAATATTAAGGCCTTTAAAGAACTTTTGGTGTCGCCTTCAGGAGGAGGAATGACCTTTATCACTTCCTCAAGCACATCCTCCGTACCAATATTTTCTTTTGCGCTTATCAGGAGTATTTCCTCATCTTTCATGCCTAAAATATCTCTTATCTGCTCCTTAATAACATCCACCCTGGCGTTTTTAAGATCGATCTTATTTATAATAGGTATTATCTCAAGGTCATGTTCTGTAGCAAGATAAAGGTTAGCTATTGTCTGAGCTTCCACGCCTTGTACGGCATCCACTAAAAGCAATGCCCCCTCGCATGCCGCTATACTTTTAGAGACCTCGTAAGTAAAATCCACATGTCCCGGAGTATCGATAAGATTAAGTGTGTAGGTTTCCTCGTCTCTTGCAGTGTACAATATCTTAACGGCACTGGACTTAATAGTTATCCCTCTTTCTCTTTCAAGGTCCATCGCGTCAAGAAACTGGTCTCTAAACTCTCTAATAGCAACAGTATCCGTAAGCTGTATTATCCTGTCAGCAAGAGTGGATTTCCCATGATCTATATGCGCAATTATGCAGAAATTTCTTATTTTTTTTAGTTTGTTAGTTTTCATATTGCCTGGTTAATGTCCATCCTTTCGACCTATAACATTTAGAATATCTTGTCCATACCGAGAACCTGACATAAAAGTTTTTGAGCAGCAGCCCTTTTCTCTTTTATCCCAGTCTTTACATAAGTCCTAAAGCGTATTTCCTGCCGAATTCGAGGACTTTTAAAGATTCTTTTTTTGAACTCGTTTCCGAATAGATCCTGAGTTTAGGTTCTGTCCCGGAAAATCTTATAAGGAGCCAGCTTCCGTCCTTGCAGATAAATTTGGTCCCATCATAATCCTTTATCTGGACCACCTCTTTGTTTAGAACTTTCTTGAGAGGGTTCTTTTTAAGACCATTCATTAATTTTTTTCTTTTAGCTTCTGGAAAGATCATATCTTCCCTTTCATAAACATAACTTCCATATTTCTTGCTCATATCTGAAACTATTTTAGATAATGGTTTTTTAGAAGATACCAAAAGTTCCATTATAAGCAGCGCCGAAAGAAATCCGTCACGTTCAGGTACGTATCCCTTAAAACCAACACCGCCGGTCTCTTCTCCTCCGACCAAAATATCTTTTTTTATCATCATATCGCAAATATATTTGAATCCTACACGAGTCTCATACTGTTTTATGCCGTAATCCTTACACATGTTATTTATCAAGCCCGTACCGCAAATAGTCTGGATAACACCGCCCTTTTTCTTCCTGTTCTCATATAGATGTTTAACAAGAAGCGCCATTAATCTATGACCGGAAAGGACATTCCCTTTCTCATCCACTATAGCCAACCGGTCGGAGTCGCCGTCTGTGGCAACACCAAGATCGTATTTACCTTTTTTCATGCGTCCCATAATTTCCTGAAGATGCTTTTCGTTTGGTTCGGGAGGCCTATTGTTAAATCCGGGATTCTTTTCTGCATACATATAATCCAGTTTAATACCGGTACCTTTAAGTATTTCACTGAAATACTTACCACCCGTACCGTTCATTGAATCTACCAGCACTTTCAGCTTGGCTTTCTTCAGCTTGGTCATATTGGCGTACTTTTTGATATACTTGATCTGGAGTCCGACTATATCTTCAAGCACTACCTTCTTCTTTTTCACAGCATCTTTAAAGTCTATTTTTTTTACTTTACTCTTATATAACTTCTTCTCTATAGCGTCTATAATATTGCTCCCCGCGGAACCGGCAAAAAACCCTTTGTATTTAATACCGTTATAGCTTGCAGGATTATGACTTGCCGTTATCATCACACCTCCGGAAAACTTTTTGTCGGCAATGTATACACATACCGAAGGAGTGGGACTTGGTTTATCGCTGAGTACGACCTTTATTCCGTTAGCTGCAAGTACGGATGACATGATCTCCGCATATTTATCCGACAGAAACCGTGTATCATAACCTATCACTATCTTTTTTTTACGGTATATCGGTTTTTTCTGAGCCTTTATAAAATCCGCTATAGCCTGCGCCACGATCTCAACATTTTCAAAAGTGAAATCTTCACTTATCACCGCTCTCCATCCATCTGTACCAAACTTGATCCTGCCCATCTTCCCTCCCAGTTAATAAATTCCTAAATCACGTCAAAATATTGACTATTGACCATTGACTATCGACTATTGCCTAAGATTTTTCTTTGAAAAATTTTAAAAAGTCTAAGATTCAATTGCCTCGATTTATAGTTCCATAAGTTGACACATCGGTCATTCTAAGTCTATGGTCCATTGTCAATGGTCTATAGTCATTTCTATCCTCTGATTTCTTTTATAGCCCCGCTATAATCTTTTTGACCAAAGATCGCCGTACCCGCCACAAGAACGTTCCCTCCCGCCTTGATAATTTCACGGGCAGTATCTTTATTCACACCTCCGTCAACTTGTATATATCCATCAAAGTTTTCCTTCAGGTACCGGACCTTATCCAGCATCCCTCTCATGAAAGATTGCCCTCCAAATCCGGGCTCCACCGTCATAACAAGCACCATATCCACCTTATCCAACAATTTTTCTACTAAGGATATCTCCGTTCCGGGTTTAACAGAAATGCCTACTTTTTTTTCGGCCTGTCTTATCTTTTTTATAACATCTTCCGGTGAAGCGCACGCCTCAATATGAAAAGTTATCATATCACTACCCGCGGAGGCAAACTCGTCTATATATCTTTCCGGTCTATCTATCATCAGATGAACATCAAAAAACATATCAGAAACCTTCTTCACGGATTTGATAACACCCGGTCCTATAGTTATGTTCGGAACAAAAATACCGTCCATTACATCCACATGTACCCAATCAGCGCCAGCCAATTCTACTGCCTTTATTTCTTCGGCAAGCCTACCGAAATCAGCGGACAGGATACTTGGCGCGATTATTATCTTTTTATCCATGTTATTCTCCCCTTCTAACATCAAAGCTTATGTAACTCTTTTTTAATGCTGCTTTTCTCTTTATCAGATATCTTACTTATCATAGCCAGATTAACGGAAGAAGAACTGAACGTATCCGCACAGGCTTTTTCTATATCTTTTACTCCAATACTGTCTAAATTCTCAAGGATTTTCTTAACTTCCGGGATGTTCTTATGTACCATAAACCTGTCCCCAAGCCACATCATACGTGTAGAAGTTCCTTCCATCCCCAGCAAAAACTGCCCTTTAGTATATTCTTTGGCGCGAAATAGTTCCTCTTCCGTAACACCTAGATCTCTTATTCTTCTAACCTCATCAAGTATGGCCGCAACGGATCTGGCAGCCTTTGAATTGTCAACACCGGCATGTATCTGCATCTCTCCTTTATCGGAATGCCTCTTATAAGCAGAAGCGACATCATAACACAGTCCGTGTTTTTCTCTAAGCTCTTCGAAAAGCCTGGAAGACATATTGCCTCCCAACATGACATTCATCAATTTCATCGCAAATCTTTCTTTAACACTTTTTTCCTTTGTATGAAACCCAAAAGCAATATGCGTCTGATTGGTGTCACCTGAACATATTTTTATCCGGGGAGACTTTTGGACGGATGATGAGCTCTTCAATGAAGGGTTCCGTTTTCCTGCCGCGGAACCTAACCTTTTTTTAACATACCCGGTCAATTTTTCGGGATTCACTTTGCCCGCGGCGACAACCGCCATATTACCGGGGTGATAATTGTCGTCCCTAAATTTAACTATCTCTTTCCTGGTTAAACTTTTAACTATGGTCATAGTACCCGTCAAAGACCTGCCTAGAGGATCGCCCGGCCACATTATTTTACTTAATACATCCAGAACATGATCAGCAGGCTGATCACGATACATTTTTATCTCTTCACATACAACAAATTTTTCTTTCGCTAGATCCTTTTCATCACACTTGGCATTAAGTACCATATCCGCAAGCACATCCACTCCCAGTTCCACATATTTTGAGGGAACCTTTACCAGATAACATGTTACTTCATCCGAAGTGAACCCGTTAAAAGCGCCTCCAATACCCTCTATGGATTGTTTAAGCTCTTTTGTGGACATGTCCTTCGTCCCCTTGAATAGCATATGTTCCACCAAATGGCTGATACCGCTTTGTTTTTCGGATTCGTAGCGCCCTCCTATTCCGATCCAGATACCAAGCGTCACAGATGCCATTCCCGGCATAGGAGACGTTATTATGTTCAACCCATTACTCAATTTAGTCTTTTTATACATCTTTTCCTTTCAATTATATTTTAATTTTTATCGTCGAAACCGGGAGATTTCGACGCACCTCGGACATTACGTCCTCGGCGCCTTAATCCTTTATCCTTGATCTATCATCCAAGTATCCCTGCAGGATCAGCTGTGCCGCAAGTTGGTCTATCTTTTTCTTTCTTTTCTTGCGGGATATGTCGGCCGATATCATTATATCTTCCGCCTCTTTAGTACTTAACCTTTCATCCCACAAAACACACTTAAAGGGAAATCTCTTTTCTAAAAGTTCTCCCCACATCCTGCTGTCTTTTGCCCGGGGCCCTTCCGTTCCATCCATATTTACGGGCAAACCTATTACGATCTCTTCTACCTTGAACTCTTCGACCAATTCTTTGATACGAGATACGACCTTTTCCGTCGACGTCCGGGTTATTACTTCCCTACCCTGCGCCAGAGTACATGTTTCATCGCTGACAGCTACTCCAATATTTTTTGTCCCGATATCAAGTCCCATTATTCTCATAATAAAAATATCTGTTTGACTATTGAACAATATTTTTAGAAAAATATTGAAAAGAAAAGATCTTTAGTTTTGTTTTACGGTCTTTTGTCTGCTATTACTATTCACACCTCAATTTGCACATCAGTCATTCCCTGTCTACGGTCAATGGTCTACGATCGTTCTTCTCCGTGAACTGCTTTGGCGAGAGTCTTGGAGAAAACCTTTATCTTCCCCGCTATATCTTTCTTTCTGTTCAAGTTCTTTTCTATTATTTTGATTATCGCGCTTCCTACTATAACACCGTCACACATTCGACTTATTTTTTTCGCCTGTTCAGCTCCCGAGACGCCAAACCCTACACATATAGGTTTTTTGGTCAACTTCTTTAACTTCTGCACATTTTTAGCAAGTCCTGTGTTTACAGCGTCCCTTGTACCGGTTACTCCGGTGAGCGAGACATGATATATGAATCCTCGGCTTTTAGACGCTATCTTCCGGAACCTTTCCGCGGGTGTGGTAGGCGCAGTCAGCATTATCAGACAAAAATCTTCAGCATCTGCAATACTTTTAAATTCTCCGGATTCTTCCATAGGAAGATCCGGGATTATTATTCCGTCTGCACCGGATTTTTTAGCGTCTTTTACAAATTTTTCTAATCCATAATTGTAAACAATATTGTAATATGTCATAAAAACCAATGGTGTTTGTATTTTCCTGCGCAGGCTCTTTACCATAGTGAATACTTTTTTAACGGTACATCCATTCTTGAGCGACCTCTGCACGGCTTTTTGAATAGTCGGTCCATCAGCTAAAGGATCTGAAAAAGGTATCCCCAACTCAATTATATCCGTTCCAGTTTCCGCTAAAGTTAACGCTATTTTTTCGGATACCGGAAAGGTCGGATCCCCGGCCGTTATATAGGCAATAAACGCTTTCTTTTTTTCTTTACGAAGCCTTCTGAATGTCTCGTCTATTCTATTCATATCTTTCCTAGGTTTTAGGTTGTAGGTTTTAGGTTGTAGGCTCTAATCTATCACCTAGCACCTAGAACCTAACACCTGCTCTTACATGTGTTCTTTCATTATATCTATGTCTTTGTCGCCGCGTCCCGAGAGACATACAACGATAATATCTTTTTTAGCAGTTTTAGGAGCAAGTTTATTCAGATAATATATCGCATGAGCGGTTTCTAAAGCCGGTATTATCCCCTCTATCTCCGAGAGCATTCTGACTCCTTCAAGCGCTTCTTTATCCTTCACAGAAACATATTCGGCCCTTTTTATCATCTTATAGTAAGAATGCTCGGGTCCTACTCCCGGATAGTCAAGACCTGCTGAAACGGAATGCGCGAGTTTTATCTGGCCATCATCGTCTTCAAGCAGGAAACTCTTGCTCCCGTGAAGTATGCCTACTTTCCCTTTACCCAATGCTATCGCGTGATGAGGTGTATTCGCTCCGAAACCTGCCGCCTCTACTCCGATAAACTTTACTTTTTTGTCTTCAGCAAAAGGATAGAAAAGACCCATCGCATTACTTCCCCCTCCTACGCATGCCAAAAGATGTGTAGGACCTTTCTCTCCAGCCATTTTAAGCTGCACTTTAGTCTCTATCCCTATAACTTCCTGAAAATCTCTTACCATCATAGGATAAGGATGCGGTCCTGCAACGGACCCGATAACATAATGTGTATCGGCGGCATTTGTAACCCAATCCCGGATAGCCTCATTCATGGCATCCTTAAGCGTTTTTGATCCGCTACTCACAGGAATGACTTTAGTTCCCAAAAGTTTCATCCTGAACACATTCAGACTTTGTCTCCTAATATCCTCTTCGCCCATATAAACATCACATTTCAGACCAAAAAGCGCCGCCACAGTAGCCGTTGCTACACCGTGTTGTCCCGCTCCGGTCTCGGCAATTAACCTTTTTTTACCCATCTCCACCGCTAATAGAGCTTGACCAATAGTGTTATTTATCTTATGAGCGCCTGTATGCAGCAGATCTTCGCGTTTAAGATATATTTTGGCCTTACCAAATTTCCTGGTAAGCTTTTCCGCATAATACAAAGGCGTTGGACGTCCGGCATATTCTTCAAGATAATATTCCAGCTTCTCCTTAAAGGATCTTGTTCCGCATATTTTACTGTATGCTTCGGTAAGCTCTTTTACCGCAGGCATAAGCGTTTCCGGTACATACCTGCCTCCAAAGTCTCCGAAATATCCGTTTCTGTCAGGCACTTTTTGCATTTTGAATAAACTCCTTTAAAAGTACAGCATCTTTTTTGCCAGGCTCGCGTTCCACTCCGCTTGAGACATCTACCCCATAAGGAGTAACTGTCTGCACGATATCCTGAACTTTATCAGCGGTAAGTCCACCTGCTATAAAGAATGGTTTCTGCAACTTATCTTTTTCTCGTAAAATTATCTCACAATCAAACTGTTTCCCGATCCCCCCGGCTTTTTGGGGATCAAACGTATCAAAAATATAGTTATCAACGTTTTCGTATTCCGTTATATCATAAGATCCATTGGGCAGTATTTTCTCTGCCACCTTAAAAACTTTTATTATATTTATATTCCTCTCGCATTTTTCAAGAAGTTTTTCTTTAAGAATGCTGCAATATGCAGGAGTTTCACTGCCTGCAAGCTGAACACAGTCTAGCCCACATAACGATACGGCATCTACAACACTATCTATCTCTTCATCTATAAAAAGACCGACTTTTTTGATATCCGAGAATCCCGAGCTGTTAAGAGTCTCTATAATCTTTCCTGCGGAACTTTTCTCAATATATCTTGGAGTACCTTCAACGAAAATGAACCCCAGAAGATCCGCTCCGTACCTAGACGCAGCTTCTGCATCTTCAATATTAGTTATTCCGCAAATTTTTACCTTAACCATTATGATCGTGATCCGTGATCCGTGATTCGTGAACCGTATAATTGACCGATACTCTAATCCCCTTCGACGAACCTTTCTCCTTTTTAACTATTACACTATTTGCCCAGAACGTCATTGTGAGCGAAGTGATGCAATCTCTACCATTCACTGCTCACTGTTCACTATTTTATTCTTTCATTAATTCTCTTACCTTTGCGCCAATATTTTCGGAGCGCATAAAAGTTTCTCCGATAAGTACTGCGTTCACTCCCAGACTTTTCAGGAACATTATCTGTTCATATGTCTTTATACCGCTTTCTGAAACTATAATTTTGTTCTCGGGTATAAGCCTTATAAGTCTTTGTGTAACTGATATGTCTACATTAAAACTTGTAAGATCACGATTGTTTATCCCTATTATGGCAGCATGACAATTCAGAGCTTTTTCTACTTCCTCTTCATTATGCACCTCTACCAGAATATCCAGCCCCAACCCTTTAGCTATACTGTGATACCGATTAAGCTCTTCTTGAGTAAGTATATTCGCTATGAGAAGTATAGCATCCGCTCCGCTGAGAACAGATTCGTATATCTGATATTCATCTATTATGAAATCTTTGCGTAAAAGAGGTAATGTAACCCTTTTCTTCAGCATGCCGAGGTATTCTAGCTTACCATCAAAAAATCTTTCATCTGTAAGAACACTTATCGCTCCCGCGCCTGCACCATGATAGGTCATTGCTATCCGGAGCGGATCAAAATCAACGCGTATCACGCCTTGTGACGGAGAACTTTTCTTTATTTCGGCAATAAGATTTATATGCCCTTTTCTTGAAATGTTCTTTTTGAACTGACTATTCACATAGAACTTTTCGGCCTGTTCCTTATAAACATTAAAGGAAACTTTACTGCGAAGCCTGTTCACTTCTCGTCTTTTTTCTTCTATGATCTTAGATAGTATCATATATCCCTAACCCTGGTTTTACTTATCGGTTGCTTTGATAAGCATTTTCATTTTTTCAAGAGCCCTTCCCGAATCTATGGACCTCTCAGCCATTTTAACGCCTTCTTTTATATTTTTAGCTTTTCCGGATACCATAAATGCTACAGCAGCGTTCATGAGAGCAGCATCGCGCTTTGGACCTCGCGCTCCGCCTAAAACATCTTTCAATATTTTAGCGTTTCTTTTAGTACTCCCTCCTCTTATTTCCGATATAGGGGTCTTTTTAAACCCGAATGTGCCGGGAGTGACATAATATGTCCTAATCCTTCCGCCCTTAAGTTCACTGATCTTTGTTCTGCCTGCTATAGTAACTTCATCCAAACCTCCGCACCCGGAGACAACATAAGCCCTTTTGGAACCCAGTTTTTTAAGTACCTTGGCCATGACCTCCGTAAGCTCTTCTTTGTATATACCCATGATCTGTCTCTTTACTCCAAGAGGATTACACAAAGGTCCGAGGATATTAAATATTGTCCTTACGCCAATCTCCCTGCGCGGCAAACTGGCATGCTTCATCGCTCCATGAAAAAGCGGCGCAAACAAGAACCCTAATCCCGTTTTATCGATACATCTAGCCGCTTTAGAAGCCGCTATATCTATTTTTACTCCCAATTCTTCAAGTACATCAGCACTGCCACAACTACTAGAAACAGAACGGTTCCCGTGTTTAGCTACTTTAACGCCTTCACCCGCTAGAATAAATGCGACCAATGTGGAAATATTGAATGTTTTCGTGCCTGACCCCCCGGTGCCGCAAGTATCAACAAGCTCCGTGTTTTTAGTTTTTATTTTTACGCGTGCGGCTTTTTTTCTCATTACTTTCGCCGCTCCGGTGATCTCGTCCACCGTTTCACCTTTCATTCTGAGAGCCGTAATAAACGCACCTATCTGCGCCGGAGTCGTTTTACCTCCCATTATCTCTCTAAATACAGACCTCATCTCACCTTCGCTAAGGTCCTCAAGATTAACAACTTTTTCAATAGCCTTTTTTATATTCATAGTCACCTACATCTTTATGAAATTTTTCAATATCTTTTTTCCTTCAACGGTCAGAATTGATTCCGGATGGAATTGTACTCCCCATATAGGATATTTGTTATGTCTGATACCCATTATCTCTTTGTCTTTGGTCCAGGCAGTCACCTCGATTGGAGGCTTCACGCTTTCCCGATCCACTATAAGCGAATGATACCTTGTCGCTGTAAAAGGTGTTGGCACGTCTTTAAAAATATCTTTTCCATCATGAAAAACGTCACTTACCTTGCCATGCATTATAAGGTCGCTTCTAACAACCGATGAACCATAGACTTCGGCTATACATTGATGCCCTAGACATACACCAAGTATTGGAATTTCACCCGCAAATGTCCGGATAACATCTTTCGATATACCGGCGTCATCAGGACGACCAGGCCCTGGTGAAATAACTATCCTGTCTGGCGCAATAGCTCTTATCTCGTCCACCATAACCTTATCGTTCCGATGAACAACAATCTCTTCACCTAATTCACCCAGATACTGAACAAGATTGTATGTAAACGAATCATAATTATCTATAACAAGGATCACTCTATCCCCTTTTCCGCGGCTTCAATAGCTTTCATCATAGCTTTAGCCTTGTTCACAGTCTCCTTATATTCATTTTTCGGATCAGAATCCAGAACAATACCTGCTCCGGCCTGGATATACGCATTTTTTTCACGCATAACTATCGTTCTTATCGTGATGCACATATCAATGTTACCCGAAAAACTTACATACCCCACACATCCTGCATAAGGTCCGCGTCTCGAATTCTCAAGTTCATCTATAAGCTCCATAGCCCTTACTTTAGGAGCTCCAGTAACCGTTCCTGCCGGAAATGTCGCTCTTATGAGATCATAAATATCTTTATCTTTTCTTAGTTTTCCCGTAACATTGCTCACAATATGCATAACATGCGAATATTTTTCTATATGCATAACTTCTTTTGTCTCGACACTCGCATAATCGCATACCCTGCCTATATCATTACGTCCTAGATCCACCAGCATTATGTGTTCGGCTCGCTCTTTTGGATCTGCTAAAAGTTCCTTTTCTAGCTCTTTATCTTTCTCTTCAGTTTTCCCTCGCGGCCTCGTCCCTGCAATAGGCCTTACTTCCGCTACACCGTCCTCACATCTTACCAATATCTCTGGCGAAGATCCTATGATCTTATAATCCCCGAACTTAAGATAATACATATAGGGCGATGGATTAATTGACCTTAGTTCTCTGTATATAGAGAATGCATCCGCCTCCGTATGTTTCTTGAATCTTTGAGAAAGCACCAACTGTATAATATCTCCGGCTCGTATATATTCTTTGACCTTTTCCACACTTTCACAAAAGTCTTTTTCGGAAAAATTAGATTTCACTTCTCCCGGAGTATTTGCACTAGACCCTGCTTCGGGTTTTTTTATATCTGCTTTAAGTTTTTCTATTATTCTGTCTACCTTTGAACAAGCCGTTTTGTACGCCTCTTCCGGAGAGCCTTCCACTATGGCATTTGAAACCACTTTTATTTTATGATCGACATGATCAAAGATAAGTATAGTGTCGGTGAGCACCATATGCATGTCAGGCATAACGAACTCGTCAGGATTATTATCAGGGATATTTTCCATAAAACGCACCATATCATAACCCATATACCCGACAAGCCCTCCGCAAAATCTTGGTAACGATTCCGTACCGACGAATTTGAACTGTTTCATCAGTTCCTTTACCTCTTCAACAGGATCCGTTTCCGTAGAATATTCTTCGGTCTTTCCGTCACGCACTATTTTTATTTTATTCCCTCTGCTTTTGATAACAAGAGAAGGGTTGCTCCCCAAAAAGGAATACCGGCCTAGATTCTCTCCACCTTCAACAGATTCTAATAGATATGAAAAATCACTTTCATCTATTTTAAGAAATGCCGATAGCGGGGTATCAAAATCTGCCATTATCTCGCTATAAACCGGAATAACGTTCCCCTTATCGGACAATTCTATGAATTTTTCTTTACTTGGATAATACATAATTTATTTATCTTTGTAGACCGTTTTTGGGTCAAATACGCGTTCTTCCTCGATAACTTCATCCCCATTATCGTCTATTTTTCTAAAATAACAGCTGAAATACCCTTCGTGACAGGCAGCTCTGTCCTGATTAACTTTGAAAAGTACGGAATTTTCCGCGCAGTCAATATAACATTCTTTGACGGTCTGCACACATCCCGAAGTTTCTCCCTTGATCATTACTCTGCCTTTAGACCTGCGGAAAACATATATCTTCTTTTCTTCCAAGGTTCTCTTCAACGCCTCATCATTCATATAGCACAAGGTAAGCATCTTGCCACTTGCAGCATCCTGTATAATAGCCGGTATTAACCCTTTTTCGTCAAAATTTAATCTGTCTATTAATTTCATATTTTCTCCTCATCCAGCATAAAAATGAACATATATTCTGGGGACATTTTGAAGGATAGGTTTACACTTCCCCCGAGAAAAGTGTCCTCAGAACCTGTCGTGTATGGCGCATATATCTCTAATCCCTAACCGTTACACCGTTCTCTCTGAGATACTCTTTTACTTCTCCTATCGAGAATTCTTTAAAATGAAATACACTTGCGGCGAGTGCCGCGTCCGCCTTACCTGAAATAAGAGCTTCGGCAAAATGTTCCGGACTCCCGCATCCACCTGAAGCTATAACGGGTATTTTAACTCTCTCGCTTATCGCCTTAGTCAGTTCTATATCGAATCCATCTTTAGTTCCATCTCTATCCATGCTTGTCAGAAGTATCTCTCCGGCACCTAAACTTTCCGCTTTCTGAGCCCATTCCACTGCGTCAATACCTGTAGCATCACGGCCGCCTTTAATATACACTTCCCAAGAAGCTGTATCTTTTCGTTTAGCATCGATAGCCACAACTATGCATTGCGATCCGAATTTATCACTTGCTTCTTTTATAAGATCCTGCCTCAGAACAGCAGATGTATTCATTGAAACTTTATCGCATCCGGCATTAAGAAGCTGCCTGATATCGTCATTGGATGATATTCCTCCTCCCACAGTAAAAGGCATGAACACTTCTTCAGCTACACGCTTTACCACATCCACCATGGTCTTTCGGTTCTCATGACTAGCGGTAATATCAAGGAATACCAATTCGTCAGCACCTTCATCGTTATATATCTTGGCGTTCTCTACCGGATCCCCCGCATCACGCAGATCAACGAAATTTATCCCTTTTACAACGCGTCCATCGGCTACATCAAGACACGGTATTATTCTCTTTGCTAACATCAATCGCCTCTTTTAAGTCAATTGTCCCTTCATAAAGGGCTCGTCCTATGATTACACCCGACACTCCACGAGACTGCCCGGGTTTTGCTTCGATTTTTTTAAGTTGTCTTATGTGTTCTATATCCTTTATCCCACCCGCTGATACTATTTTTAAATCTACATGCTCAAATATTGATTTAAGAGCTTCTATATTCGGACCCGAAAGCATACCATCACTTTTAATATCCGTATAGATCATCTCTTTAACTCCATTCGACAGAAAAAACGGTAATAGTTTTTTATAGATATCGTCATCAATTGTTTCCATCCACCCATGTACACTCGCTTTAAGATCTATAACATCAACGCTGAAGATAACCTTATCACCGAATTCTTTCATACACTTTCCAACAAAACTTCTATCTTCAAATGCCCTGGACCCAATAATTACCCGGAACGCTCCAATATCTATAGCTTTTTGTATATCCCCAGTATTTCGGAACCCTCCTCCAACTTCTACAGGTACGCCCACTTCTTTAACTATCTTTTCCACAACATTCAGATTAACCGGTTTACCCTCTTTGGCTCCGTCCAGATCTATAACATGCAGAAGTTCCGCTCCCATAGATTTCCATTTACGTGCGGCATCTACAGGATCTATATCGTAACTTAATTTACGATCATATTTCCCTTGTTCTAACCTAACGGTCTTCCCGTTAATCAAGTCTATTGCAGGTATTATCTTCATTTCCCTCTTTTTGTCATCCCGAGCGACTTCTGCGAAGCTTTAGCGAAGCAGAGGAGCCGAGGAATCTAAATTATTGCCTCATACAAATCTTCCCGATCAGGATTCATTGCAGCGATCAATTTTTCCTTTTTATCTCTTTTCCATTTCTTCAATTGCTTTTCCCTGCTTATTGCGCTATTGACATCATTTGTTGTTTCATAGTATACAAGGTTTTTAATATTGTATTTTTTAGTAAAACCATCGATTAATCCATTCTTGTGTTCATATATACGTTTTACTAGATCACTTGTAGCTCCAATATACAGGGTTTTTCTATAACTACTTGCGATGTATACGAAATACTGTTTCATTCAGATCCCTCGACTCGCTACGCTCGCTCGGGATAACAGTTGTTATAATTCAATAAAGTTCTTTAAAATTTTAAGACCACTTTTCTGAGATCTTTCAGGGTGAAACTGTACCGCAAAAACATTATCTTTCCAGATAGCAGAAGTATACCTCCTGCTATATTCCGTAACTCCGGCGACATAATCCGCTTCTTCGCTATCACAGTAATATGAGTGCACGAAATAAAAATACGTCCCGCTATCAATCCCTTTGAATATAGGACATTCTTTTTTTCTAAACTCTACCGTGTTCCATCCTATCTGCGGAACTTTCAGGCCGGTATCATTTGGGAACAGTTTTACTTCGCCTCTTATCAGATCAAGGCCCTCGGTACCTCCGGATTCTTCACTTTTTTCAAAAAGAAGCTGAAGCCCCAGGCATATCCCCAGGAAAGGTTTACCTTCTGCAATATCCTTCTTCAAAACATCGATAAAACCCCTCTGAGAAAGACCTTCCATAGCATCTTTAGATGACCCTACCCCAGGTAAGATGATTTTATCAACATTTTTAAGTTCATCAGAAGACACGCATATTTTAGCGTCCTCTCCGAGATATCGGAACGCATTATATACACTTCTTAAATTTCCTGATCCGTAATCTATTATTCCTATCATTGTCGTTCCTTGCAAACTGCAGTCTGTTACAATATTCCTTTGCTTGACGGTACTTCACCCGCTCTTCGCGGGTCTATCTGAGTTGCCTTATCCATCACCATACCTAAAGCTTTGAAAACAGCTTCAAGATAATGATGCATATCCCCTTCTCCCGAGACCTCAACATGCAGGTTCATAGACACTTTATTTGCAAAACTTTCCAGAAGATCCTTTGCCAGATCCATGGAATAACCTTCATCATCCTTTATTTCATTAGCAGAAGATCCGCGTCTTTCCTGAAAATCAAATGCGCTCCGGTTTGACAGGTCAACGGATACTTTTGCCTTAGCCTTATCCATCGGCACTTCAGCAAAAGCTGTTCTTTTTATCCCCTTGCAGTCACCGAGCGCCTTTTTAAAAGTTTCTCCGAGCGCTATGCCTATATCCTCATTTAGATGATGATTATCTACATGAGTATCGCCTTTAGCTGTTAGATCTAAATCAAAGAATCCGTGATACGCAAAAAGCGTTATCATATGATCGAGAAACCCTATAGAAGTAGACACTTTACTGTCTCCCTTACCGTCAATATTAAAATGAGATATCTCGATCTGGGTTTCCTTGGAAACTCTTTTATATTTCGTTACTCTGTCTTTATTCTTACCGCCTGCTTTTTTATTACCGAATGGCCACATATTCGCCCCCTTCTTGTATATTAGTAAAAACCTCTCTACAGTCTGCTCTATTCACACCTTATGCTTACTGATTCCCAATGTTTCTCTAACTTTTCAAGTTTAGTAAGATTTCTTACCCATCCCGCCGAATTGCATAAAGCTTTACGTGAATACGATATAATATGAGAACTTTTCATAAAACTTCTCAAGTTCAATCCTGAAGAATACCTAGCCGTCCCGCCTGTTGGAAGTACATGACTCGGTCCTGCTACATAATCCCCCAAACTTACGGGTGAATATTGCCCCAGAAATATCGCCCCGGCATTCGTAATATTCTTCGCTACACGTTTAGGCGATTTCACCATAAGCTGCAAGTGTTCAGGAGCTATCATGTTAGAGACTTCGGCAGCTTCTTCGAGATTCTTCACTTTGATCAGATACCCCTTTATTGAAGCATCGTCACGTAACGCGTTAAATACTTTCTTTGACGGCGTAACAAGTATCGCCAATCCTTTGTGATGTTCGGCTTGTGCCATAAGATCCTGTTTAAGATAATCAATGTTTGCATGATGATTAGCTATTATCAGAACTTCACTGGGGCCTGCAAGCATGTCTATATCGCAATACCCAAAAACCTGTCTTTTAGCCTCAGTAACATATTCATTTCCCGGACCAACGATCTTATCAACCTTAGGCACAGTCTTTGTCCCAAAAGCAAGAGCACCTATGGCTTGTGCCCCTCCTATCTTGTATATTTCATCCACTTTTAAAAGATTAGCCATGACCAGTATATGCGGATCTATGCTGTTATACTTATTAGGTGGCGAAACAAGAGTTATTTTCTTAACTCCGGCGATAACCGCCGGAAGAACTGTCATATACACACTCGACACCAAAGGTACCGTACCACTGGGAACATATACACCGACTTTTTCTATCGGCACGAATTTCTCTCCCAATTCTACCCCCGAGTCATGCTTCATACTCCATGATTTTGGAACCTGATTCTTGTAGAACTTATTTATATTATCGATTACCTCTTTCAAAGTACTCACTATTTCAGGTTTAATGTCCTGATAAGCGCCGCTTATCTCAGCTTCGGTAACACGAAGATCTTTACGTTTAAGTTCGACCTTATCAAATTTCTTTGTATACCTTATAAGCGCAGTATCACCTTCTGTCCGCACTTTTTCCAATATACCGGAAACTTTTTTCTGTAACCTCATTTTACCCTGGTCTCCTCTTGCTACCAGATTATTAAAAACTTTACTGCCCACCTTAACCCTTCGCATCATTTGCCCCTTTACTAACTTTTTGAGTTAACCTTGATCAATATTTCTTCTACCTTTTTCATGGCAGCTTCAAGACCTTCGGGTTTTTTACCACCGGCCTGCGCAAAAACATTATTGCCTCCTCCGCCTCCGTCTATATCTTCGGAGACTGAATCCATTATCTCTTTCGCGTTTATGCCAAGCTCCGTAAGAGCTTTATCTACGGCACAGATAAGATACACTTTACCGTTATTCCTGGCACCTAAGAACATTACCGCCTTATCAGCCTTCCTGCCGGCATGACCGACAGCTTTGCGCAGGACAGCGGCTTCGCTATTTTCTAATATTCCCGAAATTAAACGTATATTCCCTATCGTCTGTGCGGACTCAACAAACCCGTCCGTTATTTCTCTGACTGAACCGAAAGCATCCGCGCTTTCCTGCTTCTGCTTTTTCTTAATTTCCTTTTTCAATGCTTCTACCTTTTTAAGAAGGTAAGGTCTTATCTCCTCCTCAACATCATGTACAACCTCTGCGTCTATAACGGTCTTCCCGCCTAAGATACCATCTATCATATTCTGTTCCTTCTCATCAAACTCCATCTTATCTCTACCTGATATTTCTTTATACTCATCCAATAAATTACGCACAGAATCCTTGATCCATTGAACAGCATTATCGGAAGTGACAGCTTCTATCCTCCTGATCCCGCTAGCGACCGAACTTTCTCCGGTGATCTTTATCACGCCTATATCCTTTGTATTATCCACATGTGTGCCGCCGCATAATTCTTTAGAATGTCCGCCTACAGTAACCACGCGTACCGTATCCCCGTATTTCTCACCAAAAAAGGATAAAGCACCTTCCTTTTTCGCTTCGTCAATCGATTTATTCTCCTTGCTGACAGAAATTCCTGCCTCGATCCATCCATTGACCATATCCTGCACTTCAACTATTTCTTTGTGCGAAAGTTTCCTCATATGCGTAAAATCAAATCTAAGCCTTTTATCATTCACAAAAGATCCGGATTGTTTCACTCCATGTCCAAGAACCTGCCTAAGAGCCGCCTGAATAAGATGTGTAGCCGTATGATTCTTAGCGGTATTATTTTTCTTTTCGTCTTTAAGGTCTACAGTAACATCATCTCCCGAAGAAAAAGACCCTTCTTTCACAACAACCAGAAGTATTTTCCTACCGTCCGAAATAACCGTATTGACTATATCCATCCTCGCACCCGACTTGATTATCTTACCCGAGTCTCCAATTTGTCCCCCGGACTCCGCGTACAGAATCGAACTCTGAGGGGATGTCACTATCTCTACACAATCTCCGCTATCTATTTTTTTGACTTCTGCGCCGTTTTTTAAAATGAAGGCTAACTTGGCATCAAACGGCATTTCATCCGAGAACTCCGGTCTGGGAGCATCATTAAAACTATCTGGCTTAAATATAAAATCGCAGGAAATATCGCTCCCCTTGCGCGACTCTTCTTTTCGGTTTTCCATCAATACTTCAAAGCCTTTAACATCCGGGCTAATACCTTTCTCCGCGCATATACTATCTATGATCTCAAACGGCATACCGTACGTATCAACCAATTTGAATACCTTCTCACCCGTCAATACCTTGCCTGCCTCGAAAAGCATGTCTTCCATTATGGGCATGACCGATTTTAAAGTTTCACAAAACCGCTGCTCTTCCTCTCTAACTATAGCCGCTACATGTTCTCTTTTATCATAAAGATCCGGATACTCTTCTCTGAACTTATCAGCTATAACCGGTACCACGCCATACAGGAACGGTTTTCCCAGTTCTCTGCCTTTAAGATATGCGCGCCTTATGAGTTTTCGTATCACATACCCTTGCTTCTCATTTGACGGCGAGACACCGTCACATATCGCGAAAACAGCCGCACGTACATGATCGGCCATCAAATATGTCTCGTTTTCCGCTACGCTATCCTTTAACGCTCCTAATTCTTCTTTTATCTTGTCCAATATCGGAACAAAAAGATCTGTCCCAAAATTAGTGTACACACCCTGCTTGACCGCGGTTATCCTTTCAAGTCCCATCCCCGTATCGATATTCTTACTGGGAAGGGGCTCGAGAGATCCGTCACTTTTCCTTTCAAATTCAGTGAAAACAAGATTCCATATCTCGACAAATCTACCGCAATCACATGCCGGATTGCATCCTTTCTTCCCGCATCCATACGAGATTCCCCAATCATAAAATATCTCAGAACACGGACCGCATGGACCATTGGGTCCGTTTTTGGGAGCGTCTGCAGGCCAGAAATTATCTTCCGCGCCAAGCTTCACTATACATTCCTCGGGTATTTTAACCTCATCCTTCCATATCGCATAGGATTCGTCATCTTCTTCATACACCGATATCCATAATTTCTCTTCCGGGATCCCCATCTCTTTTGTCATAAATTCCCAACCCCAAAAGATAGCTTCTTTCTTAAAATAATCTCCAAAAGAAAAATTGCCAAGCATTTCGAAAAAAGTATGATGCCGAGGTGTTTTTCCAACATTCTCAACATCCCCTGTTCTTATACATTTCTGGGAAGACGCGGCTCTTTTATACGTGATATTCTTACCCATGAACTGATCCTTGAACTGATTCATACCCGCTCCGGTAAAAAGCAGAGTAGGATCATTCCTTGGCACAAGAAGATCACTAGAGACTCTGGTATGTCCCTTTTCTTCAAAAAATCTTAAAAAATTTTCTCTTATCTCATTAGAATTCATTTTCAAAAACCCTACATATTATCTCTTCTGATATTTCCGGATCAAACCCTTTACCCGTAAGAAACCTGAACAGTTTCACTTTAACATCACTTTTGGGTTGGTTCCCCATACTTTTCATTTTTCTTCGCGCAATCTCCTCAGCTACCACCGAATCCTTGAGATCATCTTCTCTCTTCAAAAAGGCCTCATCAATAATATCCGAAGACACTCCCTTTTGAGTTAACTCCAGCCTCAATACACGGGCAGATCTAGGAGTCGTTCGAAGCCGAGTATCTATCCATTCTTCCGCAAATTTCTTATCGTTCAATATATCTTCTTTTTTAAGTTCTTCAAGGATCTCATCCGCATTCTCAGCAGTATATTCTTTTCCTATCAACCTTTCTCTGACTTCATGCACACTTCGAGACCTGACTGATAACAGGCGCAGGCAATACCTAATACCTTTTTCTTTTTCTTTGTTCATACTATAAATTTTTACGGTTAGATCGAGTCTACAGAAGACTATTTCATATCAACAGCTTTCTTGACTTCTTTCTCGATATTATTCAAAAGCTGCTTATTTTCTTTAAGATAGATACGCGCGTTCTCTTTTCCTTGCCCTATCTTTTCTTCACCATAAGATAGCCACGTCCCGGTCTTTTTAATTATCCCAATCTCTTCGGCCATATCGATTATACTAGATGACCTTGATATCCCTTCATCGAACATAATATCAAATTCAGCTTTTTTGAACGGCGGAGCCATCTTGTTCTTGACCACTTTTGCCCTCACCCTATTCCCAATGATCTGATCACCTTTTTTAAGTGACGCAATACGCCTAAGATCAACTCTAACAGAAGAATAGAACTTTAAAGCATTCCCTCCGGTAGTAGTTTCAGGATTACCGAACATAACACCGATCTTCATCCTTATCTGGTTTATGAATATTACGCAAGTTTTGGATTTACTGATAATTGACGTAAGTTTTCTAAGAGCCTGACTCATAAGCCTAGCCTGCAGTCCCATATGTGAGTCGCCCATATCCCCTTCTATTTCTTTCCTAGGAGTAAGAGCCGCCACAGAATCTATAACAATAACATCCAAAGCATTACTCCTAACCAAAGTTTCAACTATCTCAAGTGCCTGCTCACCATTATCGGGTTGAGATATAAGCAGGGTATCCAGATTTACACCGATCTTTTGAGCATAAGCCGGATCCATAGCGTGTTCAGCGTCTATAAACGCTACTTCGCCTCCAGTTTTCTGGGCATTTGCCAGAATATTAAGGGCCAAAGTAGTTTTCCCGCTGGATTCCGGTCCGAATATCTCAACTACTCTTCCTCTGGGCATACCACCTATACCTAAAGCACTATCCAAAGATATCGACCCGGTAGATATAGTCCCGATCTCGATCTTATATCCTTCACCCATTTTCATTATCGCGCCTTGCCCAAAATCCTTCTCTATTTTAGTAAGTGCCAATTCCAACGCCTTATCTTTTCCTTTTGTTTCACTTTTTGCTTCAGCGCCTATTTTATCAACTTTTTTCACCATCATATGCCTCCCGGTTCATGTCTCCACTATTATCTATAACTCCATACTTTATGAATATTATTATTACACATTATACAGACTAGCCTTATTCATTGTAAAGTCTTTTATTCTCAACCTCCCTACTCACATCTCCCTACTTCCACCGTTTTTGTACCGTTTGCAAATTTAGCCTTGCAAGTGTCCCCTTTTTTGTGTTTAAAAGTGTCCCTTTAAGGGGTATAGGTCAGATCTAGTTCTATAGGATCAAGCATACGCTTTTTAGCTAAAAGACATCTTTCTCCATAACTACTCCACCTGTATTCTGCTGGATCATTAACCAAAAGACTTCTTACTGGGTTATTTTCGATATATGTAGCTACATTCACCAGATATTGCCCATTCATAATCGGGCTGCTTTTGAATCTTCCTTGCCAAAGATGTCCCACTTTATCGTATTTGGCATTGAAGTATGCCGTATACCCTCGATTGATCCAATGCATAAATTTTGACATCTTTTTAGAATTATCTGCCTGAACAAGCAAATGAAAATGGTTAGGCATAAGGCAATACGCATATAACCGTATATCACACTTCCCTTTTGCTCTTTTTATCATATTGAGATATCTAAGATGATCTTCATCAGATAAAAAAATATTCTGTTTGTCATTCCCCCGAGATCTTAAATGGTAACAATAGTTGTCGATAAAAAATCTTGATGGTCTTGTCATAGTACCACCTCCTTACAATATAGACACATTTTCTCGGATTTTTCTCCAAAAAAACTTTGTAAGAACACTTTTAAAGAATAAATAGTGCGTGGTATTTGGTTAAGATAGAATGCGAGGATATGTGCTTATTTCATTTCATATTGTCTATAATAAGATCGAATACTGCATTAGCGAACCGATCCTTCAATTTGATACGCGAATCTTTTTTGAGCATAACTTTACAAGAGGTGGTCTTTTCTCTGGATGAAAACGTCATATATGCTAATCCGACAGGTTTTTCCTTTGTCCCTCCCAACGGTCCAGCTATCCCGGTAATAGATACCGCTACATCCGCACCCAATGTCTTCCGCGCCTTTTCCGCCATAACATCAGCTACTTGAGAACTTACTGCCCCGTATTCTTTTATAAGGATTCCCGGAACATCTAGAGAAGACATCTTAACGTCATTAGAATAAGCTACAATTCCACCTTTAAAGAATTGAGAAGATCCCGGAATATCGGTAATCCTGCTGGATATGAACCCTCCCGTACACGATTCTGCCACAGCAAGTGTCAGCCCCTTTTTGATAAGTATCTCTGCTATCTTTTTCTCTTTTCCCATTAATGCATTATATGTCAACATATTCTGTGTGTATACAAAAATTGAAATTTTATTGAACGGAGGGACACCTTTAAACACAAAAAAGGGGACACTTCGTCGAAACACGGAGGTTTCGACACACCTCGGACATTACGTCCTCGGCGCCTCACAAATTAGCACACCGTGTTATGCTACCTTGTTACGCTTACAGGGGCCTTTGTTCAAAGCGATAGCTTTGAAGCAAAGAAACGGTACAAAATCGGGCGGTGGGGGTTAGGCGTTTTGTTCTATGTAGTTGGCTATTTTGTTGTAGAGTTCGGTGTCGGCTGTAACCGTATCAGCATCAGGAAGGCCCAATCTAATGACTATGGTGCTCCTCGAGCGGCCATTCTGCTGGTCCCAACATAGATCCGTAACATCATCCGCACTGAGTTCTTCAGCATTGGGTATAGAACGATATATCTTTTCAAGATCATCTTTTGTATATTCAAGAATTTTCATGCGGGCTACGGTAAAAAGTATTATCTCCAAGATCGGATAATATGCATCCTCTTTCATTTTACTGTCATCCACTTTCGTTATTACAGATATACCCTCATAATCTTCAAGCACAGAAATATCCTCATCACGAGTTATTATTACCATATCCTCTTTACGAATATTTTTTTTCTTTACGAAGCCTTCAAGTCCGCGTGAAACATCTTCTACATTACCTCTTTTTATCACAACATTATTGAGGAGTTTCCCTAAAAGATCGTTTCGATAAGCCATTTTTTCCATCATTTCCGTCATTCCTGAAACCGATCCGTCGCCTAATCTTTCATCGATAAATATGCCTATTTTTTGATCTTTGCTCTTTTTTCTTACATTCTTTTCCCCATCTACGTTCATCAATTCGAGTTTCCCGATCATGCCTCTGTTATAATCTTTAATGGAACTAATGGGAAGCGAAATAGTAACGCTTGTCCCGCCATCCTCTTTATCTTTCCAAACGATCACGCCCCCTGCCTGATGCAGAGTTTCCCGACAATAAACCAAACCAGAACCGCCGTTTTTCCCCTTAGAGGATCTCGGGATATCGGTCGTACCTATCCCGACGCCGTTGTCCTCTATTTGAATACTCAAAGTATCATGAAACAAGTCTGCTTCAATCTTAATCTCACCTATATGATTTTCCTGCACATCATTATCCAGCTCTTTGTGTTTGCGTTCTATACTTTCACAAGAATTTATCAAAACCTCTCTTATTACCGAGGATAATTTACGACTATTCACCAGGTCAAAATTGAAGAGATCGAGGTCTTTTTCCCACTCATCAATAAGTTTCTTTCGAAATTGTGTGTCTGATGTAGCTGCCCTATAAACTCTACTGAAAACAGTTGATTCTGTTTTCTCCGAAATCCCTGAGGAAGATACCTCGTGCCCTGCCGTGATCAATGACTCGATCACCCTAGGCAGGATCTCCCCTATACTCTCCATCCCAATTTTATCATTTTCCCGAGAAAAGGAAGCAAGGCTATCTATATTTTCTAAAGTTTTAAATAATAATTCCGTCTGCATCTCGTCTAGCCTGGCATCTTTAGAAAGTGCCGCCAAAAGTCTTCTGTAATCCTGTCTCGAGAGAGAATCTAGATCTTTGAACTTTTTATTTTTATATTGTTTCAACAGGTCATAAAGATCCGGGAATTTTTTCTTCTCTCTGTCAAGAGATCTAACAAGAATATCAATATCATTGATCTCAAGTATTCTTATCAGATCCAGGCAGGCTGTGAACAAGGGGTTCTTTATCTTTTTGGATGGTTTTTCAGGATCGGGCATGTTTATGCTTACATGAATAGGTAGGTAAAAAAGAGTGCGTACCAAACGCGGGGATCCCCTGCCGATATTACTCTCCTGCGCGAATTTTAAATATTGATCAAATTTCTGATCAAAAATCGAGTTTATATGTTTCTCTGACTCATTTTCTAACCGGGCATCAACATAAGTATCCCTAAAATCCTCCACAAAAGAGTTCAGAAGCCCCATCAGCTCAACTCTCTTCTTCATTATGGACATCATTTTCTTGACGCTTTCAATATCATCTCTTTCTAGGTCCGACTTGGCTTTACCCAGGACATTGTTCATTCTGTAAAATTCGGGTTCCTTTCTGGTATCCCAGTCGTTAAGCATACCGAATATTAAACCTAATGCTCTTTCCTTTTCACCTTCCTCTATAAATGATATGACTTTATCTGTTTTCCATATATAACGGCTATTACGTTCATGCCCTTTACTCCTGAGCTCCCGCAGTCTCCCTTTTATGATATTGTTTATCATCCCTTCCAATGATTCCACCCGTGTCATAAGGAGAGTTGAAGACACTCTTAACAGTTCCAGCATATTCCCGTACTCATCTATCTTCAAAAGTTCTGTTGCTGATCGTATTGCTTCAAGGGCTATATCCTTTTCTTTTACTTTAGCTCTAAGCAAAAGGTCCCATATTTCTAGCAATAGCTCCCTAAATTCTTTTTCTCCTTCCTGAGTCAACCCAAGTTCTGTCAGTTTTCCCCGGTCCCTTTTCTCTTCATCAAGAGCTTCAATGAACTCATTTAATCTTTCCACTTTACCTTTTATCAGGTCACGCTCATCAAGCATCCTATCTATCTCTCTGTCACGCGCACGTATTGCCTGCCAGAATAATTCCGATTTTTTTATCTTTTTTTCTTTTATAAAAACATCTCTTTCAGTTTCACCCTCTACTTTATGTTTCACATATTGCCCGGAAAGAACCGCCCATATCTTCTTTCTTCTCTTGTCCCATACGCTGCGAGTACGTTTCCCTTTACCTGCTTTCTCTATTAAGAATAGTTCCTCCGCAAGAAGATGTGAAACAGCCCAAAGGGAAGTGCATGCGGGCGGCTCATTACCCCTGGCTATGGCATCTATAGCTTTTTGCACCTTATCTCGTATTTCTTCACGATAATTTCGTCCAAAAGTAATATCGAGCGAGTATAGTGGGTCGGGAATATACAAGATATCTTCCCTTAAGGTCTCGATAATATCATACACGCGTTCTAACAACTCGTTTAACCTGCCTTCTT
>JAVCDB010000086.1 GCA_030765205.1 Candidatus Aadella gelida | reverse complement strand
TTTCTAAATAGTACAACGTGTTTAGTCTGGCACGATAACTCTAAAGATCAAATTTACAAAATAAACTCAAAAACATGATCCCTGCCTCTCCCGTTAGGTCTTTATATTATCTCGCGTACCTAAAAATGTCAACAGGCTATCTGGGTTCAAAAATAGCTTTCCACGGAGCTCTTAAACGGAGAGTTTCTGCTAGGCATTATTATCTTGAGAGTCTTACCGTTTATGATCATTTTGGTGAGTTTTTTGTCATTGTCCTTCCAATCACCGGAACTTAATATAAACTCATAATTATCTCCAGCTTTCCGTACAGAACTTATTGTGTACGCAATATATGGCAGTATTCTGAAATCAAATTTGGCGTCTTCGACCGAATAATCCTTTTTGCTGTCATCGTCAATAAGCTTGTACATTGATTCGTAATCGCCTTTTTTCCATAGGTTCAAGAACATACCTATTACCGAACTTCCTCCCGGGCAAAGATCCAAGTTCCCTTCGTCTTCTCCCCCAATAGCAAAACCAATATTCATTGGATCATCCATCATTACTCCAGCCGCAGCTGTTCTTTCCAAGGGACACAAAAGTACTAGTATAATAAAAAAACGAACGGAAATATATTTTATCCAGACTTTTATCATTCTCCTACCCCATTCTATAATGCTTTTTAATTGGTTCTATAATTTCCCACTTACATTTGAGATCTTCATTAAATGTCACCAGATCTCCCGGACCGAACTTAACTTCTTCCTCTCCGTCCTCTGAGATTACAATAGCGCTTCCTTCCAGAATATAGCAAGTTTCTTTCTCACCGTAAGACCAATCAAAAACAGAAACACCCTTTTCCCATATAGGCCAGGAATTTATTCCCATTTTTTTGAATTCTTCCTGACTGATCTTTTCAGC
Source organism: Candidatus Aadella gelida (assembly GCA_030765205.1). Lineage (GTDB taxonomy): Bacteria > Omnitrophota > Gorgyraeia > Tantalellales > Tantalellaceae > Aadella > Aadella gelida. Next base: position 17,544 of record JAVCDB010000086.1, on the reverse strand, counting down.
TTTCATTCTTTCCATGATCACTCCTCTCCTAAAGTGTTATTTTCAAGCACGAAAGTTACCGGTCCGTCATTCAATATCTCTATATCCATGTGCTCACCGAAAGCACCTTCTTCGACATTAATACCCTGTGTACTCAAAAGGTCATTAAATTTCAGCCATAGGTCCTTGGCTTTCTCTGGCTCTTGAGCATCTCCAAATCCGGGCCGGTTCCCTTTATCCGTTCTAGCATTCAAAGTAAACTGAGATACGCTTAATATTTTCCCTCCCGCTTCTCCAATATCAAGATTCATCTTCCCGCCCTTATCCTCAAAGACCCTTATCTTCCCTATCTTTTTGGCCATATCCTCTATAGACCGAATAGTATCTCTTTTATCTATACCTACAAAAATAAGAAACCCTTTCGCTATCTCCGCTATCTTTTTGTCTTCCACGCTAACAGAAGCTTTTTTAACTCTTTGCAAGACCACCTTCATATTAAAAACTCCCATACGGGACAATAGACCATTGACTATAGACTATAAAACAAGATTTGTATCCGCCACCTTTTGATCAAATAGAAAGACATCAAACAGTAGTAGCTGGGGTTTAAACCCCAGCTACTACTACACATTGCATAACTTTATCCTTTACGAACGTGATTCGTTAATTTCCCTATGCCTTCGATATCTATAGTTATTTCATCTCCGGGAAGCATGGGACCAATACCCGCGGGGGTCCCAGTAGAGATAACATCTCCCGGCAAGAGGGTCATAACTCCAGATATAAATTCGATGAGATATGGTATGTCAAAAATAAATTTCGAGGTGCGTGAACTTTGTTTCATTTCACCATTAAGAGATGCCGTAATCTTAAGATCACTCGGATCAAGATCAGTCTCGACCCACGGTCCGATTGGCGAGAACGTGTCAAAAGACTTCGCCCTTGTCCATTGCCCATCGCTTTTCTGAATGTCTCTTGCTGTAACATCATTTAAACATGTGTATCCTAGAATATGTTCGGCTGCATCAGAACGTTTCACCTTTCTGGCGATACTTTTTATCACAACGGCCAATTCGGCTTCATAGTCAACCCTGCACGATGCTTCAGGATAAATTATAGCGTCTTCCGGACCAATAAGAGCTGTGGTAGGTTTTAAAAAAATAATAGGATTCAGGGGCCTTTCCATGCCTAACTCTTCCGCATGGTCAGCATAATTTAATCCTACCAAAATTATCTTTGAAGGGTTAACGGGCGGGAGAAGGCGCACGTCGCGCACTGCTACCTTTCCTTTTGCGGGCAAAGACATATCGGCGGTTACATATCCACCCTCTAGTATACCGTCATAGATTCTGTCTTTATATACAAACCTTACGATTTTCATTTCTCTGAATATGAAAAATATCCTCTATATACTTTACCTGCAAGCTATACAGGAAAGTTCTATAAGAACATCTTTGGGAAGCCGGGCTGCCTGCACTACACATCTGGCCGGTTTTACTCCGGAAACAAATTTGGATAAATACACTTCATCCATCTCTGAAAAATTTTCAAGATCTTTCATAAAAACATCAACTTTAGCTACATTATCCAGACACAATCCGGAAGAAACCAATATCTTTTCCACATTATCTATAACTTGTGCGGTTTGCTCCTTGATCCCTCCTTTAACAAGAATATTGTCTGAAGTTAACGGTATCTGTCCCGAGACAAAAACTGTCCCTCCTACCGAAACAGCCTGTGAATAAGGTCCCACGGGCTCAGGAGCCTCCGAGGTCCTTATCTCAATTTTCTTTTCCTTGCACATTATCAGGAAAACTCCATATCTAGGAAATTTTTAAGTTTCTTTGCCCTTATAGGGTGTCTTAATTTTTTTAGAGCCTTGGCCTCTATCTGACGTACACGTTCTCTCGTAACGTGGAATATTTTACCTACTTCTTCAAGTGTTCTTGGATACCCATCACCTATACCGAACCTCAAGGTAAGCACCTTCTGCTCTCTTTCCGTAAGCGTCTCAAGGACTTCATCCATCTGTTCCTTGAGCATAGAATACGCCGTTGCATTTGCCGGAGATACCGAAGACTTATCCTCAATAAAATCTCCAAAGCTCGTGTCCCCCTCATCACCTATAGGAGTCTCTAACGAGATGGGATGTTGTGCGATCTTTATTATTCCCCGCACCTTCTCGACGGGAAGAACCATAGCCTTTGATATTTCTTCCGGGGCGGGTTCTCTTCCATTTTCCTGAACAAGTGCCCGAGACACCCTAACAAGCTTGTTTATTGTCTCTGTCATATGCACGGGTATACGTATAGTCCTGGATTGATCAGCTATCGACCGGGTTATGGCCTGACGTATCCACCATGTGGCATACGTACTAAATTTATAGCCCCTCTCATACTCGAACTTATCCACCGCTTTCATAAGTCCCATATTCCCTTCCTGGATAAGATCTAGAAAAGAGAGCCCTCTATTGGTATACTTTTTAGCAATGCTGACCACCAACCTAAGATTGGCTGCTACAAGTTCTTTTTTGGCCTTTGTATATTCCGCCTCGATTATACGTAACACATTCGCATCTTCGACAAGCTCTCCGGGCGGACGTCCCAATTTTCGTGAAAGCGCTCTCAACCTGTTCTGGGTCTCTTTAAGTTCTTTTTTCTTGCGTGTCTTCTTGAGCTTTTCGACCTTATTCTTGACCCTTTTCGCTTCTTCCGTAGGTCCGGTTATCTCTTCATATACTTTTTCCACTAATCCAATAGCCACTTTAAGCTTTATCATAAGCTTTTGCAGCGTATCCTCTTTCTTGGAAAGTCTTATCCTTTTTATCAGTTCTTTTTTTCGTTTTTTGAGCCTCTCTGGATCATATCCCGGCTGAGCATCAATAACTTCATCCATATTATAATCGTTGTCGGCAGACTCCTCGATCGAATCGATTATTATCTCCCGTCCAAGTTTAGACCTGAACACTATCTCCTTGAACTCTTTTTCTTTGCTTTTTATCCGTTTGGCCAGTTCAAGTTCTTCGGTCCGCGTCAAAAGAGGAATCTGTCCCATTTGTTTCAGATACATCTTAACGGGATCATCTATTTGAACGAATTTTCTTACCGCTACTTTCTTTTGATCTCTTTTTATGGCGAGAGGTATCTTTTCAAGCTCTTCTTCGGACTCCACCACTTTTATATCAGCGTTTTGCAAAGCCGCCATCACCTCATCAACATCGCCAGAAGAAACAACTTCTTCGGGCAGGACATCGTTGATATCGTCATAGCTAAGATATCCTTTATCCTTTCCGGATTTTATCAACTCCCGAACAATAGCTGATTTATTAGCATCCATTAGAGGCTTTTCAGTTTTCTTTTTTTTGGCCATAATCAAATAACCTTTTCTTTGTGTATTCCGGCGATCTTTGATACCAACATGTCTATCTCATCGGTATTTTTATTTTTCTGTGCTTCTTTTAACCTCCGAGTAAGATCCTTAAGTTCTTCTTCCCTGTTTTCTTTTCTGAGACTTATCATGCATTCTTTAAGGGCCTTACTTTCATCCGTAGGTATCTCTGCTTTAGAGATGGCCTGGGTAATTATTTTTCTAATTTCTTCGTCATCCGCAAAATGTCCCATAACTCGGGCAAAATTTACCTCTTTTTCTCCTTTAGAGAAAAACTCATCCAGAAGAATAAGAACCTTTTTTATCCGTTCGTCTTGGAACCGATCAAATCCCAACTCTTTTTTTATCTTTTCACACGCAACGCTATTAGTCATGGCCAACCCCAAAAGATGTATTTCACTCTTCCGAGAAGTCAAGTTAGCCATAACTGGTTTAGTTTTAGATTCCGGACGATAAGAACGATCCGTTTTAACCTTGTTTATCTCATGCCTAAGCGACTCTTCATGTATGTCGAGCCTTTCGGCAAGTGTCTTGAGATATCCTGACTGCACTACCATGTTTTTTACTCTTGATATGGTAGGCAGCATCTCCGAGGATATATTCCCTATATCCTTCTTTCCGAATTTGTTTATTAAAAGGTCTAACTTATAATCAAAAAGATCTTTCGCCGACTTTATCTGTTCGGTAAATTTATCCGGCCCTTGCTTCCTGATAAAACTGTCCGGATCATCTCCTTCAGGGAGAGTTGCTATCCGCACTTTCATCCCTTCTTCTATCAGAAGATCCAATCCCCGCAAACTTGCCGCTTCCCCGGCTTTATCAGCGTCAAAAACCATTACGGCAGTATCAGTATACTTTTTCAGCATACTCACCTGATTGGTCGTAAGCGCTGTACCTGACGCTGCCACCGTGTTATCTATACCGAATTGACTTGGAATAACAACATCCATGTACCCTTCGGTTATTGTTACAAACCCTTTGTCTCTTATACCTCGTTTACTGAAGTTCAATCCGTAAAGTACATTACCTTTCGTATATATAACAGTTTCGGGAGAATTTATGTATTTGGGCAAAGAAGCATCCATCACTCTACCGCCAAAACCCAATATATTGTCACGTTCGTTAAATATCGGAAAAATTATCCTATTTCGAAACCTATCATAATCACCCTTTCCTTTCTCGCTGGTCAGGGTAAGTCCGGCCTGTTTCAAAAGTAAAGGAGCTATCTTTTTTTTTGCGCAATATTTTTTTAACCCTTCCCACTCGTCGGGTGCATACCCTATCTTAAATTTAACTATAGCGTCGCCTGTAAACCCTCGTTTTTTCAGATAATCTAACGCTTTCTTACCTTTTTCGCTTCTAAGATAGTTCTCATAAAACACTGACGCTACCTTATTAACTTCATAAAGTTGTCCCGCTAATGATGTCTTCTTTTTATCTTCACCGCTATATTTTGGCAGAGTTATTCCGGCAATAGCTGCGGCCTTTTCCACAGCTTCCGGAAAAGACATATTCTCATGCTGCATTATGAACCCTATCGCATTCCCTCCCGCAGAACATCCAAAACAATGATATATCTGTTTTTCGGGACTCACAACGAATGACGGTGTTTTCTCGTCATGAAATGGACAACAGGCTTTAAAGTTCCTTCCGTTTTTCTTAAGATGTGTGTACTCGGAGATAACTTCTACTATATCCAATGTATCTATTATTCTATCAATAACTTCCTGAGGTATTCTTCCCATGTGTTTTCTCTAGCCTCTAACTTCTATCTTCTGACTTCTTATTTTTTTCTTATCCTCTTGAATCCTGAACATTCTATGAAATTAAGTTTTCCTTTTTTCTCCACAGCATCATATAAAAGGTTCATCCCTAAGTTATCGCTAGAGATATGTCCCGCAATAACATAATTGATATATTCCGACTTTGCTACTTTAAAAGAAGATTCTTTGCAATGCATACCAATGATCGTCTTAACACCCACTTGAGACAACCTAGAATACACCCTATCCGGTCCGGACGTACCGCCGGTCATATCGACAAATATTTTTCCGGCATCGTCCTTTTCGTTCCCTATCAGAATAAACGGTCCCGCGTTCTCTTTCATTCCGAGTTTATACTCCGGTATTCTCTTGAGGATAGCCATAACATTTTTAATCTTTTTCGGCTTTTCCCGGTTGAATTTTTTTTGCAGAAAATTGGTCACACAATTGTCTGCCGGCGTGTGTGTGCACATGAATGGTATTTTTAAAAGCTTCGCCGCATCCCTTTCACGGGCATGATTCGATGAAGCAACTCCCCGAGCCACTTCCTCCATACGTTCCTTCATCATTCCTTGTGCCGCTTGCCTGGATACGCCATAACTTTCCCATAGATCCGGCTGTAGGGCCATCACTTTGTGAAGCTGCGCCAATGCTTTTCCTGAAGGATGGTGAGAAATAACAAGATCGATCTTAGTGCCATTCTTTCTAAGTCTATCCGCTAACAAGAGTTCAGCTACCCCTATATCTATCCCGACCATAACCGTCTTGATCTCTTCTTTGCCGGTACCATTGAGTATTCTCGTATCGTTATAAGGATGTTTTAAGTCCTCCTTATCAAAGAAGGTCCGATCAGCTCCTTTAGTGAGAGCATATTCCTTTTTTGTCTTCTTTATCGCCTTCTCGATAATTTCTTTCGACCTAAGATCTTCTTTAAGGCCTTTAGCGATAACGAGTTCATACAGTGTTTTAAGGTCCATTTTTCTCCCTTTCCTTATTGCTAAAAATGAATACTACAATGCCGACGAGAGTATCTCGCTCATCACATCATCTTTCCTATCCTCTTTTGCTATACCAAAAAGCTTTGCCGCCCTGCTATATATTTCAGCATCTATTTCCACAAAGAATATTGCGGTCCTTGATCCCAATACAACATCTTCTCTTAAACCAGGCAAGGGCGAAAGAATTATCAAGATGCTCACCACACCCAGAAGCATAAAACCCTTGAGAGCCGCAACGAAAGCTCCACAAATTCTTTCAAACGGTGAAATCTCTTCTCCACCCGCTATATTAAACATCTTTTCCAGTAACTTGATAAAAATATACAAGACTACGGTTATAGAAAAAAACGATATCGGTTTTGCCCACTTTTGCAGCAGAAAACCAAATATCGCTTCAGACAACGCACCGTAATACCCGACAGAAGTGAACACTAACACTAACCAACACGTAAGTGAAATTAATTGCCCACCAACTCCTATTCGTGATCCCTTATAACTTATTCCCATCAAAAGAATTACGAAAAGGATATCTATCCAATTTATGTCCTGAAATATTTCCGACAAAGATAATCCCCTCTAATGAAAGTGAAGTATATCATATATAATATAGGAAGTCAAACTAGCGAAATAATGGTCAAATACACAAAAAATCAGCTCAAATATGTATATATTTTTTGTAAAGCATTTAAATTAAATAAGATACACTTTTGCTGCATCTTGCCGGCCTTGATCCATATATGGACACATATAAACCCTTTATCTGTAACAACTTTATTTTGAAGGGTTTATATCACGCAACCTGCCCGATGAGTCCTGGAAGATCCCTATCTATACTCTCGGCTTTTACGGTAACAATGTCACCTATCTTTATATTACTGTTCTCTTTAGAGAACTTTACTCTCAAATATTCTCCGGAATACCCCTCACAGAACCCATCATCCTTGATCTCTTCTACCAATATTTCCAGATTTTTCCCCAAAAAGCCAAGACACAACTCATCATTTAACTTTAAGCCCAATTCGATAAGTTCGGCAGTCCTTTTTTTAGCTATATCTTGAGGTATCTTATCTGTGAGATCGAAAGCAGAAGTCCCCTTCCGATCACTATACGTGAAAACATGCATTCTCGAAGGTCTAATTTTTTTGAGGAACCTTACCGTCTCGCTAAACTCCTTTTCCGTCTCACCCGGAAAACCTGTTATTATATCCGTACTTCTCCCGCATAACGGAATATTATCCCGTACATTTTTTACTATCTGTTCAAACTCATTACAGTCATACTTCCTGTTCATAAGTTCCAATATACGACCAGAACCGCTTTGTAGCGGCAGATGAAGATGCCTGCATATTCTTTTTGAATTTTTGATAACGTTTATTATCTCCTCATCAACAAAATTCGGTTCAATTGAACTCAACCTTACCCTGAAATCTCCTTCCAAAGCTTCTATTTCTCTTAAAAGCCCTGCTAACGATCCTGATCTTTTCCCTTTCCATGCTCCCAAACAAATCCCCGTCAGCACTATTTCTTTACTGTTTACCGCAAGTTTCCGTACCTCGTTCAATATATCTTCTTCATCTCGCGACTTTGAAAGCCCTCTCACGATATTTATTTTACAATAAGAGCATTTTTGATCACATCCGTCCTGTATCTTCAGAAATGTTCGCGTATGTCCACAGAAAGCCTCAACTCCCGTTCCTGAACATCCCGAATCATCTTTACCATCTTTAATTCCAAAAAGAATTTCAGGTATCTTATCCTTATCTCCCCCGGGCACTACAATATCCACTTCCGGCATCGCCGTCAATTTTTCTATATCTTCTTTCAGTACCGCATAACATCCCGTAACCGCTATCTTTATATTTGGATTATCTTTTTTAGTTTTTCGCAGAAAATGTCTCGTCTTCGCATCGGCCTGAGCAGTAACCGTACAAGAATTCATTATAAGAATATCCGAGGATCTCGCTTCGGTCTCAACAAACCCCGCTTTGACCAATTTCTCACGGATAACCTGCTCTTCGTACTGATTAACCTTGCACCCTAATGTTTTTATAGCAAATTTTTTCATATTAATTTAATTGGGGACGTACCCCTATTAATGAAAGAATAAATAGCAAGATTAATAGGGGTACGTCCCCAATTTATATTCCTAATTCGTAAGCTAGCGAGGAAAGGACGAATAAACCGGCAGTATCACTTTTTAGAACCCTCGTGCCCAAAGTAACAAACTTACAATTATCTTTTGCGGCCATGATAATTTCTTCGTTAGTAAAATCCCCCTCGGGTCCTATAAAAACGAGTATTTTACCTTTTCCAAAATCCCTTACAGCTTCTTTTAAAGTAACACGCTCATTGTCGAGACATGCCATAAGTACCAGATCATATTCATCCAACCGTCCTGTCATCTCAACATATAAACTTATCTCGTCCACTACCGGTACTTTTATTCTTCCGCATTGTTTAGAAGCTTCAAGTGCTATTTTTCTCCATCGTTCCGCCTTGGTCTTAGCTGCCTGATTGTCGTGAGGTCTGACTATCGTTCTTTCGGTAAGAATGGGTACAATACGCGAAACTCCTAGTTCCGTGGCTTTTTCTACAATATAATCCATCTTTTTTCGTTTGGGTATAGCTTGTGCAAGAGTTACCTCAGGAACGCTTTCTTCAGGCGGAGTTTCTTTCCTTACCACCTTCACCAGAACTTTCTCATTATTTTTCTCAGTCTCAGTAATGAACCCCATATATTCACAACCAGTTCCGTCAAAAACAATAACCTTATCCCCTTCTTTCATCCGCATAACTTTGAGGATATGATGCGCTTCTTTTCCTTCGATAATTATCTTATCTTTCTTTACACATTCTTTCGGCACATAGAACCTGCTCATAATTTTCGTGTATAGTATGTGGTATAGTGTATATGGTTATACTGCCCGATACCCTACTTCCTTGTATAAATTTGTACCGTTTGCAAATTTAGCCTTGCAAGTGTCCCCTTTTTCGTGTTTAAAGGTGTCCCCCGGTACTTTCATCTTAAAACTACGAACTACCCACTACTTACTCTCCTCCCCGAAAACTTCTGCGGTGAAAACAAATATATCACATTGTCCCGTTTTCCAAGCATCATGAGGTATTCTCGCTTTCTGAGTACAGAGACTATCCATGAACTCTTCCTTGGTCCACCCCGTTTCCGTAGCGACCTGCGGGAGATAAACACCGGTGTTCTCTCCCTGTATGACCATTACGCCGTGTTTCCCAAGCTCGATCTCAGCGGGGTCGGATATCTTCCTCATGGGCGTAAGTGCCGATATTTCTATATCGATCTCATCTATTTCTTCCTTGCTCATTGTCGGGAACCTATAATCTTGTGTAGCTGAAGCTATGGCCATATTTCTAACAGCCAGATAAAGCGGCTCCCTGGCCACCATACTCCCCATGCATCCCCGAAGCCGTCCGTTCTTATGAAGCGTAACAAAAACCCCCATCTCCTTTTGAAGATATTCATCTTCTGTCGCAACCTCAAGCCGAGTCCCATTCTCTAATTTCTGCCGGATAGTATCCCGTGCGATCCGCAGTAACTCTTTCTTTTGATCGGCATCTAACATATTCTTCCCCCCCATTAAGGTCTCCTTGACCGGACTTCTTTCCTTTACTACGCTTACTTCCTTACTGGATCGTATAAAAGCCGCACTCAAATACCCGACAACACTATCTCTCGTTCCGGAAGTATTTCCGGAGTTAGCATATTTCAATATTTTCACAGTATCCGCACCCAGTTTCTTGCTGGCAGACATAACCGCATATATTGCCCCATACCCACAGCAAAGATCATGGTTATTCCTCCGACTAGTCTTATACAATTCTTCGGGATCCATTTTTTTCATCAACTCTATGGTCCTACTGTCCTTTTCGTTGGCTTCCTCATAAGGAAGATAATGAGACATATCGGAAGATGCTATGATCACACATTCTTTCTCATCCCTTAAAGTCGCCGCAAGAATGTCCGCTAAAAACCTGCAGTTTTCCAAGGTCTGGTCCGTTATGGCAAGAATGACAAGTTTCGCGTCCGGCGCCGCTACCTGTATAAACGGAATTTGCAGTTCTATTGAGTTCTCTGAAGAAAACGCATCTGATATACCTTCAAGTTCCGGACTGTATTTCAGAAACCGGTCTGTCAATCTTCTGTCTATGATTGCTTCCCCAAGAGGCGTAACAAAACTATCATCCGTAAAAACGGATACTTTCCCGGGATAATGTTTGCGATGAGTGAACCCTACAAGAACCACTGTTCGAGGGTTCTTTTTTTGTATTAGCTTATATGCGTATGCTGAAATGATACCGGAAAATCTTATCCCGGCATGTGGAGCCAAAACCCCAATGACTTCCCCTCCGGGTGAATCAACATAACTCATCTCTAAATAATTATTTATTTCTCTACGAAGATCTTCCTCCGACGAAGAGTACCAGCTACCTGCCAAATCACTTCTTTTAGCTTCGGCAATACCCTGGCCGGACATGATAACCAAGATAACTGTCCCAATAATTATTTTTTTCAGCATTATACTTATCCTATCGTTATCTCATCATCAAAAGTGTAAATGCTACAACTGTAAAGATAACTACAGCCGTAACAACTATCCAATGTGTCGAATACTTCATCTTCCCCAGTGTGCCAACGCCAAGTTCGAGATTCTCCCCGCAATATAGACACAACAACGCTTCATCGTCATCTATTAGTTTTCCGCAATGTGGACAGATATGTTCTTCACACATAGAACTCCTCACCTCTAACACTTCACTATTCACTTTTAACTTTTCGTTTTTATTGCTATAATGTTGCTCATCGTGGGGCTGTAGCTCAGTTGGAAGAGCGCCTGGTTCGCAATCAGGAGGTCAGGGGTTCGAGACCCCTCAGCTCCACCACTTTTCAAAGGTCTCGAAGAGAGCTTTTTAACCTTTAATCCCCCAAAGTTTCCGAGAATACGAGGAAACAAGAACCAATTAAAAAGCGACTGGCCGACCGGAGTTCCCGCAGTTTTGTGACGTTCCGAGCGGTAGCGAGAAACCAAAACAAAACTTGTTGCGGGGACGTAGGCGCCGAGACCCCTCAGCTCCACCAGCTTTCGCCTACCTATTTTTATATTATCTGGCTCCAGCTGGCAAGCCATGCCAGAAAAAGCGAAAGCTGTCCGCCGTAGTCAGTTAACTCTAAAGTGAGTAGACGAAGGCGGACTAATACTTTTATCCTTATCTTCTGCCTTCTCCCACAAGCTTCACCATATTGCCGTCTGGAGTCTCCTTAATAACAACATGTCCTTCTCTGGCAAGCCAACCTATGCTCATAAGCACCGCGTCGCGCGTCTGATCAACTCCTTTTACGGTTTCCTCAAGAGACACAGAGCCTTCTCCCTTATCTAGATATTCCCAAATCTCACCGGCTACTATTCCTATCCTCGTTATCATATATTCCTCCTTCAAAAAGACGATTACCGTCTAGCTTGTTTATTTTTCATCTTTTGTTTTCTCTGATTATAGCTACCGCATCTCGGACAGGTAGATATCTCTTCATTTTTACTATCAATGTATGTATAAGAACATATCGTACAGTGCCATATATGCGCTTCCTCGGAAGAAAAAGTTTTCAGTTTGGTTCCAAAATCGAAAAACGACCATATTACCAACATAAATACCGCCGTCGCCAAAAGGTAGAGAAAAAGCGCCATGGATATATCGACTTTAATCATTGGCGGGCACCTCGGAAACAAGTACTATTTCGACTTCCCGCCTTTGAGGTTCCACAGACGACTCCTCGGGAACGGGTTCTAATAACCATCCTTTAACAAAATTCACGGCAATATTATCGATTTTGGGGAACCCTGTTGTATTAACTGGTTCCGCTCTTATTACTTTCCCTTCAGGGCCGATAAGAAACTCTACCCTTACCTTAAACTCATCTTTATCCCCGTAAAAAGTACCATCTATCACAGGTTTTTCAGGCCGATATATCACCCTACGGTCCAAGTTCGATGCTGTGTTCTTCTCGCCTATCTGCTCTAGAATAAAATTACCTGAAACCCTCAATAGTTCCGGTTTGGATTTCTCTCCGGCCAAAAACTCTACAAGCAAAAGATCCAACGTCTCATCAAAATAAGAACCTGTCTTGTACCCTTCAGGATTGACTCTCTCAACATCCGCCTCCAAATACAAGTTTTCAGTATTCTCTGCTACGTCATTATATGCTCCAAACAAGGGTCTCCCGGTATCTTCTAACATTATGTCAAAAGCGGTCTTTCTAAGTATTGATCCTAAAAAATCAACACGAGTATATGCTTTCATTCTACCGTCGTATTTAGGATTGATTATAGTCACCGCTGACATACACAAAACATGTATGCTCAGCGCGACTAGAAATGCTATACCCATACTTCGGTTAAACATGTTTGATTTCTGATCTCCATTTTTTGATATTTATTATTGTGTGGTAGCGATATTGATCTGCTGCACATCAAGCTGCCGGCACATATCCCACACTTCTATAATTGTACCAAGATCAGCTTGTTTATCGGCACGTATCAATAAAGGCTGCCCTTCTTTTGCGGCAACAGTTATCCTTGAAAACAGCTCTTCAGAATTCAAAGGCCTTTCGTTAATAAAAACCTCGTTATCCTGGTTAACTGTGACTATAAGCAATCTTTTGTGCAAAACTTCACTGGTAACAGCTTTAGGAAGATTAACCCTTATGCCCGGCTGAAAAACAAAACTGGATGTAAGCATAAAAAATATCAAAAGCAGAAAAACTACGTCTATAAGCGGCGCTATATCCAATCTTCCTTGTTCCAGGAAGACTTTTCTTTTAAATCTCATCTTCTTCCCTTTTTGTCCCAAGTATATTCGTAAGATCTGTCGCGCTTTTCTCCATCTCAAGAACAAACCCGTCAACTTTACTTACCAAAAAATTATATGCCACATACGTGGGTATAGCCACGGCAAGTCCGGCAACTGTGGTTATCAATGCTTCCCATATACCACCCGCCAGATCACCCGGGTTAACCGGCATAAGCGCTACAGCTTTCTGTTCTATCACCTGGAACGCGCGTATCATACCCGCTACAGTACCCAAAAGACCCAATAAAGGAGTAATATGTGCTATTGTAGCTAATGCACCAAGATTCTTCTCTAATCGTGGCACTTCATGAATCCCCGCATCCTCAATAGCCGTTTTTATCTCGGCTCTGGACCTGTCATGTTTGAGTATCCCCGCCTTTAGTATCTGGGCTATGGGCCCCGGCATAACATTACACAGGTCTATCGCTTCGGTTATTTTGTTGCGCCTCAAAGTCTCCGAGATCTCTTCCATGAACTCTTTAGTATTTATCTTCGCACGATGCAAATGCCATACTCTTTCTACTACAACGGCGCAAGCAATAACCGAACACATAATTATCAACACCATCAAGGGACCACCCCTTACGACCATCTCCCACATATCTCCTCCTCTTCTGCGTAGCTCTCCAGGTTTGCTTATTGAAGAGCGAAGCAGAACTTTATGAAATTAAAACTAATACTGACGACTATCCTCTATAAACTATCAACTACCCTCACTTCGCAAGTAACTGTATTTTCCCTCGTGCTACTTCGCCTTCAGTGCCTTTACCTTCAGCAAGTTTTCTGTATAGCAATATGGCTCTTTTATTATCTCCATGCTTCTCAAGCAGCTCCGCGCACTTAAACTGTGATCGCCTGACCCAAAACCCTCCTTGAGGATACCTATATTCGGTCTTTAAGTATTCAGTGATTGCTTCTTCTTCTCTTCCGAGTTTTTCATAACATTCCGCTATATCAAACTGTATCTGCGCATTTGTCTCGGAATTATCACCTGTAAGCGCTATCCTGAAATATTCCGCAGCAAGATTATAATTTTCCTGTGCTTTCAATATAGTTCCTATCCGATTATTAGCTATGTTGGTTATAGAGCTTTCCGGATACTTTTTTATAAGTACTTCATACTGGGTTATCGCTTCAGCCTGATCATCACGTCTTTTATGAACATCTCCAAGTGCCAGTATAGCTTGAGGGGTCCACTTACTTGAAGATTGTTCCTTAACTATTCTCTTGAACTGCTCTATACTTTCATCGGACATACCGTTGTCATAAAATGCCCATCCTAACCAATAAGAGGCATCTTCCGCAAAGCTCGTCTTTGGAAATTTTTCGATTACTTCCTTAAAAAATTCGATCGCTTTAGCGAACTCCCCTTTACCATAATGATACTCCCCAAACCACAATTTTATCCCGGGCACAAACCTGCTATTAGGACTCTCTTTCAATATCTTCTCAAAGACATCCATAGCCTTTTTCTCTTTACCCATTTTATAATAAGTCCAACCCATCTGATATCTGGCCCTCAAAAGCACTTCTCCTTTATCCGACCCGGACAATATCCCTGAATATATATCCAGAGCCTCTTTATGTCTTCCCATATTATAAAGAGCATGAGCTTTGTTAAGTACCGCTTCATCAAACAACCTGCTATCAGGCACTTCTTTGATCAAACGATCCGATTGATTTATCGAACTTTGAAAATCGCCTTTTTCAGAATAAAGTAGACCCAACTGGTACAAGGCCTTGTCCAGAAACCCAGTTTGAGGGAAATTCACAACGAGCGACTGAAACGCAAGTATTGCGGCGTTTTTTCGCCCGGTCTTTTTTAGTATAGTCCCTACCTCATATTGAGCATAATCCGCCAATACGCTTTGGGGAAACTCTTTTAAAACCCTGTCATATATATCTATCGCTTGTTCGTCTTTCCCCATACCGTATAATATATCCGCAATACTACACAGCGCATTAGACACCATATTTTCGCTATCAGACAAACCTACCGTAAGATCATATTCTTGCAAGGCCTTCTGCTCATCTCCTATCCCCCGATAAGCCCATCCAAGATCATAATGCATACGTGCGGAAAATTCACCGTTAGGGAACTTCTCCAAGGCTTCTGTGTACACCTTTATCACGCCAAGCATGTTTCCGAGTTTATAGTACATCTCACCCAACCAATAATACGCATCATCTGTCCATTCATTGGGTTCAGTAGCCTCTATGATCATCCTATATTTTTCTACGGCTCTTTCGTGCTCATCTCTTTTAAAATGCATCCTGGCCAATTCCATAAGCGCAGTACTTCGCATTTTAGGCTCACTAGAATCTACAGCAGCCTTATCGAACCATTCAATAGCTGTCTGTTCATCTCCGTCTTCCGCATAGATTTTAGCAAGTTTATATTCTGCCGCGGCTCTAGAATCACCGTCACTACTTCCGGATGCCGAGTTTTTTAGATTGATCAGCGCGTTCTTCATATCCCCAAGTTTATAATAACTGTCCCCCAGCATGTAATAGACGTCAAATATCCTTTCACTAACAGGATACTTCGCAATAAAATCCGCCAATTCCGGCACAGCATCTTTATATCTTTTCTGACGATACAATATCTCGGCGATCTTGTATTTAGCTTTTATAGCAAGTTCATGCTCTGGATATGATTTAACAACATCCAAGAACGCTTCAAGTGCCATAACATCTTCATCAAGTTTTGCATAACACCATGCTTGAGAATATCTGGCATACGAAACATATTCATTGGAAGGATACTCGTTTATGACCACTTGATAATTCGACAGGGCCTTCTCAAAATCCTCCTCTTTGAAATATATTTCGGCTATCCAATAAAGCGCTCGTGCGGCAAAATCCGTACCATCAAACCTATCCATAACCAGATTGAATTCGGTAAGAGCTTTAATTGGTATAGATCGTTCATAATTGATCTTTCCCATAAGGAGATGCGCTTCAGCTTCAGTGTCCTTACTCACCTCAAAAAGCAACAAAGTATTCAGCTTACTTTCCGCAAGATCAAAGAATCCGTCCTTAACAGCCTTTTTTGCGAAATCCAGTTCCGCCTGCGCCATATTCTCATTTGCATGCGCAGTCAATCCGAAAACAGTCGACAGTAGTAGTATTGTAATTATTCTATTTAGTTTCATATTTATTCTCTTTGTTGGATAATTCGTCATCTTAACAAATGTGTCGTTTCTGTTCAAGTATTATATGTCTTGGGAGATACTCTGACGTCGTTTATGCTGCAGTCTTCAATACACTCTTCAAATACTTGCCCGTATACGACGCCTTGACTTTAACTATTTCTTCGGGAGTACCACATGCCACAACCTCTCCTCCGGCATCACCGCCGTCCGGTCCGAGATCGATTACATGATCAGCAGATTTAATAACATCGAGATTATGTTCAATAACTAATATTGTATTACCCGAGGAGACTAATCTATGCAACACTTCAAGCAATTTGTGTATATCCGCGAAATGCAGCCCTGTTGTAGGTTCGTCCAGTATATAGATCGTCTTCCCTGTAGCTTTTTTTGATAGTTCCGATGAAAGCTTAACACGTTGCGCTTCACCTCCCGAAAGAGTCGTGGCAGCCTGTCCCAACCTTACATACCCTAACCCGACATCGTTAAGCGTTTCGAGTTTCGATCTTATCGCCGGTATTTGCCCGAAAATTTTCAATGCCTCTTCCACGCTCATCTCAAGCACTTCGGATATATTATATCCCTTGTATCGAACTTCCAGAGTCTGTTCATTGAACCTTTTCCCATTACATGCACGGCAAGTAACATATACATCCGGCAGAAAATGCATCTCGATCTTTTTCATCCCGCCGCCTTGGCACGCTTCACATCTACCGCCTTTAACATTAAAACTGAACCTACCGGCTTTATATCCTCTCATCCTCGCTTCGGGTATAGAACTGAAAAGTTTACGTATAGGATCGAACGCTCCGGTATACGTCGCCGGATTAGACCTCGGAGTCCTTCCTATGGGAGACTGATCAATAACTATGATCTTATCGATATTTTGCACGCCCTTTATCCTCTTATGTTTACCGGGTTTATCTTTAGCGCGATAAAGTTTTCTAGAAATAGCTTTATGCAAGATCTCGTCCACCATAGTACTTTTCCCGGATCCCGAAACTCCCGTAACACAATTAAATACACCTAGCGGTATTTTCACATCAATATTTTTAAGATTATTTTCTTCGGCACCAACGATCTCAAGACATTTTTTCGTATTCCATTTTTTTCTTTTCTCCGGAACATCTATCTTAATGTCTCCCCTAAGATACTTTCCTGTAAGCGACTTCTTGCTCGCGATAACATCCTTGAGCGTCCCTTCGACTATAACTTTTCCGCCATGTTCCCCGGCCCCCGGCCCAAGATCTATTAGATGCTCGGCTTTCCTGATCGTCGCCTCGTCATGCTCCACAACGACCAAAGTATTCCCGAGCTCCTTAAGCGCTATCAAAGTATCCATAAGCCTTTGATTATCTTTCTGATGCAGCCCTATGCTAGGTTCAT
>JAVCDB010000073.1 GCA_030765205.1 Candidatus Aadella gelida | reverse complement strand
CTTGTTAATGCGCTTACAAGCGCTGAAAAAGTTGATATTGAAGTTGCTTTTTTCTACTTTTCTGGGTGGAAATTATTGGCGCAACATTTAAAAGACAAAAAAGTTCGTATTCTCGTTGGGAAATATATTGATCCGGAAGCCATTCCCGAGCTTTTATCTCAAATTAAACAAGAAGGATCGAATGTCGATCTTGCACCTTTCCAACCAAGAAAAATCACTCCTTCTCGTGTCGCAAAAAAACAAGCTTATATTGACAGTTTTACAAAATTGAGCAATGAATCGGCATTGCTTGATGATAGCGATGATCAGGAGGCATATAAAATTCTTGAAAATAAAATATCTGACGGATCATTAGAAATCAAACTAACTGCCACACAAGAGCATGGCAAATTATACATTATTCATAATAAATTTGAATCTAGTCAAAATGGCGATTATCCCGGGACGGTTTTTATGGGGTCAAGTAATTTTACTTTTCAGGGATTGTTCAATCAAGGCGAGCTTAATGAGCGATTCAGTGAAAAAGAGCGCTATGAAATGTATTTGGATAAATTTGAAAACCTTTGGGCTGATAGTAAAAATATTGACATAGCAACACCTAAGAATAAAGAAGATCTTTTAAAACGGCTAAAGGCTGATTTATGGATTTATTCAACGCCGAGCCCATATTCGGTTTATATTCGAGTTTTGCATGAGCTTTTTGGGAAAGAAAGCATGGAGAGCGTTAAATCTCCCGGTAAGATAACAAATGATAAATACGTTGATTTAGAATATCAAATTGACGCCATCAAATCACTCCTCGATAAGCTTGAGAAGTATGATGGAGCAATCTTAGCAGATGTTGTTGGGCTTGGAAAAAGCATAATTGCATCTGCTGCGGCACACAATAGTGGATTAAAAACAATTATAATAATACCACCACATTTGAAAGAGCAATGGGAGGATTATCAAGAAGAGTTTAAGCTTCCTGGTGCAAGAGTATATAGTCAAGGAATTATGGAAGAAATATATGAAAAATATAAGGATAATATTGAACCTCTTTTGATTATTGTTGATGAAGCTCACCGTTTTAGAAATGAAGATACTGATGATTATCGAAGGCTTCACCATATTTGCACTAGCCATCCGGAAAACAAAGTTATACTTTTAACTGCAACCCCTTTTAATAATGATCCGAAGGATGTTTTTGCATTAATTAAACTATTCCAAATCCCTGGACAGTCTACTATTCGGTCTGTTGATAATTTGAGTTTGCGTTTTCGAGAATTAATTATTCGATATAAAAAGCTTAATCAAGACAGAAGGAAAGGAAAGGTGGATCAGAGATATATCGATAATGAAGTAGATGAGATTTCGCTGGAATTAAGGCGACTAATTGAAAATGTAATTATTCGTCGATCCCGATTAGATTTACGAAAGATAACAAGATATAGAGAAGATCTTGAAAGAGAAAAAATAGATTTTTCGGAAGTAAAAGGTCCGGTGCTGTTAACTTATGACCTTGGTGACCTTTTTGAAATCTATTTTAATACTATAGTAAAAATTACTGCTGATGAAGGTGAGAGTGGTTTTATCGGGGCTAGATATAAGCCAGCAGCATACATAACAGACAAGGAAGCATTCCTAAAAGCATATGGTGAAGATTTAGAAGAAACGGATCTTAAAACAGCTCAAACAAACTTGGCTGTTTTTATGAAAAGATTATTGGTGATGCGTTTTGAAAGCTCAAAATTTGCATTTCGATCTACTCTTAAAAATATTATTATATCGACTAAGAAAGTTGAAGATTGGTATATGAAATTAGGCATGGTGCCAATTATGAAGAAAGGCCAACTTCCTGATCCAGAGACTATTCTTTCAAGCTCATCTGATAATGTTGACGATGAATTAAGCAAGCAACTCGCCGAAAATGAATTAAAAAAATTGAAGGATTCCAAGGGGCTAATTTCTATAGATAAAAAGTTTATTGACCCAAAATTTATCAAGGATGTAAAGAAAGATAGGGAGTTGCTTGAGCAAATACATGAAGATTGGTTTGGGCCAAAGGCAGATATGATTAAGAACTTAGATCCCAAGCTTGATAAGGTAAAAGGGAAAATTGATGCACTTTTATCTGAAAGGGCAGACAGAAAAATAGTAATATTCTCATCTTATGCAGACACTGTTGAATACTTAGCTGACGAACTTTCTAAAAAGGGGGTAAAACGTGTTTTGAAATATACGGCTAAATATGCTAGTAAAGCAATGAAAAAAATGGTACGTTCTAATTTCGATGCAGGTTTAAGCAAAAAAGAGCAAAAAAATGATTATGATATACTTGTTACTACGGATGCGTTGAGTGAAGGTTATAACTTACACCGTGCAGGAATAGTAATTAATTACGATATACCATATAACCCAACACGAGTTATCCAGAGAGTAGGGCGTATTAATCGTATAAATAAAAAAGTATTTGATAATTTATACATATATAACTTTTTTCCAACTGAAACAGGAGAATCAGAAATAAGAATTCAGCAAATTTCAACCCTAAAGATGCGGTTAATTAATTCAGTTGTTGGAAGTGATATGCAAACACTCACTGACGATGAAAAGCTACAAAGTTTCTTTAAAGAGGAATACCGTAAGGCTGAGGATGAAAATGAAACTCTTTCTTGGGATGCGGTTTATCGTGAGGCCTACGATCAAGCTAAGAAAGATAAAGAAGTTTTTGAAGAAGCCCTTAAGATTAAGCCTCGGAGTCGAGTTGTCAGAGATAGTAAAGAAAAGTCAGCAATTGTGGCTTTTGGAAAAAAGGGCGAGCATTCAAT
>JAVCDB010000067.1 GCA_030765205.1 Candidatus Aadella gelida | reverse complement strand
TGGTCACTGCCTCAACAGGTCACGCTTCCCGAAAAGGCCTGTCTTCAGGTTCCGTCTATTTTTAGCTCTATGTTCGAAGAAATGGGGGAGGAACTCTCAAGCAATCTTAGAATAGAAGTAGCTATAATTTTAGCGATTATCCAGAGGCTCGAAAACACTCCGTTTCATGATATAAATGCCGACATAGATAAATGGTATAGCACTTTAAATGGTCGAGAACGTTTGACAGATATTCTTCCTACTGAGTCATACAAAGAAAAAGATATGACCGTAGTCAATTTGAGTATCTTAAGAGGACCTTACAAGGGCAGAAAAGTAAAAGTCATATCTTCCTGCAAGAACCTGGCCGATATACAAGCGGACGAATCCAAAATAAGAATAGGGTTCGTTGAGGATGAAGGCGAGTCCAGAAATAAAGCGTACACAAAAACGGTACCGATGGAAATAGGGAAAGCTCGTCAGAGTTCTACAGCGGAGATTATTTTCACGGGCGGAATGAAGGACAGAGCAGAAAGAGAAAAGTTCATAGAAGAGGTCATACGTGCGTACGAGAAAGATACTCCGGATTATATCGTCGATTATGCCGACGGAATAGACAGGTCAAAAGACGAGATGATCATTATACGGGAACTTAACGGAGCTGTACTGGGGTTTATTTCTTACGGGGAGACCGAAGAAGGTCAGTACATGAGCTATTTTCAATATGTGTTTCGTCTGGCTCGGGGCAGAAACATAGGTAGGAATCTGATCGGGGAATTGGTAAAAGAACTTTCTAAGGATGCTTTGCTGAAAAAAGGACAGAGTTTTTTGACGACAACACCCTTAACTTATGACGGAGAGAATCTATGGACTACACTTTTTGGCGAATCCGTCATCAAGAAGGAGAGAAGACCCGGAAGAGGGGAAGTTATCAGAAGAGGCTACGTGGATCTCGGAGAAAAGCACTCCCTCAACGTAGAGCCCCTGCTGGCTAAGCAACCCATATTGAATGATAGCTTTATAGCTACGATAGACGGACCTTCAGGGACAGGAAAATCTACCGCGTCATCTGAATCAGCCAAAAGATTGGGTGCAGTTCACTTCTCATACGGCAAGATATATCGTCTGATAACATGGTTCGCCATGAAAAACGAAATAGCGCTGAATAATAAGATTGATCCTGAGACTGTTGACCGTTTGTGTTCAATGGCAAAAGAGATAGAGATGACAAGTTTTGAAGCAATGGAGAAAAACGGATTTACACAATATCTGTATTCGGGAGAGGATATAACCGATTTATTTTATTCTGAAAGCATAAGCAGTAATGTGTCATTTGTCTCCGCCATACCGGAGATACGCAGAATAGCCGCGAGAAAAGTTCGGGACATGATAAATAACTTAAGAAAAACCGGGGTATCTTTCATTCTGGAAGGCCGGGTGACCGGTGTTGAGATAGCACCTTACGCGGATATAAAAATATACCTTAACGCTGACCTAAACGAAAGAGCCGAAAGAAGAGCGCGTCAGATGATAAAAAAGGACGGATTTGAAGAGACCTGCCGTCAGGAATTCGGATTATCTGAAGACGAATGCAGATTGCTCATGGAAGATAGCGAAGAAGAGGCCCTCTTCAAAAAACTGGTTCAAAAAGTCGCAGAGAGCATCACTGAAAGGGATACTCTGGATACAAGAAGAGAACACATGCCTGCTATCGAACCGAAGAACGCCGTGATTGTGAATAGTACCGGTGAGACCCTTGAAACTACCGTCTTAAACATTGTCAACTTGATCGAAGTTGCCCGCATCCGAGGGCTGGTTGAACGGAACATAACTCTGGATGAAGACGCTGTTAAACGTTTACACGTGTTTTACGATAAGTATGTTTCTCTGGTCAAAGAACTGTTTGATTATAAGGGTATCTGGTTTCGTGACGATGAATATATCAACACGTGTTTAGCTCCTGAAAAGATAGCGGATATGTTTTATCTTTCGGAAGTCTATCAGTTTGACGTTTTTGAACTTTTAGGTAAAAACGGGCGAACGCGGTGGGTAAAAGATGAGGGACATAAAAAGACAGAATACGAGTTTACTTTGAACGCGGAAAAGACCGTATCGATGCTTATTCCTACTCAGGAAGGTCTGGAACCGGAAGAGATCGCAAAAGCGAAGAGAAATTCTTACGGAGTGAAAGATCGCGAAAAATACAAAGGCAGGAATATAGGACATTTTACTATAAAAACTCAATTTTTAACTTTATGGGCAAAGGAGAAAACGAAAAAAGAGGATATAGGGATAGCCCTTAATATCGGTCAAAACAAACTCATCAAACTCTATAAAAACTGGGGAGCAAAGACGTATATGGATATTGACGGAGATATGCGTGCCGCTTTTGATCTTTACGGAGGACTTGATGCGTCGATACTCACGGCGGAGCAGGCCGAGAAAATGAAAACTCTTGATTCACGGATATGGCACAGGTGGAGTCAGCGGAGCATAGACAGATACTTGAGCATGGTTAACAATATAGAACCCTCGCTTTTAGAGAAAGCGCATACCGCCTTTTCAGAAGAGCAGAAGCGCGCTACGACGGATGACTTAAACTACATAACCCCCGGGACGGTCGCAAATTTTATACTGCTTAAAACAAATTTTAAGAAGGATGGACATCCGGCACAAAAGAAGCAAAAAGGTTTTTATCCGATCAAGGCGGAAGATTCATTGTGTATCCTCAGAGATGAAGTCGAGCAGGAGGTCGCTAAAGCAGTAAAAGAAAGAGCATGCAGTATTTCAGTCGATCCTAAAACGGGGGAGAAGATCTATCTAAAACAGGGAGACCCCTTTATACGGATTGACACCGACGTATATATGATGGGGGATAAATCCTGGGATATACCCGCAGGAGTAGAATTTCCCGAGTCTCTTAAAGATGTCATAAATGGAAAAGATGGGGCAATGGTTATCGTTGCGGGGCCGTTCTATATAAAAAAAGAAGGATCACGTTACGACAGGAACATCAGACCTCTTACCGACGAAGAAGTCTATGAAAGGTTTGGGTTAAGAAGAGTTTATGAAAAGGAGGATAAACCTTTCACTATGCCTGTTCTGGGAATCGCCGGACGTTCTGTCTTACTTCCGGTCCCATATACGATCGCTACGGCGCAAACAGGGGAGGGGACAAAAATAGTAAGAGACTCTAAAGATCTCGGAGACAGGTCGTTAAAAATACACCATGTTTTCGGACTTGAGTTCAAGAACATCGGTACTCCTGCGTATAAAAAGCATAATATCAACCCGGCTTTTCCTCCTACCGTATTTGAAGAGTATTTAGACAAACCCGGGGTCTTTCTTGACTGGTGGCATCAATTGGGAACCCGTTATCCCGTGGGAATGGGCAAAGATTATGGAACAACTTTACCTCGGGAAACATCTGCCTTGGGAAAAGGCAGCAAATTGACACGCTGGACACTGGCAAATCTGCGGCTCGAGGAGGATTATGCGTTCACTTTACGGACGCCGGTCAATGATTACAGGCGTCTTTCCGTGTTCTTTGACAAATCAGGAAAACCCCTTCCGGAACGTTTTCACGCGATTGTTGAGGAATTAGGATTAACTCTTGAAGAATATTTGCTTCGTCTTTCCGGAAGCTATGGTGAAAATTTACGGAAAAACATTGAAATAGGCATAATGGAAGGCTCTCATGGTTCAATTATTGATTCCGACATCTTCGGACATGAAACTGACCTGGGTGATTTCTGGGAGATAAACGAGGAGAACAAAAAGTTTTTAAAAGACGCGGTACATGCGTGGATAGACAACCTAGTAAAGGTCTTAAACATAGCTGGGCCTGAAAATAAACACATTCAAGACAAAGCGTTGGAGGTATTCGCGGAAAAGTTTTTCGGTGAAAAGGAAAAAATAAAAATCAATGTAAATGATACCGAAAAACTTAAAACCGTAGCAACTGAACACGCATTTGATATCCTACTTTCTCCGCCTGTTCCTAGAAAAAAAATTGACGGAACTATTTCAGAAAAGAAAAAGGAAGCGACAGATCTTATAGACAGGGTCAACGATAAAAGTCTGCAGGTCTTTTCCGGGGTGAGGAACCATTTGTTGAAAATGCTTGAAAAAGATAAGGGAAGGGAAGACCTGCCGCTTGTGGATATTGTTATAGACTTATCCCTGATATCGAAAAATGACATGGAAAATAACGCTTCCACGTGGGCACATTTGGTACTTTTATGCGGCAAACTTGAGAACGTCAATTTCGTATTCAAAAAAAGAGCGGCATCCCATAATATGTCGGAAGGTTTGATAAGAGATATTGCGGATTCCCCTAGTGAAGACGATATGTTGGCCATGATAAAGAAAAAGTTATATGATAATTCTGATTTTTTTAAGAACGGTATGAATGCAGAGAAATTGTTCAAGAAATGCGTAAACGTCGATAAACGCGAAGATGCTATTGAAATACCAATAATGCATGGATCATGGCTGGACTGGGCAAGGAATAACGGCATCAATATCAAGGACAACCAGTATCCTGTGGCAATGAGCGGATTCACCGCTACAGAAGCGAACGGTGTCGCGCTCAGAAATTTTGAGGCAGCTTTAACAATAGGTTTGTCAAAAGCGGTACTGGTCATGGCAAAAAAAAGAGGTAAGGGAGTTCAGGCTCTTGAGGATGAAGAAATCCGGAAACTATTGGAAGATACTTGCATGCTTTCCAAACTCCAGGCTCTCTATAAGACCGTGTTTGACGGGAAGATCCTAATTACTGAGAATACGTTAAGGAACATGATTTATCCTAATGCTTCCGTCAGAATGAACCTCGCAATATCTCTTGCTTTGCCGGAGATTACCCGTATGACGATAGATAAATTACATGATCTCCACGATACAATCAAAAGTTTACTGCGCGCAGCTTAATCTATTTTATGTTTTTGATGTGCCGAACCCGTCACAAATTCCCCTTTTACAATTTTCTTTGGTCAAAATTATCTTTTAACCTTTAAAACTGTTTTCACTAATCCTTATGAAACCCTATTCTCCGTTTTTTCTTGGATGGGGCGGGGGAGATAAGCTGTTTTATGGCGGTGAATACCATCTTAAATTGAGCATCGTATTTCTTTTCAATTGCTTCTATTTTACGCTTTAATCCCTCTGAAGTTATAACCATTCTTCTTAATGAAACAAATGCACGCATTACCTGTATTGCCTGGTTGCTATTAAGAACACCGGAGAGCATAGCAATACCTTGTTCGGTAAAAACGTTGGGAAGATGTCCTCCTAAGTGCTTTTTAGATGGTATCGCAGAATGCGATACCAATACCGTTGTTTCTTCCACAGTCAGGTGAAACATAAAGTCTTTTGGAAACCGCTTAATATTTCTTTTTACTTGCTCGTTAAGTCTGCTAGTAGGAACACCATATAACTTAGCAAGATCGCGATCCAACATAACATTTTTTCCGCGGATATGAATTATTCTGTTCGAAATTTGATCCGTTGTTTTGAGTACATTTTTCACTGTTTGCTCTTTTCCTTTGAGGGAGGCAGAATTATTCTATACACTATAGACACATTTCCCGGTATTTTTCTCCTAGTTATTTTCAACATTCCCATTTGGTTCTTAAAGCTCTTTCCAATATGTTTCCTGAGGCGTGGGAACCTATCGTTATATCCATGTATATAATGAATTTGTGGGGGTCATAGCTTCGCTAGACCCCCGTTTGAGTGGGCGCTATATTAAGCCTTTAGCTGGGTTGTTTTGGTCTAGAAGTGGGGGAGGGGCATTCGGTAGGGGCTCGTGTTTAGTCAAGGCTAAAAGCCTATTCTTCTCTTAGGTTTATCCGGCGGCGGCTCCATTAGTTTCTTTATGGCAGTAAAAACGATTTGAAAATTAGAGTCATATTTCTTCTCAAGAACGGCGATTTTTCTCTTGAGCTCTCCGTATGTTACAACCATTTTTTTTAAAGAAACAAAAGCCCTCATTATGGCTATATTTACTTGGACTGCTCTTTTACTGTTCAATATACTTGATAACATTGCAACACCCTGCTCAGTAAAAACATGAGGAAGATATCGTCTTCCTCCTCGACCAACATTCTTTGAGGTTTCAATTTGAAACCTCAAAGATTCTTCTTTTGTTAGCCTAAACATAAAATCAATTGGAAAGCGGTCTAAATTACGTTTTACAGCTAAATTAAGAGACTTAGTAGGAACACCATAAAGTTCAGCTAGATCTTTATCAAACATCACATTCTTTCCTCTAATCCGGTATATCCTTTCTTTGACATCTTCATCAGAAAGCGTCTTACTCATTTTATCCCTCCTTTTTTCTTATTTTTGATAAGTTTTAAGAATTGGGCTTCTAGCTTAGCTACTTTGTTCTTAGGGGTAGGGGATAATACCGTTAACGAGAATTTTGCTGCTTGAAGGCAGGATAATACCCTTATTGTTTCGTGTTTGTAGCGTTGTTTTGGGTTTGTAAGTCGAGTGGTGTGTTTTTCTTTGCGGGGGTCATTGCTTCGCTAGCCCCCCGTTTGAGTGGGCTCGTCTTGGCGTAAAATGCTTTTTTGGGTGGTTTTATTCTAGAAGTGGGGGAGGCGCCTTCGGTAGGGGCTGTTTGGTTTGTAAGTTCTTGTGTTTAAGGACGTTTGTATTATCGTGAGGGATTTTTATTTTTTTCTTTATTCTTCCAAATTTCCAGTATTTTTCTAGATTAAAAATACAGATCAGAAAGACGCCGAGGACGCAATGTCCGAGGTGTGTCGAAATCTCCCAAATTCGACCTACCTATATACATTCTTCGCTACCACTCTTAGATGGTCTACAAGCCAATCATTTAGTAAAACCTGATATCTTTTTAGCATAGCAATCTCTTTCATTAACCCCGAACTCTTTGAACTATTCTAACCGCTTGTCTTAAAACATGCTTAGCTGTATAATTTACATATGAAAAACGGACAAAGAAATTGCATATCTAACCTGTCATAGCACAAAATATTTTAGGTAAGGGGTACCTGGGATGAAAAATGATAATACTAAACATGGTAAAGTTGTTTTGTATAAAAATCGCATAGAAGTCACCTTAGAGAAAAACACTGCTTGGCTTAATCAAAAACAAATGGCAGAACTTTTCGATAAGGACCTAAGAACGGTGAATGAGCACATTTTAAATGTTTATAAAGAAAAAGAGTTGTCTAAAAAGTCAACTATCCGGAAATTCCGGATAGTTCAAAAAGAGGGACAACGGAAGGTTTTAAGAAACATTGAGTTTTATAACCTAGACGTTATTATCTCTGTTGGGTATAGAGTAAACTCTGTACGGGGAACCCAGTTCCGTGTTTGGGCGACTAATGTTCTGCGAAAACATCTCATAGATGGCTATACCTTAAATGAAAAAAGGTTAAAAATCCAAAAAGACAAAATCCGTGAGTTAAGCGAAGCAGTAGCACTACTTAAAAATGTTCTGCGAATAGAAAGCATATCGGATGAATCGAAAGGAATTATACAGATAATATCAGAGTACACCAAAGCTCTAAACATTCTTGATGATTACGATCACAAACGTCTTAAGATCCCAAGGGGGACAAAAAGAAGTAAATATATACTTACTTATGAAAAGGCTCGCAAGATTATTGATGAAATGAGAAGGAGATTCAAAGACTCACCGATTGTCGGGCAGGAAAAGGATGCAAGTTTTAAGGGGAGTCTTGGTGCAATATATCAGACTTTCGATGGAAAGGATGTCTATCCTACAATTGAAGAAAAAGCAGCACACCTTTTGTATTTCGCTGTCAAAAATCATAGTTTTGTAGACGGCAATAAACGTATATCAGCAGCTCTTTTTGTATGTTTTCTTCAAAAAAATGGCGTTTTATCTAATAAAAAAGGCGAGAAACGCATAAATGACAGTACGCTAGTAGCGTTAGCTCTAATGATAGCCGCAAGCAACCCTTCAGAAAAGGATCTAATGATAAAAGTTATTTTAAATCTTTTAGGTTCAAAATAATTTTTCTTTCCCAAGTTTCCTTAAACTACACTTACAGGAACCCCGTAAACTCGTTGTGATAGTCTAATTGTATTTTGGGGAGTTTTTGGGGCTTTTTTGTTGAATTGGGTCCAATACTTGTGGATGCATATAAAGGCTCTCTAAGGGTCGTATTTGTCCGAATTTGGATGTTTTTTTTGGTATATACGGGAGTTTGCGTATCGAATAGGGAACTCGTTCCACAGTCATCAGATCCTGAGCTTTTAACCTTTAAAGCTGCTTTTCCTAATCCCCGTGAAACCCTATTCTCCGTTTTGTCTTCGGTGGAGGATGGGAGATAAGCTGTTTTATGGCGGTGAATACCATCTTAAATTGAGCGTCGTATTTCTTCTCGATGGACTCGATTTTTCGCTTTAACCCTCCGTAGGTTATCACCATTCTTCTTAGAGAAACAAATGCACGCATTATCTGTATATTTACCTGAATTGCCCGGTCACTGTTCAGTACGCTCGAAAGCATGGCGATGCCTTGTTCCGTGAAGGCTCGCGGGAGGGTGTGAGAAAATTTTAATTCCTTTAGGTGGTCACAATTTGTGACCACCTTTGTCTTTTCGTTTTTTGTTAAAACAAACATAAAATCTGAGGGAAACCGTCCCAAATTTCTTTTTACCGCTTGATTCAACGTCTTAGTTGAAGTTCCGTATAAATTTGCCAAATCTCGATCAATCATCACGCTTTTTCCTCGAAGCTGAATTATTTTACTCGAAATTTGATCTGAGGTTATTAGTGCTTTTTTCATTTTTCCTCCTTAAAAGTTAAACAACACTTACACTATAGACACATTTTTCGG
>JAVCDB010000055.1 GCA_030765205.1 Candidatus Aadella gelida | reverse complement strand
CAACTAAGACTAAAACTCACAAAGATGATAGAATAGATCTACGAGCAAAAACCTCTCAAAAAGACTTTTTGCGTTATGCTGCTTCTTTGCACAAAATGAAACTATCTACTTTTGTCCTTGTTAGCGCCCTTAAGGTAGCAGAAGAAACAGTTAATGAGAAAATACATTTTTCTCTATCTGAAAAACAGTGGAATTCTTTTTGTAAAGAATTGGACAAACCAGCTCGTGCAATACCGAAACTGAAAAGACTTCTTTCCGGATCTAAGGTATTTGATGACTAAAAAATATCCTCTGACATCCCCTACTCCACTAGATGGATCTCATATTGTAGATTCATTTGACTGTGATAATGCAGCACTTAATGATTATTTGCAAAAATTTGCATTAACCAACAATCAAAGTGGTTCAGCGCGCACATTTGTCGCATGCCGAAATAATGAAGTAGCAGGATATTACTCTTTGGCTGCAGGTTCTGTTGTTCAAAGGGAAAAAGTTCCTCCACGAATAACAAAAGGATTGGCAAGACATCCCATACCTGTTGTTCTTTTAGCTCGACTTGCTGTTGATAGAAGTGAATGGGGTTCAGGAATAGGAAAAGGTTTATTGCTAGACTCCTTACTTAGAATTGTAAAAGCATCTGATACAATTGGTGTGCGCGCTGTTCTTGTAGAAGCAAAAGATGAAAAAGCAAAGGCTTTCTATGAACATTTCGGATTCGAACCATCTCCCGTTGATAAATATCACCTTTATTTGCTTATAAAAGATATAAAGAAAACCTTGGAAATTTAGACCTTTCACACAATGCCTCTCCGCATATTAACAACTTCTGGCAATGCATCTAATAATCTAATTTTTGGTCAGTTTATTTCATATTTTCGACTACCTTCCAAGCATTGCTAAGACAAGGAAAAGCATTTGGTGGTACCATGAATATCACCGATAACATATGTTTTCATTAAACTGCATATCCTTTTAATAGCACTTTACACTACATCAGTTCTTATTTTTCTATTTGTAGTGTATTTTCTAAATCAGTTATTTCATTTCTATACAAAATAAGTTCTTTCTTTGCCCTATCCAACTCATCACTAACTGCTTGTTGCCATTTCTTTGGTAATTTTGTGAATAAATTATGAATTTCCTTTTTATCAACAATCACAGAAGTGCAAATAGCCTGTTGCAAATCCTTCAAGCTTTTGTCTACTTTCTGCGAGAAGCTATAATGAGTTTATGCAAACAAAAATTAACGGGATTCGGCACTAAAACATCAACATCACCTTCAGTAATTTTAATGGGATCATTCAAAAGTAACGTAACAAATCTTAGCGGGATAGCATTTATCCCGAGTTTTTTGAATTTTATTGAATCCGCGCCACCCTTCCCTTTTTCGGGGGTTATAAATTCTATTTTTAATTCAGCATTCCAGAGATACAATGATCCATCACGCTTAAAGTCACAGTTAAATCCCAATTCTTCAAGTTTATTTACAAAACCAATATGTTCTTTCCCTCTGAAAGGATTTGGTATCAAAAAATCAATATCCTGTGTTACCAGTGGAAAACTTTCAGCTCCCAGATGTTTTTGATATAGCAAAAAACACCAACTTCCGATAAGTTCTACACCCTCATTAAAAAGATCATTTTCAGAAAAAATCTTCAAAATTTTATTTATTTCTTTAATCACATTTTTTTCCTTCCGCTCTTTTAATAATCTTTAATGCTTCATTAACTTTTTTCAGCTCCCTACGCAATAGCCTTCTTTCCTCTATTTTTTTAATCAAATCCTCCGGCTTGCTCTTGCCAAGATATTTTTGGACAACTTTTTCCCCCTTACGTTCCTGTAAATAATAATACTTCCTACCATTAAATACCCTTTCCTTAACACTTCCTTTAGGCAAATTTGCAATTTTAGCTATTATCTTTTTTTTCGTATCAAGATAATATTTTTTACTCTCTCCGAGAATGCCCTTCAATACTTTCATCATAAACCCCTCCTTACACTACATTATATCATATTTTTCGCTTTGTAGTGTAAATAAAGTGAATTTTTTTGGACAGTTTTCTGCAATAATTAAGGTTCGGCAGAGAATAGGGGGAGAGAATACTTAATTGGTCATTGCCGTCTTCGACCCGGGCTGCCTTTTTCTCAAGATCATCCCTCACTCTCCGTATCCTTCCTTTGTCACTTCAAGAGGAGGGAATTCGAGTCGTCGGAACGGGGACGTTCCGATCTACCGAAGGGTTGCGTCCTCGACGCCTTCAGGCTAAATTGTGTATAATGTGGATAACCTTGCAGGTTATCCACATTATACACAATACTACTACTGCTGGTTTTTATAAAAAGATGAGATTGCCGCGTCGCTTCGCTGTCGAAACACGGAGGTTTCGATCCACCTCGAACATTACGTTCTCGGTGCCTCGCAACAGTAGATGGGGAATATCAGGAGCTATAAGGGAGGGAACACAAGCCTGCACAGCAGGCGCAGGATCCCCGAGCTCTCCTAACACGGATTAGGAGTAGATTTGGGAGAACTTGTTCTCACAAATTTGGGACGAAGGAGTGTTGAGCATTGGAGCAATTCGTGAAATTCGAGATTGGAAATTGGATCGCATTGTCGCTTTGCTCCAATGCCTTGCCATAAAAAAAGACAGTCTTTTTTTATGGCGGAGAGGGAGGGATTCGAACCCTGAGGATGTAACCTGTTTAAAATGTAAGTTTTATATACGGGTGAAATGACGGCGTGTTAGGATTGTGTTATAGAATTATAGCTTACCTTTCTTTTGGTCTTTCATATATTTCTTTATGGCCTCTCTTGAGGTATGCCAATTCCTCCCATATTTGACCGCCTCTAACTTGCCTCGTCTAGCTAATAAACTTAAATATTCCTGGCTATATGGTGTATTTTTATAGATTTCTCGTATAGGTTTATATTTGCTTTCTGGGTTCTGTTTGTTGGCCGGTTTAAGCATTTCAAGCCACATAGTTAATGATCTTTCAATTGATCTTCCAATAAAATTTAAAAAATCTACTAAATCGCCTTTACGTCCTTTTTCTAGACAATTATAATACTTTTTTCTATCTACTTTCAAGACAACTGCTGGAGGAAATCCATATTTCATAAGTATCAAATTCATCAAAAGTCTTGCTGTTCTACCATTGCCGTCTATAAAAGGATGTATATCAACTAATTTAAAATGTGCTTCAGCAGCATATTCAAGAATATTTCCTTTCCCCTTCTTTCCTTTTAACCATTTATCAAAATCAGACATTAACATAGGCACTTCTATTGCTTCAGGAAATATGTGTTTTGATCCTGAGATAAAAATTTTTACATCTCTGTATTTTCCAGCCTCTTTATCATCTATCTTACTTAATATCAGTGAATGAATTTCTCTTATCGCATGGCAATTTATTTTAGAACTTTTCTTTATTAATTTTTCCACAAATTCTATTGCCTCTTTATGATTGATTGTTTCTAGGTGCTCTCTTAATGATTTACCACTTATGGTTAGTCCGTCTTCCAATACCAATCTTGTTTCCCTTAAGGTAAGCGAATTACCTTCTATCGCATCTGAGTTATATGTCCACTCAATTATTATTTGTTCGCGTAAATTCTTCAAAGCAGACTTAGGGAAAGGGCGCAGTTTATCCAGTTCCTTTTTCTTTTCTATTATCCTGTTATGTAATTTTCTATCCATGTTCATTTTCCCTCCTAAAATATCGTATCGGATACTCTAAATTATACACTATCCGATACGATATAGCAAATAAAAAGTCCTCTACAAATTAGAAGACTTAATAACAATGGCGGAGAGAGAGGGATACGAGACCTGTTTCTATAAGTTGTTTAAAGTGCTTAGTTTATGGTGTGCCGAAAAGTCAATGTGTTAGGATTGTGACAAAAATCTGATAAACATGCAAGAAATATACAAATGGACGGTCGCATTCAAATGAGAGTCAATTGCGGCAGAATCTTTAATATCTTTTGATTAAGCAGCGGTTTTAATGTTTTCTTCAATAATAGCGTTTATCTCAGCTATGCGGTTAATGGCTACTTGTTCAATAGGCATAGTAAATAGTATTTCCCTGGCTAAATCTTTAATATTTTTTATGTTCGTATTGTACTCTTCACCTGTGAGAAATTTATAAACACTTAGAAGTTTATCAATATTCCTCGTTTGAAGAACACGAAGGGCCAGTATAATGCCTTCTACCTGCAGCATACCTCCTTCACTCTCTTTGTTAAAAGCAAGGGCCTGTAAACCTATTTCTTGAATTTCGGGAATTAAATTTTTATCATGACAAGCAACGGTGAAATCAACCTTATATCCTTTGCTCCGGTAGTATTCTTCAATCCTTGTTTTAGCACTTTCTAGCTTAATTATAAAATTTTCATCACTATCAACAGAAAGACTTACAACCTTCTCCTTGTAATCGTCTTTATCCCTCATAAACTGTTCAAGTTCTTTTAGCATACCCTTTTGCCCCTCTGGTAAAATTGAATCGGCAATTATATGACAAAGTATGGTTTTTTCAGAAATAATCGGCATATGTTCTATTTTCATGTTTTCCTCGTGGATTCTCTTGGCTTCATCTTCGACCGATGTGCTCGGAGTTGTAAAGGATTTCTCAGTCCTCCGATAAACCCCGAGTCCGCTCTGTTCAAGATATCCATTCTCAACTAAACGCTGATGAAGCTCTTGGTTGATAGGATAGCTGCCATCAACTAAATATCCACCGGGTCGGACAACGCGTAGAGCCTGTTTTAGAATTTTCTGAACCATAAGATCTGCTTCTCTTTTTGAATTACGTCCGTCGGAATCCCAGTATGCTGTCGGTTCGATCCCCGCCATGACCCACAAGTCATAGCTATTGTCGGGAAACCGTGGCGGATCAAGTTTGGATGCATCGAGTCTGATAAGCCGCAGAGAGTTTGATTGTGCCAGATCTAAAGAGCCAAGAATATCCTCCAACGGTTTGAAATATAAATTACCAACTGTCACATTGCGGCCCGGCAACATTTTTGTCAGACCTTCGACTTCTTCTTGGATACCCCCAACTACTATTACATCCCTAATGCCTTCGTCATCAATGCTGTCAAAGCTAACGCCTTGATCTAGCAGTGCTAACACTAATCCAGTGCCTCCTTTTAGTTGCGATGACGCCATAAACGGCTCACTTCCTAAATAGTCTTCTATTTTCAGCTCTTTCCCGGAAGCGACAAAATTGATAAACCACACTCTCTCCAACCCGTGAGAAAGGAAATACCTCTGATCCTCAGCAGTCTTGATCCCCATCTCTTTCAATTCACCGTCTGTAAATTTTTCGTGATATTCAAAGAACTGCGTATTCCGGAACTTGTCCCCACTCATTCCGGTAAGTCGTCCCCACTAATTCCGGTAACTTGTCCCCACCTGTCGGAGCGAAGCGACGCTAGTTTTATTTTATATCAAAGATCGTAGCAGTAGT
>JAVCDB010000054.1 GCA_030765205.1 Candidatus Aadella gelida | reverse complement strand
GGCTTATACCTCGATCATCGAGATCT
The DNA here is from genome assembly GCA_030765205.1 of Candidatus Aadella gelida. Lineage (GTDB taxonomy): Bacteria > Omnitrophota > Gorgyraeia > Tantalellales > Tantalellaceae > Aadella > Aadella gelida. Next base: position 24,684 of record JAVCDB010000054.1, on the reverse strand, counting down.
CGGTATAAGCATGCAGAAGTGAATGTCAAATATGTGGGATAAATAGGTGTCGAGAATATGAGAATAGTTTTTTTTGGTACAGGAGAATTTGGGTTATCCGCCCTAAAAAGATTAATGAATAGTGAGTATGATCTTGCGGCGGTAGTCACGCAGCCTGACAAGAAAAAAGGACGAGGGATGGGCGTTCATCCTACATCTGTTAAGGCATTAGTGGAAAGTGCTATGCCGGGTACGGATGTTCTTCAGCCGGAAGAACTCGGTGATGACTTCATGGCAGATATTAAACGTCTGGATGCCGATGTTTTTGTTGCTGTGGATTATGGAAAGATCTTACCTGTATCCGTGCTTGACGTACCGAAAAGATATTGTATTAACCTGCATCCGTCACTTTTACCGAAGTACAGAGGTTCCTCGCCTATAAACCAGGCTATTCTTAACGGTGATGCTGTAACGGGTAATACCGTTATTAGTATGAACGAACGTATGGATGCCGGAGATATTTTGCTTCAGGAAGAAGTTAGCATAGGAAAGAGAGAAGACGCTCCCGGTCTTTTCTCGAAGCTATCAGCACATGGTGGTGAACTTATGATCAAAACACTGGATATGATCTCCGCCGGAGAAGAAAAACTTATCGTTCAGGAGGAAAAAGATGTATCTTATGCTCCTAAACTTAAAAAGACCGACGGTGAGATCGATTGGACTCGGGCGGCCGATGAGATAGATAGAAAAGTAAGGGGACTTAAACCCTGGCCGGGTGCGTTCACATACATAAACGGAAAAATGTTAAAAATTATCGAAACGGAACCCGTATTTGACATTAAATCTGTCAAGCCCGCTGGTACGATCCTGATTAATGAAAAGGGTTTATTTGTATGCGCTTCAGATAAGCCCATATGTATAAAAACACTTCAGCTTGAAGGAAAAAGAACGATGACCTCTGAAGAATTTTTAAGAGGATATCCCATAAAAGATGGCAGGATGTTGGGAAATGTCTAAAAAAGGAGAGAGATGAAGAAGGTAGTGGTATCTTTTGCAACCGTACTATTTTTTACTATTGGCGTCAATGGTCTTGTTTGGGCTGATGATATATCGGATATGAAAGAACAGATAAAACAAATGCAGAAAACCATCAAGGAACAGTCCGCGCAGATAGAGAATATGCAAGATAAGATCGGTCAGATGGAAAAGAGCAAAGCTTCGAGAGTGAAAACTCCGCAAGGCATGGAAGAAAGAGTAGAAGCTTTGGAGGAGAAAGTCTCGCAGCCGGGGACACTCAAGAGTTATTGGAAAGATGGGCTGCGGTTCGCGACAGAGGATAAAGATTTCAGTCTTGCGGTAGGCGGCAGAATACAAGCAGATACTGTTTGGATGCAGGAGGATTCCGCGGTTAAGAGCGCTGTTGGAGATGCAAGTGACGGAGCAGAATTCAGGCGAGCCAGACTTTATACTGCCGGGACCATATACGATAATATATTTTACAAGGCTCAATTTGATTTTGCCGGAGGAGATGTGGATTTTGTGGATGTATACATGGGAGCCAAAAATGTACCATATTTAGGTAGAGTAAAAGTAGGACATTTTAAGCAGCCATTTTGCATGGATGACATATACAGTAGTAAATACATCACACTTATGGAAAGATCGGTGGTGCAGGCTCTTACTCCCGGGTATGATCTAGGTATATCTGCTAATTCTACAGCCTTTGATGAGAGAATGACGTGGGCGGTAAGTACTTTTAGGAATACTGACAGCTTTGGGACAGCGGCATCAAACGAATATAATTTTGCGTCCCGGATTACCGTACTCCCGGTCTATGAGGATAACGGAGAAAAATTACTGCACATGGGATTGGGATACAGCTTTATAAATCCCGAAGAAACATTACAATATGAGGCGCGCCCGGAAGTACATCTTGCGCCATACTATACTGACACGGGAGCTTTCGCGGCGGATCATGCTAACCTTATAGGTTGCGAATTGGCGGGGGTTTACGGACCGTTATCTTTTCAGGGAGAGTTTATTCAGTCATTTGTGGATGAAACAGGTGGACCTGATGATACTTATTTTTATGGAGGATATGGTCAGGTGAGTTATTTTCTTACCGGAGAAACAAAACCTTACAGTAAAGTTGAGGGTGTTTTTTCGAGGGTGAGACCTAAAGAAAATTTTTCTATAGAGGATGAGACTTGGGGCGCATGGGAACTTGCGGCTAGATATTCTCATCTTGACCTTAAGGATAATGCTATAGACGGCGGCATAATGTCAGATACTACGCTCGGGGTGAACTGGTACCTGAATCCCAATTTGAGAATAATGTGGAATTATGTACATTCCAATCTTAATGGTGTAGGGACAGCAGACGCCGTTCTCAGCAGTGTCCGTATAGACTTCTAGTAAACTGGGGACCGTCGAAATCAGGAGATTTCGACGGTCCTCGGACATTGCCTGCCTGCCGGCAGGCAGGCGTCCTCGGCGCCTAATTAATAAGAGAAAAGAAAGCAAGTTAATTGGGTAACGTCCCCAATTTATTATATTTTAAAAAACATGTTGAACGATAAGGGGCTTGAGTATATAATAACACTTCATATTTTTTATAGTCAGAATATAGGGGGTTCGGGATACGTATCTTGATACCTTGAATTACGAACTAATGAGGAGGAAAGGAAATGGCAATAAAGGTAGGAATTAACGGGTTTGGAAGAATAGGTAGAATGGTTTTTAGGATAATGGCTGAACGTGGCGGGTTCGAAGTAGTTGCGATAAATGATCTTACAGACGCGAAAACGTTAGCGCATCTTCTTAAATATGATTCAACACATGGTAAGTTCAAGGGTACTGTAGAAGTTAAAGGCAGTTCTCTTGTTGTTAACGGTAAAGAAATAGAGATACTCAGTATAAAAAATCCAGCGGAATTACCTTGGAAAGAAAAGGAAGCACAAGTCATCATAGAATCGACGGGTGTTTTCAGGACCAGGGAAAAAGTAGCGATGCATATCGAAGCCGGCGCGAAAAAAGTTATACTTACTGTTCCTGCGAAGGATGAGATAGATAATATGATAGTTCTCGGAGTGAATGACGATGCATTGAAAAGTGAAGATGAAATAGTTTCTAATGCTTCATGTACGACTAATTGTTTAGCTCCTATGGTAAAGGTTCTTAATGACGCATTCGGTATTAAAAAAGGTTTAATGACGACTGTGCATGCGTATACTAACGATCAGAGTATACTGGATCTTCCTCATAGCGACCTGAGACGCGCGCGTGCGGCAGCTGAAAATATTATACCTACAACTACCGGCGCAGCTGCGGCCGTTGGCAAGATCATACCGGAGCTCAAAGGTAAACTGAACGGAATGGCAATGAGAGTTCCTGTTAAGGACGGATCGGTCGTGGATTTCGTTGTGGAGCTCGAGAAAGACGCTACCGTGGAAGAGATCAATGCTGCTATGAAGAAGGCTGCTGAAGGTGATCTTAAGGGTATACTTGAATACACGGAAGACCCGATAGTATCCATTGATATCGTGGGGAATCCTCACTCCTGCATATTTGACGCCGGCTGTACAATGGTTCTGGGCGGAAATATGGCCAAAGTTGTGGGATGGTACGATAATGAATGGGGTTATTCGAACCGTGTGGTAGATCTAGCGGAACGTTTGGCCGGTTAATAAAAAAGTGCGAGATAGAATATAAAGGAGCGGGCTTTTTTAAAGCTCGCTCCTTAACAGTTTATTATATGACGGAGCTTATATGAAAAAGACACTTGAAGACTTACAGTTTGAAGGCAAAAAAGTTCTTATGCGTGCGGATTTTAACGTTCCTTTGGACGAGGACCGCAAGATAACGGATGACAGTAGAATAACCGCGGCGATGCCTTCTATAAAATATGTTTTAGATAACGGCGGAAAACTTATTCTTATGAGTCATTTGGGACGTCCAAAAGGGGAAGTTAAAGAAGAATTTCGTTTGGATCCCGTAGCTCAGCGGATATCGGAACTTTTGGGAAAAGAGGTCAAGAAACTTAATGATTGCGTAGGGGAAGACGTTAAGAATACCGTTGATGCTATGAAACCCGGAGAAGTTGTGCTTCTCGAGAATCTTAGATTTCATAAAGGGGAGAAAAAGAACGATCCGGAATTTGCTAAAGAGCTCGCTTCTTTAGGGGATATATTTGTAGAAGATGCTTTCGGTACCTGTCACAGAGCACATGCTTCCACTGTGGGTGTAACGAAATTTCTTCCAAGTGTAGCCGGATTTCTTGTTAGCAAAGAAATAGAATATTTTGAAAAAGTTACTAAATCCCCGGAAAAGCCGTTTTGTCTTATCCTGGGCGGAGCGAAAGTATCGGACAAGATACCCCTTATTGAGAGCATGCTCGACAAAATAGATTTTCTTCTCATAGGAGGCGCAATGGCCTACACTTTTCTTAAATCAAGACTAAAGGGTGTGGGAGCGTCAAGAGTCGAAGACGGAATGGCCGATACTGTAAAGAAGATATTTGATCTTGCCAAAGAAAAAGGCGTAAGCATCTTTCTGCCCCAGGATCATATTGTAGCAAAAGAGATCAGTCCTAAGAGCAGACGCAAAAAAGTAAAAGAGCATATCCCCGACGGATGGATAGGTCTGGATATAGGCCCGGCAACTGTTAAAAGTTATTGTAAAGTACTTAAAGAGTCCAAGACCGTGGTATGGAACGGTCCTGTTGGATTTTTTGAGATGAAACCTTTCATGTATGGCACAAAAAAATTAGCAAAAATGATATCAAAACTTGATGCTACGACAGTTATAGGCGGTGGAGATACAGCCGCAGCGGTCAATCAATTGAAACTGGGTAAAAAGATGTCACATATGTCGACCGGTGGCGGCGCTTCCCTGGAATATCTTGAAGGCAAAGAACTTCCGGGAATAGCGGCACTGGAAGATAGAGGGTAGATGGTAGAGGGTAGAAAGAAGAAAGACGAGGGATGAAGGAAGAAAGACGATACTAGAGATCAGGGGTAAAAGTTCTAGAAGTAACCTATAAAAACCAGGAACGGAGAAATTATGAGAAGACCTATGATAGCGGGAAACTGGAAGATGTACAAGAACGTAAACGAGGCCATTGAACTTGCAAATGAGATCAAGCGTTCTGTGTATGATGTAGAAGATGTAGATATTGTTGTTTGTCCGCCTTTTACGAATTTAAGCGAGTTGGGAGAGATGCTTTCAGAGACTAATGTGAAATTAGGCGCACAGAACTGTTATTGGGAAGAGGAAGGTGCATATACAGGAGAGGTTTCCGTGTCCATGCTTAAGAGCGTAGGATGCAAATATGTCATAATAGGACATTCAGAGCGTCGCAGCTATTTCGGGGAAACAGACAAGACCGTGAATGCGAAAATAAAGGCTGCTATAGATAAAGGTATCATTCCCATAATGTGTGTCGGCGAAACTCTAGAGGAACGTGAGTCCGGCAAGACATTAGAGGTTGTAAAAAAACAGGTTGAGGGAGGACTAGAAGGGTTCACGGAAGGCTATCTTGATAACTTAGTTATAGCATATGAACCTGTATGGGCTATAGGTACGGGAAAAACAGCGAGCCCGGATCAGGCGCAGGAAGTTCATGCGGAAATAAGAAAACTTCTTAAAGAACTTTTTTCCGAGACATTTTCTTCCTCGAGGCGTATACTGTACGGCGGAAGTGTAAAACCGGACAATGTGGAAATACTGATGAGTGAAAAGGACATAGACGGCGGTCTGATAGGCGGCGCAAGTTTAAAAGCTGACAGTTTCGCTGAAATGGTGAAAAAGACATCACGTCTTTATAACGACATAAAAAAGGATTAAAGATCATGTATATTTTTCTGATAGTTGTACATATTACGGTATGCTTGGTCCTGATAGCGACTATATTGTTGCAGGCAGGTAAGGGCGGAGGTTTGACTGAAGCGTTCGGAGGAGAGTCTAATCAATCCGTGTTCGGGACTCAGACGCCTCATCTACTAAAGAAAGCTACGACGATAAGCGCGATAGCTTTTCTTCTTACTTCCTTGTTTTTGGGAATGATAACGGCTAGGCGCGGAAAATCCCTTTTTGACAGAGTAAAACTCCCGGCGGTTCCGGTAACAGCTCCCGCAGGACAGACTGTTGCGGTTAATAAGAAAGAAACACCCGTTAAGGAAGAAAAACAGGTCAAAGATGAGATCCCTGTTGATATAAATGAGGAAGGACCGGCGCTCCCATATTAACGGACTAATTCGTGTTTAAAATAATAAGATTAACAGAGTTTTTCTTAAGGTCACTGTCAAAAAAAATGGCAGTGACCTTTTTTTTGATGACAGTATTATTATTGTTAGTTTTATCCGTTCCCGGGGTACCTGACGCAGCAGGCAGGGAAGAGACCAGAGATGCTTATGTGCATTCAGGGATATCTGATGCGCGTATTCTTATCCCGTTTCTTGCGGACGATTCCGTGTCGGGGTCCATATGTTCCTATATCTATAATGGTCTGACTAAAGTTGATAAAGATCTTAATATCGTGGGAGATCTCGCGGAAAGCTGGGAAATCGAGGATGAAGGTCTTTCTATAACGTTTCACTTAAGAAAAGGAGTTAAATGGCATGACGGTGAACCGTTCACATCACGTGACGTTCGTTTTACATACGAAAAGATTCTTGCTCCCGAAACGCGATGTCCTTACGTATCTAGTTACGCGGATATTTCCGGGATCAGCACTCCCGATGAACATACCATTAGGTTCACGTATAAGGTTCCTTACGCTCCGGCTCTTCTGAAATTCGGTATGGGAATAATTCCCGAACATCTGTTCGAGAAAACCGAAGAGATCCAAAGATCTTCTTATGCGAGAGATCCTGTGGGAACAGGCCCATATATATTTTCTGCATGGGAAAACGCGCAGTACATAGTTTTGCGTGCTAATGAAGAATATTTTGAACATGTACCGTTTATTAAAAGGTATGTTTACAAAATAGTTCCGGATCAGAGTGTTCAGTTCTTGGAACTTATAAGCGGGAACATAGATTCTATTGATCTTAACCCGTATCAGTTCATATACAGAAGTAATACACCTGAATTTAAGGAAAGAATTGATAAATATAAATATTTAGCACATTCATATACCTATTTAGGTTATAACAACGAATCTCCTATATTCTCGGATAAACGTGTAAGGAAGGCTTTGAGCTATGCAATAAACAAGGAAGAGATAATAAAAACCGTACTATTGGGGCTGGGGGAGAAATGCTCGGGACCGTTTCTCAAAGGAACGTCTTATTATAACAAATCGGCCAGAACTTATGAGTATGACCCCATAAAAGCAGCGGTTCTTTTGAGGGAAGCGGGATGGTACGATATTGACGGTGACGGGATACTTGAAAAAGAAGGTAAGGAGTTCCGGATCAAGATACTTACCAATCAGGGTAATCAGGTAAGAGAAGATGCAGCCACTATAGTGCAAGAGCAGTGGGCCAAGTTGGGAGTGAAAGTCGAGATACAGGTTATAGCTTGGTCAGCTTTTTTGGATCAATTTATTGAGAAAAGGGATTTTCAGGTGGTACTGCTGGGATGGACTATTCCGATAGATCCGGATATTTATGCCGTATGGCACACATCTTCATCAGCCCCGGGCGGTCTCAATTTTGTTTCATATTCCAATAAAGAAGTAGACCGGCTTATTGAAGAAGGCAGAAGGGAACTTAAAATAGAAAAAAGAGAAGACATATACAGAAAGATACATGAGCTGATAGCAGAAGATGCACCTTATACTTTTTTATTTTTCCCATATGCTACCCCTGCCGTACAGAAAAGGTTCCAGGGAATAAAACCCGAACTCGCAGGAATAGGGTATAACTTTATTGACTGGTATGTGCCTGAGGATGAAGTAAAGTATAGGTTCTAGGTTTTAGGTTATAGGTTTTAGGGGTTAGAGGGAACAGTTTAAAAGTTGAAAGGTCAAAAGTCGAAGGTCTAGATAAACTATAGACAATTGACCATTGACCATGGACAGAAATGACCGATGTGAGAGGATAGGGGGTAGCTGGGGTTTAAACCCCAGCTATTACTGTGTTCACTAATTATGAAGAAATATATAATTAAACGCATACTACTAATCATCCCAATGCTGCTGGGGATATCCATAATAATGTTTGCTGTAATGCATCTCGCGCCCGGAGATCCGGCGAGTATACGTTACGGAATGAATCCCGAGGTTTCTCAGAGCGCGAGGTCTGAATTCAATAGGATGTACGACTTAGATAAACCTGTACCGGTGCAATATGTGCTTTGGATAAAACGCTTAATCAAACTTGATTTCGGAAGGTCCTTGATAGATGACAGACCCGTTATAGAAAAGATAGCAGAACGTCTTCCTGCGACACTACTTATCCAGGTAACGTCCATAATTATGATATTTTGCATAGCCATACCTATAGGTGTCTATAGCGCTGTTAGACGTAATTCTTTGTTTGACAGGGTTTCTACCATTATAGTTTTTATAGGATATGCCACTCCGGCATTTTGGCTGGCACTTCTTATGATCTTCTTTTTCGGAGTAAAACTTGAATGGCTGCCGATATCCGGCATGAGTCCGTGGTATACCCTCTATATGGATAATGCTGGCAGGATAACAGATCTGGTTCGCCATATGATACTTCCGGTTGTGGCGACGGCATTTGGTTCGCTGGCGGCTCTGTCAAGGTATTCAAGATCCAGCATGATAGAGACCATGGGAGAGAATTATATCCTTACAGCCAGAGCAAAAGGTCTTCCCAGGCAGAGGATAGTAATTGTACATGCTTTAAGGAACGCGTTACTTCCCATAGTTACTATTATGGGATTAACATTACCGGCACTGATCTCGGGAAGTTTTATAATTGAGACCATATTTTCCTGGCCCGGTATGGGTAGATTGGGATATGAAGCTATAATGACCTATGATTATCCGGTAGTCATGGGAGTAGGTGTTATAGCTACTTTTCTGACACTTTTTGGCATTATGATATCTGATATTCTTTATGCGGTCGTTGATCCGCGGATAAGATTGGAGAAGAATAGAGGATAGAAGTTAGAAGGTAGAAGGTTTAAAAGGTCTAGATAGACTATAGACAATTGACAATTGACCATGGACAGAAATGACCGATGTTAGAAGATTAGTAGTAGCTGGGGTTTAAACCCCAGCTACTATTGTTCACGAATTACGATTCACGAATTGCGAATTACTGTTCACGGATAACTAATTATGAATAAACGTATAATATTCGGACTTGTTGTTATTCTGGGAATGATGATAATTGCATTGTTCGCTCCTTTTATTGCGCAGCAGGATCCTTTAGAGATAAATCATGACGCACGTCTTGAGCCGCCTTCGATAAATCACCTGTTTGGTACAGATAATCTCGGACGGGATACATTTAGCCGAATGGTATACGGGTCCAGGATATCATTAAGTGTAGGGTTCATAGCAGTTCTTATTTCCTTGGGTATAGGTATATCTCTTGGCGGACTTAGTGGATATTACGGAGGTAAGGTAGATGGCGTAATAATGCGTTTAGTCGAGATAATGTATTGCTTTCCGACTTTCTTTCTAATAATGATGATAATAACGTTTTTAGGGCCCAGTATCGTGAATGTTATGATAGTTATAGGGCTAACAAGTTGGGCCGGTCTTTGCCGTCTTGTAAGAGCGGAATTTCTGACATTAAGGGAACGTGATTTTGTGCATTCGGCTAAAGTTCAAGGCGTGTCGGACATGCGAATAATGTTCAGACATATACTTCCTAACGCGATGGCGCCTGTTTATGTTAGCGCTACACTAAGCATTGGAGGGGCTATATTGATCGAAAGTGCTTTAAGTTTCTTGGGACTAGGGGTACAAATACCGAATCCGAGCTGGGGTAACATCTTAACTTCCGGTAAAAATTATATGGATTATGCATGGTGGCTGACGGTCTTTCCGGGATTTGCAATACTCTTCACGGTACTCAGTTTTAATCTTATCGGTGAGGGTCTCCGGGAAGTGTTAGATCCTAAATTAAGGGAAAAGAGAAGGTAGAGGGTAGAGGTTAGTTAGTAGCTGGGGTTTAAACCCCAGCTACTACGATTTACGAATTACGAATTACGATTTACGAGTCACGATTTACGAATTACGATTTACGAGTCACGAATTACGAATTACGATTTACGAGTCACGAATTACGATTTACGAATCACGAATCACGAATCACGAGTCACGAATCATGGATAAATTACTTGAAATAAAAGATCTTACCGTGAATTTTGGGGAGAAATGCGTTATAGATAACGTTAATGTCTCTATATTTGCGGGTAGAGTCACAGCTTTAGTTGGGGAATCCGGGAGCGGAAAAACGCTTACAGCTTTGGCATCTCTTAATCTGTTGCCTGAAGCGGCTTTGATTAAAAAAGGTGAAGTGCTGTTCCGTGGTCAGGATATGCTTAAAATATCTGAAACTGAGATTAGAAAAATAAGAGGGAAAGACATCTCTATGGTATTTCAGGAACCGTTCACCGCTCTTAATCCGGTAATGCGCGTAAGGGATCAAATAAAAGAGATGTTAGTGATCCATAAAAATATAAAAAAGGATGAACTTGATCTACGTTTAAAAGAGCTTTTCAGTATCGTTAAATTATCCGAAGATACAGGATTTCGTTATCCTCATGAGCTTTCAGGAGGCATGTGTCAGAGAGTAATGATAGCAATGGCACTATCTTGTAATCCGGATATATTGATAATGGATGAACCTACTACAGCGCTTGATGTTCCTGTGCAAAAGGAGATCCTTGACTTGGTGAGGCAGATACAGGAAGAAAATAATTTCGGTATACTTTTCATTACCCATGACTTTTCTGTGGTTAATTTAATGGCAGATGATGTGCATGTTATGAAAGAGGGAATTATAGTGGAATCAGGAGAGAAGCAAGATGTTTTAAGTGCTCCAAAACACGAGTATACAAGACATCTGATAGATTGTATACCGAGGCTGGGTGATGAACGCAAGAGGTTTCCTATCCAGGACTAGTCATAAAGCGTTCATATATAAAGTGTTATGATCCGGAGAAAATATGGTTGAAGTTGATAGCATAAAAAAATATTTTGTTAAAAGAAATGGATTCTTTACCCGAGACGAAAAAGTCGTTAAGGCTGTTGACGGGGTAAGTTTCTCTATAAAAAAAGGCGAAACATTCGGTTTGGCAGGAGGATCGGGTTGCGGAAAATCCACTTTGGCTAAACTTATAACAGGTATACTGAAACCCGATGAAGGGACAGTATCTCTGAATGGAGCCGTGGATATAGTTTTTCAGGATCCTTTTGGTTCATTAAATCCTCGGATGACCATACAAGAGATAGTTGGCGAGGCTTTGTATATCAGGGGTAAGGATAAAGAAGAAATAGAAAAAAGAGTAAGAGATTCTCTTCGTATGGTAAAATTGAGCGATTCGAATACGCTAACAAAATATCCTCATCAATTTTCAGGTGGAGAAAGGCAGAGGATAGCTATTGCCAGGGCACTTATTCATAGGCCTGAGTTTATAGTTTTAGATGAACCGGTTTCAAGCTTGGATGTATCTATACAGGCGGGAATATTGAACCTTTTAAAGGATCTCCAGCAGGAACATTCTATAACGTATCTCTTTATATCGCATGACCTTAGAGTGGTGGAGTTTATGTCTGACGTAGTAGGCATAATGAAAGAAGGGAGTTTGGTCGAAGTGGCATCAGCAAAGGATATATATAACAGCCCTAAGCATGAGTACACGCGTCATTTGATAGCATCTATCCCGACGATATAGAAGGCAGAGGCAGTTAGATGCTAGAGGGAAGAAAGACGAGGGATGTTATTAGACTATTGACAATAGACCATTGACCATTGACAGAAATGACCGATGCGAGAAGGTTAGAGGGAAGAAAGATGAGGGAAGAGAGACGAATAGTTGTAGCTGGGGTTTAAACCCCAGCTACAATTGCGGATACTTAATCGAAAGTACCCCAAAAACAGTATTGAATATTTAGCGGAAATTTGGTAAACTGACTGTTCAAATTAGTTCTTAATTCGCAGTTGGTAAAAAGTAGCTTTTATATTATTAAATACTAACTCAATAAGGAGAATATTAATGGGTCATACAATAACAGAGAAAATAATACTTTCGCATGTTCCCGGTCTTAAGGAGATATCTCCGGGAGATTTTGTTAAGGCTAAAATAGATCTCTGTCTGGGAAACGATATTACCAGTCCCATAGCCATAAAAGAGTTCAGAGAGCTAGGAAAAAAGAAGGTATTTAACCAGAAGAGGGTAGTTTTGGTGCCGGATCATTTTCTTCCGGCAAAAGACATGAAAAGTGCTAATCAGGCTAAGATACTTAAAGATTTTGCGGAAGAGTTCGGTATTAGCAATTATTTTGAGTTAGGTGAGATGGGTGTAGAACACGCGTTGCTACCTGAAAGAGGTCTTATCATGCCGGGTGACTTGATGATAGGAGCCGATTCTCATACATGTACACACGGGGCATTGGGTTCCTTTGCAACGGGTATGGGAAGCACGGATCTGGCGTATGCCATGGCATTTGGTGAGTGTTGGCTCAAGGTCCCGGAAACTATACAAATAAGATTCACGGGAAAACCAAAAAAATGGGTTGGAGGGAAAGATCTGATACTTCAGGTCATAAGAGACTTGGGCGTTTCGGGCGCGCTTTACAAATCGTTAGAGTTTACGGGCGATACTATTGAAATGCTTTCTATGGACGACAGAATGAGTATGTGTAATATGGCTATCGAAGCCGGAGCTAAAAACGGTATAATCGCGCCGGACAAAGTAACGGAGAAATATGTTAAAGCCGCGATCAGGAAATATAAGCCTGCGCGTAAGACATATACAATGGTAAAAAGCGATAAGGATGCTGTATATTCAGATGTCAGGGAATATAACGTTTCTAAATTAGAGCCCGTGGTAGCTACTCCGCACTTGCCGTCAAATGGCAAGCCTGTAAGTGAGATCAAAGACGTTAAGGTGGATCAGGTTGTTATTGGCTCGTGTACTAACGGCAGGATAAGCGATCTAAAACAAGCTGCTGCTGTACTTAAAAATAAGAAGGTGAATCCTAATACCCGGTTAGTAGTCATACCGGCAACACAAGCTATATATCTTGAGGCCGTTAAAGAAGGGTATGCCGAGATATTCGTTCGTGCAGGCGGAACATTTTGTACTCCCAGCTGCGGGCCCTGTTTAGGCGGGCATATGGGGATATTACATGAAGGAGAAGTAGCGGTTGCTACTACTAACAGAAATTTTGTTGGAAGAATGGGACATCCTAAAAGTTTCGTGTATTTGTCGAATCCGGCGGTTGCGGCTGCGAGTGCGGTCCGCGGTATAATATCCCATCCGTCAGAAGTGTGATCGTGACCCGTGACTCGTGGTCCGTGTCTCGGGTAGAAGATATGGAGTTTTTAAAGTTTATAGGGTTTATTTGGTTTATACGTTTAGCGGAGGGATCTTTACGCTAGACAGGGTACACTGGACATGACCGGTAGGAAGCATCTTATACTTAAGATTCCTCGATTCGGCCGTCGGCCTCACTCGGAATGGTAAAACAGGAGAAAGAATATGAAACTAAAAGGAAAAGTTCATAAATTTGGAAATGATATCAATACGGATGAGATAATTCCTGCCAGATATCTCAATACGTCCGATCCGGAAGAGCTGGCGCAGCATTGTATGGAAGATGCTGATCCCGAGTTTCCCGGTAAAGTGGAAAAAGGGGATATCATAGTAGGCGGCGAGAATTTTGGATGCGGTTCGAGCAGAGAACATGCTCCGATATCTATAAAGGCAGCAGGTGTGTCGTGCGTGATAGCCGAAAGTTTTGCCAGGATATTCTACAGGAACTGCATCAATATTGGCTTGCCTATTTTTACCAGCCCCGAAGCTGCTCAAAAAATAAAACAGGGTGATGTTGTGGAAGTTAATGTTGCCAAGGGAGAAATATCTAAATCCGGGAATAAAAAAGTGTTTAAATCGGAAGTTTTTCCTAAATTTATTAAGGATATGATAACACAAGGCGGATTAATAGAGTCTGCAAAGAATAAAAAATAGAAATATATCAGAATGCAGCGTATGCGGTTGGTATGTTGATAACGAGAAGAACGGAGGAGATATGTACAAGATAGCGGTGTTACCGGGCGACGGAACAGGTCCGGAAGTAGTGAACGAAGGATTAAAGGTCCTTGATGCGGTTGCGGAAAAATGTAATATAAAAATTGAAAAAATAGACTATGATCTTGGCGGCGAAAGATATATGAAAACAGGGGAAATACTTCCTGATAGCGTATTAGAGGAGTTAAGAACAGTTGATTCTATTTTTCTCGGTGCTATAGGTCATCCTGATGTTAAACCCGGGATACTCGAAAAAGGATTACTTTTAGCATTGAGGTTCTCACTTGAACAATATATTAATCTGCGTCCGGTTAAACTTTATCCGGGGGTATGGACTCCGATCAAGGATAAAGGACCCGAGCAGATAGATTTTGTTTTTGTAAGAGAAAACAATGAAGGTCTTTATGTGGGAGAAGGAGAATTTATCAATAAGGGTACTCCTGATGAAGTTGCTATACAAATATCGAGGAACAGCAGAAAAGGTATTGATAGATGTCTCAAATATGCGTTCGAATATACAAGAAAGAGGAATAAGAAAAAACAACTGACTCTTGTTGGAAAGACCAATGTCCTAACTTATGCTTTTGATCTGTGGGAAAGAGCGTTTAATGAGATGGGAGACAAGGATTATAAGGATATAATCCGCGACTATGCGCATGTTGACGCGACTTGTATGTGGATGATTAAGAATCCTGAATGGTTCGACGTGCTTGTTACTGACAATATGTTTGGTGACATAGTAACGGATCTTGGCGCTATGATACAGGGCGGAATGGGTATAGCTGCCGGTGGAAATATCAACCCTGAAGGCGTATCTATGTTTGAGCCTATAGGCGGGTCTGCTCCTAAGTATACAGGACAAAACGTTATCAATCCTCTTGCTGCCATATGTGCGGGCGGAATGATGCTGGAGACGCTTGGCGAGACCGAAGCAGCTGAAGATATTGAAAAAGCGGTCATGAATGTGACTCCTAAGCTGGAAAGCCTTTCAGCCGGGAAAATGGGTCATTCGACTTCAGAAGTGGGCGACCTAGTTGTTAAAGAGCTTTTGAACAGTTAAAAAGTCGAAGGTCTAGATTGACTATAGACAATTGACCATAGACTATTGACCATAGACAGAAATGACCGATGCGGGAAGATATAGGGCAGGGTGAAATGATGAAGAAGAAAGAAAAATATAATGTTGCGATAATGGGCGCTACAGGAGCGGTAGGATCAGAGTTCCTTAAAATACTTGCTGAAAGAAAGTTTCCGATAGACGAGCTGCGCCTTTTGGCTAGCGAAAGATCAAAAGGCAGGAAACTAATCTTTGACGGAAAGGAAATAGAAGTACAGGTCTTGGGTAAGGATTCTTTTGAGGGAATAGATATAGTTCTCTCGTCCGCGGGAGCTTCAAGGAGTAAAGAATTTCTTCCTTATGCGGTTAAGTCGGGTGCTGTTTGCGTGGATAATTCAAGCGCATTTCGCATGGATGAAACCGTGCCTCTTGTTGTACCCGAAGTGAATCCCCATGCGATAGATGGGCACAGCGGCATAATAGCCAATCCCAACTGTTCTACCATACAAATGGTACTTCCGCTTAAGGCCGTAGAAGAAGCGGGACTTAAAAGAATAGTGGTAACTACATTTCAGTCGGTATCGGGAGCTGGTCAGGGAAATATCTTGGAGATGGAAGCCCAGGTCGAGGAACTTAGCAAAAAAGAATCTCATCACAAGGTTGGAAACCATATTGTTCCGGAAAAGATGGTATCAAAATTCTCTCATCAAATCGCGTGCAACGTCATACCTCACATTGATGTTTTTGAAGAGGATCTTTACACCAAAGAAGAGACCAAGATGATAAAAGAGACACGCAAGATAATGGAGCTTCCTGAACTTGCTGTCACGGCTACATGCGTGAGAGTTCCCGTTTATTATGCTCATTCAGAAAGCGTGAATGTGGAGACCGAAAAGAAAATAGATGTGGAAACAGCAAAAGGGCTTATGAAAGATTTTCCAGGTATAACCCTTGTTGATGAACCTTCTGAAAACAAGTATCCTATGCCTATAAACGCTGAAGGTGAAGATGATGTTTTTGTCGGGCGCATACGTGAAGATGCATCTATTCCCAATGGAATAAACATGTGGGTTGTTGCCGATAATCTGAGAAAAGGCGCCGCGCTTAACGCGGTGCAGATCGCGGAATTGCTCATTAAAGAAGCATAATTGCGTATATAGTATAGCGTATGGAGTATAGTGTGATATTGACCGATATTCTATAGAATCTGCTCCATTAGAATATTGGTCAGTCCTCTATATACCCTATACCATATACTATATACTAAACTAACTCAATAAACTTCAATGAGAACTATCAAACTCACCATATCCTACGACGGTACCAAATACAACGGCTGGCAACTTCAGAAGAATGGTCCTTCCATCCAGGAAGAGATAGAAAAATCTTTAAATAAACTTTTTGGTAAGATGTGCCGCGTGCACGGCTCCGGACGCACAGATGCGGGTGTGCATGCCCTGAAACAGACAGCGCATTTTAAAACCGCACATGATATTCCTGTTCGCAGTTTGTCTCCTGCTTTAAATAGAACTCTTCCGGAAGATATAGTGGTAATAAAAGCGGAAGAAATGAACGCCGATTTTCATGCCAGGTTTGATACCGGATCAAAAACATATAGATACCGCATCCTAAATTCAGAACATGCCGATCCTTTTCTTGAGAAGTATTCATGGCGCGTGCCTTACAAACTAAATTTAAGCTTAATGAAAAGAGAAGCTAAAGTTCTCGAAGGCCGGCATGATTTCAGCTCCTTCCGAGCCTCGGACAAAAGAGAAGGGACGTCCGTAAGAGAAATCTCGCATATCAGCATAAAAAAACAAAAATCTCTTATTGAAATAGAAGTTGAGGGGGACGGATTCCTTTACAATATGGTAAGAAATATAGTAGGTACGCTTGTAGATATAGGCAGGGGATACCTTCCTCCCGAAAGCATGAAGAAGATATTGAAAAAGAAAGATCGCACCTCAGCCGGACCCACCGCCCCCGCAAAAGGTTTATTTCTAGCCGAAGTAAAATATTGATTCAGACAACAGACTTCAGCCGTAGCCGGGGTTTAAACCCCGGCTACGGCTGTGAATATCCGATAGCAGAGCGCAGGACCCCGTAATAACTAAGTTTGCGAGGTTGTGAACATCTGATAGCAGAGCGCAGGACCCCGTAATAACTAAGTTTGCGAGGTTGTGAATATCTAATAGCAGAGGTTGTGAACATCTGATAGCAGAGCGCAGGACCCCCGTAATAACTAAGTTTACGAGGTTGTGAACATCTGATAGCAGAGGTTGTGAATATCTAATAGAAGAGCGCGTAACCCCCGTAATAACCAGACTTCCGAGGAACAAATAAAAGACATATTTTAAAAATTTTAGAAGCCGGAGACTATTTCGGCTTTTTTCTTTTTCTTATTGACAAGTATTTATACTTGTTGTATACTTGTTATAACAAATAACAGATCAAGGAGAAAAGGGTGAGAGGGAAATTCAAATTAAAGTTTTTCGCTACAGTTTCTAATAGGGGACAGATCTTTATTCCAAAGGTTCTGCAGGGATATTTTGGGATAAGGCGTAGTGATAAAGTGACTTTTGTTCTGCAGGATGATGGGAACGTTATTTTTAGAAAAAAAAGCGATAGAGAAAAAGGAGTGAAAAATGTCCAAAAAGCAGTATAAGCACAATGTTAGCATTAATGACAAGCGCCGCGACAGAAAAAGAACTGCTGATTTCATGAGAAAGGACACCGGGAAAGAATCTCTTCAGGTGGTGTTCAACACACTCTATAAGGACCAGGTAAGGGCTCTCTACAGAACTATATCAAAAGATAAATGATCCCCGCGCCAGATAGAGTTTGACCATAATGGGACCGAGCTGTATGCCTCTTAAACAGGGCAGTGGAGATAGATCAGGCAAGTATTTGTTGCTGATGCATCTTTTTTCGATAATTCTTGACAAACCTACCCAAATGTGATAATTTTACACTTCAGTTTTGTTTTTTTATCCTAACTATAGGCGCTATTTAGCGCTAGGAAAAATAATATACGAGGAAAAGTACTATGCAAAAGACTAAAATGTTAAAACAACAGGAAGTGAAACATCAGTGGTATGTAATAGATGTTGAAGGTCAGATCGTAGGTAGAGTAGCTACCAAAATCGCTAAGATCTTAAGCGGGAAGTCTCGCCCGGATTATACTCCTAATGTGGATGGAGGAGGAGGCGTTGCTGTTCTTAATTGCGGTAAAGTGAGGGTAACGGGAGCGAAAGAGGACCAGAAGGTATATAAAAGGTTTTCGGGTTATCCCAGCGGTCAGAAAGAGACCGCATATAAGAATATGATGGAAAAGAAGCCTAAGCATATACTAAAGCATGCTGTTAAAGGAATGCTTCCTAAAAATAAGTTAGGCGCTTTAATGATAAAAAGGCTGAAATTATACGAAGGTAAAGAACATTCGCAGTCAGCGCAGCAGCCTATAGAGATCAAGTTATAAACAGGAGATAGAGGAATAATATGGAAAAAATGGTTGAATATGTGACAGTTGGTAGGAGAAAAGAATCCGTAGCAAGAGTTAGATTGCGTCCCGGTACAGGTAAACTCAAGCTCAATAAAAGGGATTTTGAGGATTATTTTCCCCGAGAAACCCATAGGATAATGGTGCTTAGCCCTTTTAATATTTCAGGGACCATTGGCAAATTTGATGTTGTGGCTACACTCTCAGGTGGAGGGTCCACAGGTCAGGCAGGAGCCCTTAAGCATGGTATAACCAGGGCACTTGTAGAAGCCGATGAAAGTTTTAAAATGGCACTCAAAAAAGCAGGGTTTCTTACAAGAGATCCCAGAGCAAAAGAGAGAAAAAAGTACGGGCAGAAACGCGCGCGTAAGCAGTTCCAGTTCTCGAAACGTTAGTTTTATATACAACATCTCATGGAAGGCCACGCTGATGCGTGGCCTTTTTTTTAAGTTTTTGATTGATAGTAGGAAGGGCAGATTAAAGGAAAGAAGAGACAGAAGGTGAAGAAGCCTTTTTAATTGACATACTAAAGGGTTTACCCTATACTTTATTTTTCATAATAATATTATATAGGGGCGAAAAGTAGGAATATTGTACATATTTTTGTGTACATTGTACTAACGGAGGACTAGATGGTAAGGGTAGGAATCGTAGGCATAACCAGCTACACGGGTGAGGAGCTGATAAAACTTCTTTTGAAAAATAAAGATGTTGAGATCACTTCACTTTCAGCACGTGTAGAGGATGAAACATCTATAGCAGACCTCTATCCGGAACTTAAAGGTAAGCTGGATGTTCCCTATAAGGCGCTTGATATCGACGATGTTGCCGGAAAGAGCGATATAGTATTCCTGGCTCTTCCCCACACAGTGTCTAAAGATATAGCTCCGGCTTTTCTTAAAAAGGGGAATAGGGTTATAGATCTCAGTGCTGATTACCGGTTGCCGGGTAAGGTCTATTCTGAGTGGTACGAGACCGATCAGGCGGATGGAAAAGACCTGGATAAGGCCGTATATGGATTGCCCGAACTAAATCGGGATAAAATTGAGAAGGCCCAGCTTGTAGCCAATCCTGGATGTTATCCTACCAGTATTCTTTTGGGGCTTTTGCCTGTTATCAAAGATATCTCGGAGAGTGGCGGGAGCATCACAATAGATTCTAAAAGCGGAATTACCGGGGCAGGAAGGAAAGCAGCAGAAAAGATAGAGAGTGAAGATAAAGAGGCTCAAAATTTTAAGTGTTATAAGCCTAATGCACATCAACATATGCCTGAAGTAGAACATATATTGTCACTTGAGGCCGGGAAGAAAATAGAAGTAACATTTGTTCCGCATCTCCTCCCGATCAAAAGGGGGATACTCTCAACGATATATGTCCGTTACCAAGGCATGGGGCAAGAGCAAGAGATACACGATCTGTATACAAAAAAATATGCTGCGGAACCGTTTGTTCGGATAAAACCTTTAGGAGAGATGCCGGAGATAAAGGACGTAGCTTATACGAACTTTTGTGATATTGGAATAAAGGTGACACGAGGGACGTTGATAATAGTTTCTGTTATCGACAATCTCCTAAAAGGAGCCAGCGGTCAGGCAGTGCAGAATATGAATATTATGTGCGGATTTGACGAAAAAGAAGGGCTGGATTAGACTATTGACCATTGACTATTGACCATTGACCTTTAAGATCGGTTATAGAACAAAGGCGAATTATGAAGAAATATAAACTTCCCAAGGGATTTCTAGCTAATGGGATACATTGCGGATCAAAAAAGAAAAGGAAGGATCTGTCTCTTATTTATTCCGAAAAGCCGTGTAAGATAGCCGCTATATTTACGCGGAATGCGGTTAAAGCCGCTCCGGTGACACTTGCCCAGGAGCAGCTTAAAAGGAACGGGAAAGTAAGCGCTGTCGTAATAAATTCCGGAAATGCTAATTGTATGACGGGGAAACGCGGTCTGGAAGACGCAAAGAAGATGACGCAGGTAATGGCAGATATATTGGATCTCGACCAAGACGAGGTTTTAGTTTCCTCTACCGGGATAATAGGCGAAGCTTTGGATCTCGGGCCTATTAAAAAAGGGATGAAAGAAATAGTAAAAGGTCTTTCACCTTACGGCACGATCGATGCGGCAGATGGGATAATGACCACGGATAAGTTTCGTAAAATAGCCGCACGAAAATTTACCTTGGGAGGCAAGGAGATCAGTATTGTTGGAATAGCTAAAGGCGCCGGAATGATAAAACCAAATATGGCTACCATGCTATGCTATATCCTGACGGATGCTAACATATCGGCAGCGGCTTTGAAAAAAGTTTTAAATAAAAGCGCCGAGCAATCATTCAACGCGGTTTCCGTGGATGGTGACATGAGTACTAACGATACGGTAATGCTTTTAGCAAACGGCCGTGCCGGAAACAAGATCATAGGAGAGAAGGGTAAGGGTATTGAGAAGTTTAGTAAAAACCTGAACAGTATTGCGCATGAACTTGCTAAAATGATAGTTCTTGATGGTGAAGGAGCGGAAAAGTTTATTGAAGTTCATGTTAAAAAGGCAAAGACCGCTGGGGACGCTAAAAAGGTCTCTGAAGCTATCGCGAGTTCTCTTTTGGTAAAATGCGCCGTTCTGGGCGGAGACCCTAACTGGGGAAGGATTGCTTCATCTGCCGGTGCCAGTGGAGTGAAGTTCGATCCTGAGAAGATGGAGATAAGTTTAGATGGAGTGACCTTTTTTAAGAATGGAAAGACGGTAAAACGGGTTAATCGAAAAAGTTCTTCGGTTTTTAAAGGGAAAGAGGTCAAAATAGAAGTTGTGCTTAACACAGGAAAAATGGAAGCTAAATTTTTCTCGTGTGACATATCGAAAAAATATATAACACTTAATTCGTATTACACGACGTGATAATGGAGCTGACATGGAAGAAGCTATAAAAAAAAGCCAAGTACTAATTGAAGCGCTGCCGTATATAAAGAAGTTTTACGGCAAGGTTGTCGTTATAAAGTACGGCGGGAGTTCTTTGCAGGACGAAGCTGCGCGAAGTATGGTTCTTCAGGATATAGTGTTCATGAAGTATGCCGGGATGAAACCCGTTCTTATTCATGGCGGCGGACCTAATATAAACGAGGAACTTAAAAAGTCAAAGATAGATACCAAGTTCATTGACGGGTTAAGGGTTACATGTGAAAAGTCAATGGGTGTTGTCGACTCGGTCCTTATGGACGTTAATAAGTCTCTTGTTGATGAAATATCAGGTTTTGGAGGGGAAGCTTTTGGCCTCAGCGGGAAAGAGAACAGTATGATACAGGCAGCAAAAAAAGAAGGACCGGATCTGGGTTTTGTAGGTAGCGTCGAAGCGATAAACACTACCATACTCAACCGTCTTATGGATACGAATATTATCCCGGTCATTTGTCCTGTGGGAAAAGGTGCGGATAACAAACTGTACAATATCAATGCCGATGAAGCCGCATCAAATTTAGCTATTGCTCTAAATGCGGAGAAGTTCGTTGTTTTAACGAATGTAAGGGGAGTTATGAGGGATAAAGATGAAGCGGCTTCGCTGTTTCATTCTTTGACCGCAGAAACCGCGAAGCATCTTATAGAGACGGGTGTTATCAAAGAGGGTATGGTCCCTAAAACGCAGGCATGTCTCCATGCCCTTGCGGGCGGAGTGCGTAAGTCCCATATAGTAGATGCTACTCTTTCTCATGCATTACTTCTTGAGATATTCACGGATAAAGGGATTGGTACCGAAATAATACATGAGTAACGGATGGTGAAAATAGATATGGAAAAGATAAAGAAAATGTACGATGACTATGTGCTTAATACTTACGTGCGGCAGGATCTCTGCATCACACGAGGTGAGGGGACATGGGTTGAGGACGAGAAAGGGAAAAAGTATCTGGATTTTTTTCCAGGATGGGCCGTGAGCGGTACGGGGCATCGCCATCCTAAAGTTATAGCCCGGATAGAGGAGCAGCTCAAAAAGATACTCCACGTATCCAATAACTTTTATAATGAGAATCAGCCTGAACTTGCGAAGAAGATAATTGAGCATTCTTTTCCCGGGAAGGTATTTTTCTCTAATTCCGGAGCAGAAGCCAATGAAGGTGCCATAAAGTTTGCCCGGAAATACGGGAGCGCTTCTTCTCGGTACGAGATAATAACGATGGAGAAGTCTTTTCACGGGCGTACGCTTGCTACTCTTACCGCTACCGGTCAGGATAAAGTGAAAAAAGGGTTTGCTCCCTTACCAGAGGGGTTTAAACATATTCCCTTTAACGATAAAGAGGCGTTTCTTTCAGCGATAAGTGATAAGACAGTTGCGGTAATGATAGAACCCGTGCAGGGTGAAGGCGGGATAAATGTCGCGGGCGAAAGTTATATGAGGAGCCTTGCTGAAATATGCAGGGAAAAAGATATTTTACTTATATGTGACGAAGTTCAGACTTGTATGGGGCGTACGGGGAAAATGTTTGGATATCAACATTTTGGAATAGAACCGGATGTCATTACTTTGGCAAAATCTTTAGGTGGGGGGATGCCCATAGGGGCTTTGGTTATAAAGGATAAGCATAAAGATGTACTCGGTCCCGGATCCCATGCGGCTACGTTTGGAGGAAGTCCGATAGTATGCGCGGCGGCTTTAGGCGTGTTTGACGCGATAGAAGAGGAAGGTCTTCTTGAGAACGTAAATGTTATGGGTCCGTATTTGACAGAGAGCATAAAAAAAAGTAAGGATATTTCGAAGTATATTGGAAAGATCAAAGGGAAAGGTCTTATGTTGGGAGTGGAACTAAATATCGAAGACGGATCTAAAATAGTCGAAGAATGTATGAAAGAAGGACTCCTCGTAAACTGTACACAAAAAAATATACTCAGGATAATGCCGCCTATAAATGTTAAAAAAGAAGAGATTGATATAGCGATAGACAAACTTTCAAAAGTAATGGAGAAAATATGAAAAAAGATCTTATAACGATAGAAGACATGAATGAGAAAGAGATCTTGTATATTATGAAGCTTGCCAAGAAACTTAAAAAGGCTCCGCTATCTCGGAAACTCGCGCTTAAGGATAAGACATTAGCGCTTTTGTTCCAAAAGCCTTCGAACAGGACAAGGATATCCTTTGAAGTGGCTATGGTAAATCTTGGAGGGTATGTGCTGTACCTGAGTCCGCGTGAGATAAAGATGGGAAAACGAGAATCAGTAAAAGATGTCGCGCGTGTAATCTCGCGGTATGTTGATGGTATAGTAGCTCGAGTATTCTCACATGAAGATGTTAGCGCTTTAGCGACATATTCAGATGTTCCGGTAATAAACGGATTATCGGATCTTGAGCATCCATGTCAGGCATTAAGCGATCTTTTTACGATACTGGAAAAGAAAAAGACACTGAAGAACGTAACAGTCGCGTATGTAGGGGACGGGAACAATGTTCTTAATTCTCTCTTGATGGTTTGCGCGAAGACAGGAGTGAATATGAAAATAGTTACTCCCCAAGGGTATCAGCCTCAAAAAGAAGTGTTATCTTCCGCACTGGATATCGCTAAAGAAAGGGGAGGCAAAGTGGAATTATATACTGACCCTCATGAAGCGGTTAAGGGTAGTGACGTCGTATATACCGACGTATGGATAAGTATGGGGCAGGAAGAAGAAAGGGAAAAGAGGCTGGAAGACTTTAAAGAATTTCAAGTCAATAAAAGTCTTATGAAATCCGCTAAAGAGGACACTATTATAATGCATTGTCTCCCGGCTCATAGGGGAGAAGAGATAACGGACATAATAGACGGCAAAAAATCAGTTGTTTACGATCAAGCTGAGAACAGGATGCATGTTCAGAAAGCCATACTTTTAACACTCTTAGGCAAAAAATAGGACAAATTTTCTCCGACAGATTACATAGCACCACGTAAAAAAGAACACAACAGGACCAGTTTAAAAGGTTAAAAAGTTTAAAGGTTT